>JAFMJY010000028.1 GCA_017853245.1 Burkholderiales bacterium | reverse complement strand
TGGGAGCTGATCACGCAGGTCTACGGCCTGCCGAAGGAAAAGCTCTGGACGACGGTCTACCACACGGACCAGGAGGCCTACGACCTCTGGACCAAGGAAATCGGCGTGCCGCCAGAGCGCGTCGTGCGCATCGGCGACAAGCCAGGCGGGCGTGCCTACGAGAGCGACAACTTCTGGCAAAAGGCCGATACCGGCCCGTGCGGCCCGTGCTCGGAAATCTTCTATGACCACGGCCCCGGGGTGGCGGGCGGTCCGCCCGGCTCGCCGGAGGCTGATGGCGACCGCTACATCGAGATCTGGAACCTGGTGTTCATGCAGTTCAACCGGGACGAGAGCGGCAAGCTGAACCCGTTGCCGCGCCCGTCGGTGGACACCGGCATGGGCCTCGAGCGCCTGACGGCCGTGTTGCAGCATGTGCACTCGAATTACGAGATCGACCTCTTTCAGGCGCTCATCAAGGCGGCCGCGCGCGAAACGGGCTCCAAGGACCTGTCGTTGCCGAGCCTGCGCGTGATTGCCGACCATATCCGGGCGTGCGCGTTCCTGATCGTCGATGGCGTGATTCCGGGCAACGAAGGGCGCGGCTACGTACTTCGTCGCATTGCCCGCCGTGCCATGCGCCACGGCTACAAGCTGGGGCAGAAGCAGCCGTTCTTCTACAAGCTGGTGGCGGACCTCACCGCCGAAATGGGCGAAGCGTATCCGGAGCTGAGGGATGCCGAGGGTCGCGTCACGGCAATCCTGCGCCAGGAAGAGGAGCGCTTCGGCGAGACACTCGAGAACGGCATGCAGATCCTGGACTCGGCGCTCACGGGTGGGGCGAAGAAGCTCGACGGCGAAACGGCCTTCAAGCTCTACGACACCTACGGCTTCCCGGTGGACCTGACCGCGGACATCGGTCGTGAGCGTGGCTTCGATGTGGACCTGGAAGGCTTCGATCGGGCGATGGCCGCCCAGCAGGAGCGCTCGCGTTCGGCGAGCAAGTTCAAGGCCGGCGCACAACTCGACTACAACGGCGCCAAGACCGCCTTCCGGGGCTACGAGACGCTCGCCGAAGAAGGCCGCGTCGTGGCCCTCTACAGGGAGGGCTCGCCGGTCCAGTCGCTGGCGGCAGGGGAGTCGGGTGTCGTAGTCCTCGATCGCACGCCGTTCTATGCGGAATCCGGTGGCCAGGTGGGCGACCGGGGCGAGCTGAGCAAATCGGGCGTGTGCCTCACGCTGTTCGCGGTGGAAGATACGCAGAAGATCCAGCCGGATGTGCACGGGCACCTGGGCACGGTAAAGACGGGTGAGTTGGCCGTCGGTGATACGGTCGCTGCCCAAGTGGACCTCGACAAGCGCTACCGCACCATGCGCCACCATTCGGTCACGCACCTCATGCACAAGGCGCTGCGCGAAGTGCTGGGCCCGCACGTGCAGCAGAAGGGCTCGCTGGTGGACGAAGACAAGACGCGCTTCGACTTCAGCCACGATGGCCCGATGACTGCCGACCAGATGCAGCGGGTCGAGGAGATCGTGAATGCCGAAATTCTGGGCAACGCCGCCACCCAGGCACGCGTGATGCCGATCGACGATGCGCGCAAGGTGGGCGCAATGATGCTTTTCGGCGAAAAGTACGGCGACACCGTGCGCGTGCTCGACATCGGCAGCTCGCGCGAGCTCTGCGGTGGCACGCACGTGGCGCGTACCGGGGACATCGGCTACTTCCGCATCGTGAGCGAAGGCGGTGTGGCGGCAGGCGTGCGGCGAGTGGAGGCGGTGGCGGGCAGTGTCGCAATTGGCGAGGCGCGTCGCGACCGCGAGCGTCTCGCGCGCACGGCAGAGTCGCTGCGCGCCCAACCGCAGGAGATCGAGTCAAAGATCGCCCAGGTGCTCGAGCAGGTGAAGTCGCTTGAGAAGGAGCTTGCCCGTGTGAAGGGGCAGCTGGCTGCGGGCCGCCTCGAGGACACGCTCGCTGCGGGAACAAAGACGATCAAGGGTGTGAAGGCGTTGACGATGGTGCTTGAGGGCGCGGATGTCGGCATGCTCCGCGAAGCGCTCGACAAGGCGAAGGAGCGGCTTGGCAGTGGCATCGTGCTGCTCGCTTCCACCGCCGAGGGCAAGGTTTCGGTCATTGCCGGCGTCACCAAGGATCTCACCGGCAAAGTGAAAGCCGGCGATCTCGTGAACTTCGTGGCTCAGCAGGTGGGCGGCAAGGGCGGCGGCCGCCCGGACATGGCCCAGGCGGGTGGGACCAACCCGGCGGCACTGCCAGCGGCGCTCGCGTCCGTCGAGGCCTGGCTTGCCGAACGGCTCTAGCAACGGATAGGCGCTGGCCGTGTCGAACGCTGCCTTCAAGATGCCGGAGCACAGCCGACGGGCTGCGCTCAACGATGAGGTGCACGCTCGCCCGCCGGTCAGGCTTGAAGGCGGCTGGCAGGTCGTTTACCTCGCGGTGCGGCACGCGCCGCACGAACGCGACGCGCACCGGGACGGCTTTCGTGGCATTGCCAAGTCGCATGGCGCCGAAGTGCCGGCGGGCGCCGATCACGCCATCGTCTCGGGGCCGGCAGGGCTGCTGCTCAAGTGGGAAGGCCACTCCGAGTTCACGGGCTACACGTTCCTCGCCCCCGGAGGCCAAAGCGCGGCCCCCGAGGCGCTGCTCGATCGAGCGGGTTGGTCGAAGGCCGCCACATCGCTGCCCGGCGAAGTCTTCGTGGCGGTTTCCCTGGACCTCGTGCCCTTCGAGGGCGCTTCACCGCCGCCCAAGGCATTCGAGTCCGACGCGCCCACGGTTCTCGGTGGCGCCATCGCCGAGGGCAACGCATGGGCCTATACCGACCTGCGTATTCGGGAGGATGGCTTCACGCGATTCCTTGTGCTCAACCGGGCCATGGGGCCAGGGCAGGCGGGCCGCATGGTGCAGCGCCTGCTGGAGATCGAGACCTATCGGATGATGGCGCTGCTCGCTTTTCCCGTGGCACGCGGCTGCGCGTCTCGCCTGGCGGAATTGGAGGCGGCGCTACGCGCGCTCGTGGAGCGCATCTCGGCCGCCAAGTCTGAGGACGAGGCGTCGCTCCTGGATGACCTCACGCGGCTCGCAGTCCGGGTCGAGCACCTGCAAAGCGAAACGGGGTTTCGCTTCGAGGCGTCAGAAGCCTACGAGGCGCTGGTGGCGCGGCGGCTGGCGGAGCTGCGGGAGCTTCGTATTCCCGGCCTCTCGCCGATCGAGGAGTTTCTCAATCGGCGCCTCGCGCCTGCGATGGCTACCTGCCGCAGCACGTCGCGCCGTATCGCGAACCTTGCGGCGCGCCTCGCACGAGCCAGCGCCATGTTGCGTACCCGCGTGGATATTGCCCGCGAGGTCCAGAACCAGCAGTTGCTCGCGGCGATGAACCGTCGCGGACGCCTTCAGTTGCGTCTGCAGCAGGCAGTCGAGGGCCTCTCCGTGGTGGTGATCACCTATTACGGCGTGTCGCTCGCCGGCGTGCTGGCCAAGGCTGCCGTGGCGGCGGGGTGGGGCAACATCGACCCCGACATCACCATGGGCCTTGTTGCGCCGATCATTGCAGGAGCCGTGTTCTTCATCGCTCGCCGCGCCCGGCGCGCCCTCACGCAAGACGAGGGAAGCGCTTGAGCGCCGAAGCCTTCGCATTCTGCCCACGTTGTTCCCAGCCGCTGGCCGAGCGCCCAATCGCCGATGACGGTGGCACGGTGCTGCGACGAGCCTGCGTCGACGACTGCGGCTTCGTCCAATGGGGCAACCCCACGCCCGCCGTCGGCGCGCTGGTTGAGCATGACGGCGAAATCATCCTCGCCCGCAACCGCGCGTGGCCCGAGGGCTGGTTTGCGCTCGTCACTGGCTATCTCGAGGCCCGTGAGGATCCCAAGGCTGCCGTTGCTCGCGAGGTGAAGGAAGAGCTCGGGCTCGAGGTGACGGAAGCGAGCCTTATCGGCAATTACATTTTCGAGCGCAAGAACGAAGTCATGCTTTGCTATCACGCGGTTGCCAAGGGAACACTCGCCCTGGGGGCGGAAATTGTGGAGTGCCGACGGTACAAGCCGGCCGACCTCAAGCCCTGGCCGCGGGCCACGGGCTTCGCGGTGGCGGACTGGATGCGCAGTCGCGGCCTGGCCGTCGAGTTCGTCGACTTCGCCGCGCCGGCGAAGTCGGGCGCCTGAGCCGTGGGGGCGACCCGTTCCGTGTCACCTGAAGCGCTGGCTCGCGTGGCGGCGTACGTGCGCGCGTCGGGCCTAGAGCAATTGTCCGAGCGGGCTGGTGATGTGTCGCTCGCCGTCGCCGACCTGCTGGACGCCATGGGTGAGGTGGGCGCAGTGTCGGACCCCGAAGGCCTCTACCGCTACCCGGTTCCGATGCTCTCCGAGGATGGGTCCTGCTCAGTCGTCGACCAACTCTCGCCCACGCCGTACGACCTGGCGGGCATGCTGGGCGGGCGAAGCGAGCAGGCTACGCGCCGGCTTGCCCTGCTCAAGCGCCTGGTGGAACGCACGCAGCAGACCACCGGGACGGATTGGGTGGGCGTCTACGCGAAGCGCTCGCTGCAGAGCGGCGGCGAGGTGCTGGCCAAGGTGGCCTATGTGGGCCGCCCGAGTCGCGCGGAGTTTCCGCTGACGCCCGAGTTCGCCGTCGGCAGCACCAATAGCTCGGTGGGCCTCACGGGGCGGGCGCTGGTGATCGAGGATGTGGCCCAGCATGTGGCGGCGGGCGGGGGGTTCTACGTTTGCGACGCCGAGGTGCAGTCCGAGGCGTGCCTGCCCCTGCTAAACGAGCGAGGCCAGGTGCTTGGCATTCTGGATGCCGAGGCCAAGCCGAAAGGCTTCTTCAGCGCCACTCGCCTCGCGGCGCTGGCGGCGCTGGCAATCGTCGCCGCGCCCATCCTTCCCTGACGCCCGGCTACTTCTTGGGCATCAGGTCCGTGATCGTGCCTTCGGCGATCTCGGCGCCGAAGAAAACGGTTTCCGACAGGGTCGGGTGCGGGTGGATGGTGAGGCCCAAGTCCTCGGCATCGGCGCCCATCTCGAGCGCCAGCACCGTCTCCGCGATGAGCTCGCCGGCATTGGCGCCGACGATACCCGCGCCCAGCAGCCGCTTGGTCCCTGCCTCGAAGATGAGCTTCGTCACGCCTTCTTCCCGTGCCATGCCGATGGCGCGACCGCTGGCGGCCCAAGGAAACACGGCCTTCTCGTAGTCGATGCCCTGGGCTTTGGCCTCGGGCTCCGACAGGCCCATCCAGGCGATCTCCGGGTCGGTATAGGCGACGTTGGGAATGGTTCTCGCGTCCCAGGCGTGGTGGGCGAGTCCCGCGATGACTTCGGCGGCCAGCTTCCCTTCGTGCGTGGCCTTGTGCGCGAGCATGGGCTCGCCGACGATGTCGCCGATGGCGAAAATATGCGAGACGTTGGTGCGCATTTGCCGGTCTACCGGAATCCACCCGCGCTCGTTCACGTGCACCCCCGCCTTGTCGGCGCCGATGGCGTTGCCGTTGGGGCGACGGCCCACTGCCACCAGCACGCGGTCGTAGGTGGCGGCAGCGGGCGCTTCGCCGCCGGAAGCGCTCTCGAAGGTGGCGCGCAAGCCTTGCGGCGTGGCCTCGAGCTTCGCGACCTTGGTGCCGAGGAGAATTTTCTCGTAGCGCTTTTCGATGCGCTTGTGCAGCGGCTTCACGATATCGGCGTCCGCTCCTGGAATCAGCCGATCCATGAACTCGACGACCGTGACCTTGGCGCCCAGCGCGTCATATACGGTAGCCATCTCCAGGCCGATGATCCCGCCGCCGATCACCAGCAGGCGCTTCGGCACATCCTTCAACTGAAGCGCGCCGGTGGAATCCATGAGGCGCGGGTCGTCGTAGGGGAAGCCCGGAATGCGAGCCGGCTGCGAGCCCGCGGCGATGATGCAGTGGTCGAACGAAATGACCTTGCGCCCATCCTTGCCCTGCACCTCGAGCGTGTGCGGCGAGGCGAACGTGGCCGCGCCCTGCACGACGGTGACCTTGCGCCCCTTGGCCAGTGCTGAAAGCCCCTTGGTGAGCTTGCCCACCACGCCATCCTTGAAGGCGCGCACGCCCCCCAGGTCGACCTTGGGGCTGCCGAATGTCACGCCGTGGTGGGCGGCGTCTTCGGCATCGGTGATGACCTTGGCGGTGTGCAGAAGCGCCTTCGACGGAATGCAGCCGACATTCAAGCACACCCCTCCCAGCGATTCATAGCGCTCGACCAGCACGACTTTCTTGCCCAGATCCGCCGCGCGGAACGCGGCGGTGTAGCCGCCAGGGCCGGCGCCGAGCACCAGCACTTCGGCATGCAGGTCTGCATCGAGGCTCGCGAGCGTGGAATTGAGCGCGTCACGAAGCGCGTTCGGGGAAGAGGGTGCGGCGGCTGTGCGAGCCGGTGCGCTGGCGGGCGGAGCGGGCGGAGCAGCGGGCTTGGGTGCGGGTGCTGCAGTGAGGGGGGAGGTGGCGGGCGCTTGCGGGGTAGTGGCAGCGGCGGCAGCCTCGAGCTCGAGGATGACCGTGCCCTCGGAGACCTTGTCACCCACCTTCACGCGGACGGACTTCACCGTGCCGGCGTGCGGCGCGGGAATTTCCATCGTGGCCTTGTCGCTCTCGAGCGCGAGGAGGGGATCCTCCTTCTTCACCACGTCGCCCGCCTCCACCAGCACCTCGATGACCGGGACGTCCTTGAAATCCCCGATGTCGGGAACGCGAACTTCGATGGCCGCCATGGCGTGCGCTCCTAAAGAACGCTGCGCCGGAGGTCAGCGACGACCTGGGCGAGGTACGTGGTGAAGCGTGCTGCCGAAGCGCCATCGATGACGCGATGGTCGTACGAGAGCGAGAGCGGCATCATCAGGCGTGGCTGGAAGGACTTGCCGTCCCACACCGGCTTCATCGCCGCCTTGGAGACGCCGAGGATCGCCACCTCCGGCGCGTTGACGATTGGCGTGAATGCCGTCCCGCCGATGCCGCCGAGCGAGGAGATGGAGAACGTGCCGCCCTGCATTTCCGCCGGGGTCAGCTTGCCATCGCGCGCCTTGGCGGCCAGCGCCGAGGTTTCCTTGGCGAGCTCGACGACGCCCTTCTGGTCCGCGTCGCGGATCACCGGCACGACGAGCCCGTTCGGCGTGTCGGCCGCAAAGCCGACATGCCAGTAGCGCTTGAGCACCAGGTTATCGCCGTCGAGGGAAGCATTGAATTCCGGGAAGCGCTTGAGCGCCGCCACGCAGGCCTTGATGAGGAAGGCAAGCGGCGTCACCTTCACGCCGGACTTCGCCATCTCGCCATTGACGCGCGCGCGGAATTCCTCGAGGTCGGTGATGTCCGCCTCGTCGAATTGCGTCACGTGCGGAATGACCACCCAGTTCCGCGCGAGCGCGGGCCCCGAGATCTTCTTGATGCGCGAGAGCGGCTGCAGCTCGATCGGCCCGAACTTCGCGAAGTCCACCTTCGGCCAGGCCGGCAGCCCAAGGTCGGCAAGCCCACCGCCGCTTGTGGCGCGCGGCGCAGCAACGGGCCCTTCACCCGATAGCGCCGCTTTCACGAACGCCTGGATGTCCTCCTTGAGAATGCGTTCCTTCGGGCCGGAGCCCTTCAGCGCCGTGAGGTCTACGCCAAGCTCGCGCGCGAAACGACGCACGCCAGGGCTCGCATGGGGCGGCGTGCCGACGGAAACCTCGGCCGCGAGAGGGGCGGGCCGTACCGCTGGCGCCAACGTCGGCGGCGGCGCGCTGGGCGCAGCGACGGGGGGCGGCGCGGCAGGTGCCGGCGCAGGGGCAGGTGCCTTGGGTGCCGGTGCGGCGGTTGCCGTTGCGGCAGCCTCGAGCGTCAGCACAACGCTGCCTTCGCTCACCTTGTCGCCCACCTTGATTGCCACGGCCCTCACCACGCCGGTGGCGGGCGAGGGCACTTCCATCGTGGCCTTGTCACTTTCCAGGGTGACGAGGGATTGCTCCTTCGTGACCGCGTCGCCGGGCTTGACCAGCACTTCGATGACCGGCACGTCCTTGAAATCCCCGATGTCGGGAACCTTGACTTCAATGTCCGCCACGGGACTCTCCTGAGTGCGTGTTGGGTGCGTGGGGCGTCATACCGTCCACGGCGCGGGCTTGGCCGCGTCGATGCCGTATTTCTTGATCGCCTCGGCGACGCGGTTGGGGGCGACCTCGCCGTCCTCGGCGAGGGCCTTGAGCGCAGCGACCACGACGTAGTGCCGGTCCACCTCGAAGAATCGCCGCAGGTTGGCGCGTGAATCGCTGCGGCCGAAGCCATCGGTGCCGAGCACCTTGTAGCGGCGCGGCACGAACTCGCGGATCTGGTCAGCGAAGGAGCGCACATAGTCCGTGGACGCGATGACCGGGCCTTGCGTCTTGGCGAGGCAGGTTTCCACATGCGAGGCCTTCGGCTTCTCCGTCGGGTGCAGGAGGTTCCAGCGAGCGGCCGCCAGCCCATCGCGGCGCAGCTCGTTGAAGCTGGGGCAGCTCCAGAGGTCGGAGGCCACGCCCCAGTCGTTGGCGAGCAGGTCCGCGGCGGCGATCACTTCCCGCAAGATGGTGCCCGAGCCCAGCAGCTGCACGCGCGGGCCCTTGGCCTCGCCTCGGCCGCCCAGGCGGTACATGCCTTTCAGAATTCCCTCCGCCGCGCCATCGGGCAGCGCCGGGTGGGCGTAGTTCTCATTCATCAGGGTGACGTAATAGAAGACGTCTTCCTGGTCCTCGACCATGCGGCGCAGGCCGTCCTGGATGATCACCGCCACCTCGTACGAGAAGGTCGGGTCGTACGAGCGGCAGTTGGGAACCATCGCCGACAGGATGTGGCTGTGGCCATCCTCGTGCTGCAGGCCTTCGCCGTTCAGGGTCGTGCGGCCAGCCGTGCCACCCAACAGAAATCCGCGCGCGCGGGAGTCGCCTGCCGCCCACACGAGGTCGCCCACGCGCTGCAAGCCGAACATCGAGTAGAAGATGTAGAAGGGAATCATCGGCACGTCGTTCGTCGAGTACGACGTCGCGGCCGCGATCCATGAGCAGGTGGCGCCCGCCTCGTTGATGCCCTCCTGCAGGATCTGCCCGTTCTTGTCTTCCTTGTAGAACATCAGCTGATCGCTGTCCTCGGGCTCGTAGAGCTGGCCGAGCGAGGAGTAGATGCCCAGCTGGCGGAAGAGGCCTTCCATGCCGAAGGTGCGGGATTCATCCGGCACGATCGGCACGACGTTGCGGCCCAGGCTTTTGTCGCGCACCAACGCCGTGAGCATGCGCACGAACGCCATCGTGGTGGAAATCTCCCGTCCCTCAGCCGTGGCCTCGAGCAGCGGCTTGAAGGCTTCCAGCTTCGGCGCCTCGAGCCGCGTCGACTTGCGCCGGCGCTGGGGGAGCGAGCCACCCAGGCGCGCGCGAACGTCGCGCAGGTATTTCATTTCCGGCGAGTCGTCGGCCGGCTTGTAGTACGGGATGTCGGCGAGCTTGTCGTCCGGGATGGGAATGGCAAAGCGGTCGCGGAACTGGCTCAGGACTTCAAGCGGCATTTTCTTCTGCTGGTGGGCGATGTTCTTGCCTTCGCCCACGGCGCCCATGCCGTAGCCCTTCACGGTCTTGGCGAGAATCACGGTCGGCTGGCCGGCGTGGTTCATCGCAGCGTGGTAAGCCGCGTAAATCTTGTGCGGGTCGTGGCCACCCCGGTTCAGCCGCCAGATGTCCTCGTCGGTCATGTTGGCGACCATGGCCTTCAGCTCCGGATACTTCCCGAAGAAGAACTCGCGGACGTACGCGCCATCGCGGCTCTTGAACTTCTGGTATTCCCCGTCTACCGCCTCCTCCATGCGCTTGAGGAGGACTCCCTTTGTGTCCTTGGCGATAAGGGGGTCCCAATAGGAGCCCCAGATGACCTTGATCACGTTCCAGCCGGCGCCGCGGAAGCTGGTTTCCAGCTCCTGGATGATCTTGCCGTTGCCGCGCACCGGCCCGTCGAGTCGCTGCAGGTTGCAGTTGACGACGAAGACAAGGTTGTCGAGCCCCTCGCGCGCCGCCATGCCGATGGCGCCCATGGATTCCGGCTCGTCCATTTCGCCATCGCCCATGAAGGCCCACACGCGCCGGCCCGCCGTGCGCGCGATGCCGCGGTGCTCGAGGTAGCGCAGGAACCGCGCCTGGTAAATGGCCTGGATCGGTCCTAGGCCCATGGACACGGTGGGGAACTGCCAGAAGTCCGGCATGAGCCAGGGATGGGGGTAGGACGAGATGCCTTTGCCGTCAACTTCCTGGCGGAACATGTCGAGCTGCGTTTCGGACAGGCGCCCCTCGAGGAACGCGCGGGCATAGACGCCAGGAGAGGAGTGGCCCTGGATGTAAATCAGGTCGCCCCCGTGCTCCGGGGTGGGGCCGTGCCAGCAGTGGTTGAAACCCACGTCGTAGAGCGTGGCGGCGGAGGCGAAGCTTGCGATGTGACCGCCGAGCTCGAGGTCCTTGCGCCCCGCGCGCAGCACCATGGCAACCGCATTCCAGCGGACGATGTGACGAAGCCGGGCCTCGAGCTCCATGTCGCCCGGAACGGGCTGCTCGAGGTGCGGCGGAATCGTGTTGATGTAGGCGGTGCTGCCGCGATAGGGCAGGTTCACGCCAGATCGACGGGCCTTGTCGACCAGCAACTCCAGCAGGAAGTGCGCGCGCTCGGCTCCCTCCTGGGCCAGCACGGCTTCCAGCGCGTCGGACCACTCCCGCGTTTCCAGCGGGTCGATATCGTTCAGTCTGTCCATGAGGTGGTGTCGGCGGCGGGATGCCCGAAGGCGGCCGCGTCCCGTTGGGAAATGACCTTCGCATTATAGGGCGGGGGGGGGTATTTCACCTCGATATTGCTGCGGCGCAGCATACGTTTTTTTCGTACCCGGGGTCTTCGACGCGCGGCACATTGACGAGGCCGCTTGTCGCTCGGGACATCCCTCTGCGAATAATGAAGCGCCACCGCCACATCGCCGTCGTCGCGAGCCCGGCGGGATCCCCTTGCCGGAGCGCCAACGACCATGAACGCCCAGGTTATCCACGATTCTGTTGCGGGTACCTCAGCGACCCGCCTGAGCGCTCCCGAGCGCACGGTTTTTCTCGAACGCCTCGAGGCGGCCGCGACCCGGCTCAAGGGCATCGACAACCTCGATGGGGCGATGCCCGGCCTCGCCGGGGAGATTTGCGACATCTTCGGCGCCGACCGGATTACGCTCTATCAGTTGAGCGCGGACCGCAAGGCGCTTGTCTCGCGCGTGAAGGCCGGGTCCAAGTCGTTCCGGGAACTCAGGCTGCCGGTCACGGAGTCCTCCCTGCCGGGCTTGGCCGCGGCACGTCGAGTCGTCGTGTGCGTGGCGGACGTGTACGACGAAGGCGAGCTCCGGCGCCTGTCGCCTGCTGTCAGTTTCCCGAGAGCGGTCGACCAGCGAACCGGCTATCGATCTCGCCAAATGCTGCTTGCGCCGCTGGTGGGGGTGTACGACAACGAGCTCCTTGGCGTGGTGCAGATGGTGAATACGCGTTCGGGCGCTCCGTTCGACGCAGTCCATGAGGAGGGGGTCGGGGTACTCGCGCGCGCGGTGGCTATCGCCTTGCAACGCGCGAAGGGCCTGGCTACCCAAGCGACTATGGCGGGCAAGTACGAGCAACTTGTCGCCAAGGGAGTCGTCTCGGGGCAGGACCTCGAGAGCGCGGGCAACGCGGCGCGTCGCCATCGTCGAGACATCGAGGAAGTCCTGCTCGAGGAGCACCGTGTCCCCCTGTCGGAAGTCGGCGAGGCGCTCAGCAGGTTCTTCGGTGTGCCCTACGAGCCGCACAGGGCCACGCGTGTCCGCCCGGTGGACCTGCTGAAGAACCTGAAGCGCGAGTATTGCGAGTCCTGCCAGTGGGTTCCCCTGGAGAATACGAAGGAAGGAATCCGCGTCGTCTCCACGGACCCCGAGCGGTTGCGCAATTCCCGCCTGGTGGAAAACGTCTTTCCCGGAACCCGCGTCGAGCACACGGTCACGACGGGGCGCGACTTCACCCAGCTCCTCGACCTGCTCTTCGGCGGCGAAGCGGAGCTCCGGTCGGCGGGAGAGTCCATCGGTGACCTCCTGTCGGGGCTCGCCGACGACGACGAGACGGCCGCCTCCGACGATTTGTCTGCGGCCTCCGACAACGAGCTGGTGCGCCTCGTGAACCGCATCATCATCGATGCCCACAACCAGGGCGCATCGGACATTCACATCGAGCCGGTGCCCGGCCGGCAGCGCACGGGCGTTCGCTTCCGGAAGGACGGCACGCTGTTCAACTACATCGAGGTACCGGCTTCCTACCGCTCAGCCATGGTCACGCGCCTGAAAATCATGTGCGACATGGACATTTCGGAGAAGCGCAAGCCACAGGACGGCAAGATCAAATTTCGCAAGTTCGGACCCCTCGACATCGAGCTGCGGGTGGCTACCATCCCTACCGCCGGCGGCATGGAAGACGTCGTGATGCGCATCTTGAGCGCGGGCGAGCCCCTGCCGATCGACCAAGTCGGGCTGACGCCGGCGAACCTGACGCGGTTGAAGTCGGCGGTCTCGAAGCCTTACGGAATTTTTTTCGTTTGCGGCCCAACGGGTTCCGGCAAAACGACCACGCTGCACTCGGTTCTTGCCACCCTGAATACGGCCGAAGCAAAGATCTGGACGGCGGAAGACCCGGTGGAGATCACCCAGCGCGGTCTGCGCCAGTGCCAGGTGAATGCGAAGGCAGGGTTTACTTTCGCAGCGGCCATGCGCGCGTTCCTCCGAGCCGACCCCGACATCATCATGGTGGGCGAGATGCGCGACAAGGAAACTACCGCCATTGGTTTGGAGGCTTCCCTGACCGGCCACCTGGTGTTCGCCACCTTGCACACGAATTCGGCGCCGGAGTCGATTGTTCGCCTCCTCGACATGGGCATGGATCCCTTCAACTTTGCCGATGCCCTGCTGGGCGTGCTGGCCCAGCGCCTGGCGAAACGCCTATGTGACTGCAAGCAGCCCTACCGTCCGGGCGAGGAGGAGTCCCGGCACTTCCTCCAGGAGTACTGCGCCGAGCTTGAAAACCTGCCGGGCTTCAAGGCCGACCCGGCAGCGGGATACCAGAGGGCGTTCGAGCGGCTACAATCCGAGTTTGGCTATGGCACACCACATCTTCAGCTCTACCGCCCAGTCGGCTGCGACGAGTGCAATCACACGGGTTACCGGGGCCGGGTGGGCCTCTTTGAGCTGCTGCTGGGCTCGGGCCGCGTCAAGCGCATCATTCAGGAGCATGGCACGGTTGCGGACCTTCTCGTCGCGTGCCTCGAAGAAGGCATGACAACTCTCAAGATGGATGGCATGGAAAAGGTTCTGCGCGGCCTCACGGACATGGCCCAGGTGCGCGCCGTCTGCATCAAGTGACGATCGCGACGGACCGTGATCGCCTGGCCGCCTCGCCACTCGCGCGCCTCGAATACCTGAACGCCATCGGCGTCTCGTTGTCGGGCGAGCGCGACATCGGGCGCCTGCTCGAGACGATCCTGGCCGCTGCCAAGGCGCTGACGGGCGCGGACGGAGGCACCCTCTACCGCCTGGCCGGACGGGAGCTCCGATTCGAAATCGTGCGCAACGATTCCCTCGGCATTGCCCTGGGCGGGCCCGGCAAGAGCGCCCCGGGCCTGCCTCCGCTGCCGCTGTCCATGCCCGACGGAAGCCCCAACCTCAAGGCCGTTGCCTGCCACGCCGTTCTATCCGGCAAGACGGTGAACATCGCGGACGCGTACGCCGAGTCGGGCTTCGACTTCGCGGCCGCCAGGGACTTTGACCACCGCATGGGCTACCGGTCGCAGTCTTTTCTCGCCGTGCCGATGCGAAACCACGAGGGCGAGGTCATCGCCGTTCTGCAGCTGGTCAACGCCATGGACTCCAGCGGCCGTGTGCGCGCTTTCGACGCCGAGGGGCAGCGCCTGGCCGAGTCGCTCGCCTCGCAGGCTGCCGTAGCCCTGGCCAACCGGGACCTCATCGACCAGCTTGAAACGCTGTTCGAGTCTCTGGCAACGCTCATCAACAGCGCCATTGACGACAAGAGCATCCACACCAGCGGCCACTGCCAGCGGGTGCCGGTGCTCACGATGATGATCGCCGAAGCGGCCCACGAAGCGATGCAGGGGCCGCTGGCAGAGTTCCGCATGACGGACAAGGACCGTCACGAGCTCAAGATTGCCGCCCTCCTGCACGACTGCGGGAAGATCATCACGCCGGCCCACGTGATGGACAAGGCGACCAAGCTGCAGACCATCCAGGACCGCATTGCCTTGATCGCCACGCGATTCGAGGCGGCCAAGGCATCGGCCAGGGCGGCGATGTGGGAGGCGATTCTGTCGGCCCGCGAAGCGGAAGATCCCGCCACCGAGGCGCGCGCTCGCGAGGCGTATGCGCAGGAGGCCGCTCGCCTGGATGCCGACTTCGCCTTCCTGGCCCGCGCCAACGTCGGCAGCGAGAAGATGCGCCCCGAGGACCAATCCCGCGTGCGGGCGATTGGCGCTCGCGCCTACCAGCGGGCCGATGGGGAAAGCGAGCCGTTGCTCACGGCGGATGAAATCGACAACCTCACCATCGTGTCCGGCACGCTGCTTCCCAAGGAGCGCGAGGTCATGAACGGTCACATTGTCTCCACCATCAAGATGCTGGAGGCCTTGCCGTGGCCCAGGCATCTCGAGCGGGTGCCGGAATACGCGGGCGGTCACCACGAGCGCGTCGACGGGCGGGGCTATCCGCGTGGCCTGACTCGCGCCCAGATGAGCGTGCCAGCGCGCATCATGGCCATCGCCGACATCTTCGAGGCGCTGACCGCTGCCGACCGGCCATACAAGACGGCCAAGAGCCTGTCGGAATCGCTCGCGATCCTGTCGCAGATGCACTCCTCGGGCCATATCGACCCAGACCTCTTCGACCTGTTCGTCCGGGAAAAGCTCTACCTCCGGTACGCACAGCAGTTTCTCCCGCCTGCCCAGATCGACATGGACGAGGTCGTGAAGCTGCCCGGGTTCGGGGCGAGCGCCTGACTCAGGGCGTGGCCGGGTTGGGGACGATGGGATCCCCGCTCGCCAGGTAGGAAAGAAAGAAATCCAGGTGGTCTAGCGAGAGGGCGCCCACCGCGGGCGCTTGCATCCTGATCTCGAGGCACTCCCGAGCATGGGCCTGCAGCGTGAGGGCGCGCCCCTCCTTGACCGAGGGCCAGCGGGTTGCCAGCGCGAGCGCGGGAGGCGGCGGTCGGTCGCTCTCGGGGGCTTGTCCCGCGGGTGCCGCGTGGCAGTTGGCGCAGGACTGTCTTCCCGGGCCCTGGCTTGAAAAAAAGAACTCCCGTCCCGCAGCGAAAGCGGCTTGGGCAGGGCCCGAATCCACGCGAATCGCCAGGCGTTGTCCGGCGGCGAGATACCGAACGTACGCGGTGAGGGCGCCCATGGATTGCGGGTCGATAGGGTCCAGCAGGGGCTCGTTGTGCGCCTTCAGACACTGATTGAGGGCCGTCTCGAGCGTGATAACCCGGCCGAGCGTGGAATCGAAGCGGGGATGCGCCGTGGCGAGTCGAATGCCGCCGTTCGGAAAACAGCCGGCAAGGTTCCGCCCGTTGGCGAAGCGGCGCGTCCAGATCTCGTGGCCGCGCGCCAGCAGAGCCAGGGTGTCCTCATCTCCGGAAACAGCGGCCTGGGCTGCGGCGGGCTTGGCAAGGCTTGCGCGGAGCTCAGCCCGGACGGCGTCGGCATCAGCATCAGCCTCGGCGGGGGAGGCGATGCCGGCGAGAGAAACGCCGACCAGAGTGCCCGTCAACAAGAGCTGAGGCACGCCCGCGCGGACGCCCCAAGCCCTGCACCGAGGGAAGACGCGGCGGCCCATCAGCTGATCTTCAGCGCCTTCTCCGCTTCCTTCTGAACCTGCAGCAAGCTACGCAGCTCGCGCAGGCGTGCCTCGGCGATGGCCATGTCGAAGTCGTCCGACTGGCGAACGCGCGTGGCGAGCTCAAGTTGGTCGACTGCGCGCCCAAGATTGCCGCGGCGGTAGTAGGCCTCCGCTTGAGCTCGGTGCTGCAGGAGGCGCTGTCCCGTCGCCGCATACCCTTTGGACAGCAGCTCGAACGCAATGGCCTCGTCCGGGTAGAGCTTGGTACGCTGGACGAGGAGGGCAACCGCGTCGGCTGGCCGGCCAGCCTCGATCAGGGCCTCTGCATGACCGTAGGCGAGCCCCCGGTGATAGGGGTAAGCCTTGATTGCCGATTCGAAGGCTGCAAGAGACGCGTCCGTGCGCTTCAGGTCGGCAAGCAGTTGAGCGTGGAGCAGCTCGAAGGCCGGGTGCGTCGACTTGCCTTCGCGGATCACGGCGAGTTCGCGGAATGCAGCATCGAAATCCCGGGCGCGCCGGAGCGCGAAGGCGAGGCCGAAGACCTCCTCGCGCGGACGAAGCACCGTCTGACTGGCCAGCTGGCCGCGAAACCACGCGATGGCCTCGGCTGGCGCCCCGGACAGGGCTCGCAGCTTTGCTCGCGCGAGGCGGTACTCGAAGCTGTCCGGCCCCAGGCGCGGCGCCATGGTGTCTACCCGGCTTTGCATGTCCGCGATGCGCTCGACCGTGAGCGGGTGGGTGCGCAGGTAAGAAGGCGCACCCTTGAATTCAGCGAGGCGATTGGCACGCTGCATGCGCTCGAAGAACGTCACCATGCCCCGGGGATCGAAGCCCGCCCGCTCGAGCAGCACCAGGCCCACGCGATCGGCCTCCCGCTCGTGGTCGCGGGTGTAGTTCAACTGGCCCTGGATCGCGATGGCGCCGGCGCTGGTGAGGGCCGCCTCGGCAATTTGCCCGCTCTGGCTGCTGCTGCCTCGGGAGGCTGCAATGATCCCGAGCGCAAAGGCGGCGAGCGAGGCGAGCTGGAATTTGGTCTGCGCCTGGTGAAGGCGCGACTGGTGACGCTGCAGCAGGTGGGCAATTTCATGCGCCACGACGCCGGCGAGCTCCGCCTCGCTCCGCGTGAGCAGAAACAGGCCCGAGTGGATGCCGATGTGGCCGCCAATCAGCGCGAACGCGTTGACCGACTCATCCTTGACGATGAAGAACTCGACGTTGCGCCGCGGTGGGTCCGAGCTGTTGAGCAGGCGCTCGCCCAGCGCGCGCAGGTAGTCCGATATCTCGGGGTCGTCGAGAAAGGCGGGGTCTACACGAATCTCGCGCATGATCCGGTTGCCGATGGTCGTCTCCTGCTTCTCGGAGAGCGCGGCATCCGATGCGTCGCCCAGGTCAGGCAACGCCTGAGCCTGCGCGGGCAGCAGGCTCGCGCAGACGAGGAGGGCAACGAGGCGGCGGAACATGGGGACGGGTAGTCGCGAAATCGGCCATACTTCCGACACGCGGCCGAGCAATAGGTTCGCCGTGAGGGGAGCCCTTGATTATGAACGAAAATCTCACCCACTTTGACGAGCGCGGGCAGGCCTGGATGGTCGACGTCGGTGCCAAGGCCGAGACCGATCGGCGGGCGGTTGCCGAAGGCGCCATACGCATGAAGCCCGAGACGCTTGCGCTCATCGCGAGCGGAACGGCGAAGAAGGGCGACGTCTTGGGCGTGGCGCGCATCGCGGCCATTCAAGCCTCGAAGCGCACGAGCGACCTCATTCCCCTGTGCCACCCCATAGCCCTTACCAAGGTTGAAGTCGGCTTCGACATCGACGAGAAGTCATCGACGGTGACTTGTCGCGCGGAGGTTCGCTGCCACGGCAAGACGGGTGTGGAAATGGAGGCGCTCACCGCCGTGAGCGTGGGGCTGCTCACGATTTATGACATGTGCAAGGCCGTCGACCGGGGAATGACCCTGGGCGAGATTCGGCTGCTCGAGAAGGAGGGCGGAAAGTCGGGGCCGTGGGTCGCTGGTGAATTAAGAGGCGCGGCATGAGCGCGACCCGTGGCGGCGTGAATTGCCGTTTGGCGATCACGCTGGCTGCGTTTTTAGCGCTGGCGTCCCTGACCGTGGCTGCCGAGCCCATAGCGGTATTGCCTCGCCAGGCTGGCCACTGTTCCGTGTTGTTGCCGGCCGGCTGGACAGTGACCGCCAACCCCCAGGGCTCAGCGCTGGACGCTTACGCGCCGGACGGGAGGGCCGCGGCCAGCTGGGGGGTGCTGGGCGTCAACATGGCGATGCGGGCCTATTACGGCCCGTTGTACGGCCCGCCGGAGGAGTCGATCCTCACGCTTGCGGGGGCAGTGGGCCAGAAAATCGGCGTGGCCGGCCTGCGCTATGCCTCGCCAGAGCAAAGCGGCGGCTACTTTGCATTCCGGCGCCTGGAGGGACAGGGTGGACGGGGATGGGTTCTCTACCGCGTCTACCCAAACGGCCCCGGGCAGTACGTCGAGTCTGTCTACGTCGCACTCTCTCAGAGTGCTGCGGGACCGGGTGCGCTGGAAAGGGCGACGGGCGTTGCGCTGTCGGTCCGTTGCCGAACTCATCTGGTAGCCGCAGAGCAGGAAAGCGTGACGGCGCGCACCGACAAGCGGGGCGGCAAGCAGCGCTGCGAGAAACGAAGCCCGCTTAGCGGGTACAACGCCCAACTGGGCCTGCAGGAGAAGCACGATTCCCTCGGCCGCAACTACTGGATCTCCAACGGTACGCCAGAGACCAACGGTGCGGACGGAAAGGGTCATTACGCGAGCGTTGCGGGGAACCGCGAACGTCTTCTAGAAGGCCGTTCGGACGACTGTTGAGGGGCCGCTCGCCGCGCGTCGGGCAACTCGCCTCATTGCTGTCGGGCTTCGTCGGCCGGCAGCACGCCACGGCGCACGTAGGCCTCTCGCAGGGGCGCCCGGAAGCTGCCCATTCGGGCGGCGAACACCAACCCCGCCAACACGCAGAGCATGCCGCCCACGAGAAAGGCGCGCGGCGCGCCGATGGCATCGGCAAGATAGCCGCCGGCCAGGTGTCCGACGGGCAGCGAACCGATGAAGAACATGGCGAAGTAGCTCATCACGCGGCCACGCTTGTCGTCATCCACAATGCTCTGGATCATCGTGTTGGCGCAGACGGCAGTCATGAACATGCCGAAGCCGCAGAGCGTGAAAAAGGCCGCGGTGAGCGGGATGGAGCGCGAGAAGCAAACGCCGATAGCACCCGAGCCCGCAATCAGGGCCGAGGCCGGGATCCATTTGGCGAGCCCGCGAACCGAGCCCCGTCGCGCCATGCCGGCGGCCGCAATCACGGCGCCAAAGCCAACGCAGCCAATGAAAAAGCCCACGAGCTCGGCGCCGTCGCCAAAGGTCTTCACCGCGATGGCGGGCATGAGCGAGCTGTAGGGCCCGACGGTAATGCTGACGGCGGCCAGCATGAGAAGGAGCCGTCGCACGGGCACGAAGCCCATGGCGTAGCGCCAGCCTTCGGCGAGATCGTGAAGGAGGTGCTGGCTCTTTCGC
The DNA here is from genome assembly GCA_017853245.1 of Burkholderiales bacterium. GTDB lineage: Bacteria > Pseudomonadota > Gammaproteobacteria > Burkholderiales > Usitatibacteraceae > FEB-7. Next base: position 8,501 of record JAFMJY010000028.1, on the reverse strand, counting down.
GCGATAGGGGGCTTGCTTGGCCGAACGCGACGCAGTGCGCCCAGCACGAACAGAAAGCTTAGCGCATTGAGGGCGAAGCAAACTGTCTCGTTGGTAGCGGCAATCACCAATCCGCCCAGCGATGGCCCCACCAGCCGCGCGCCGTTCATCAGGATCGAGTTGAGTGCGATGGCGTTGGGCAAGTCGTCCCGGGCCTCGATCAGCTGCACGTAGAAGGATTGGCGCGTGGGCGTCTCGAAGGCATTTGCAAGGCCAGCGAAGAGAGCCAGTGTGCCCAGCCAGAACGGCGTGATGAGCCCCAGCCCCGTGAGCGTGGCGAGCACGACGGACTGCAGAAACAGGAGCGCGAGGACCGTCATCAGGATTCGCCGGCGATCCAGGCGGTCGCCGAGCACGCCGGCGAAGGGCGTGACGAACAGGTAGGGTGCGGAGTTGAGAAATCCCACGAGGCCCGTGAAGCCCGCCGAGCCCGTGAGGCGGTAGGCAAGCCACATGAGGGCCACGGATTGCAGCCATGTGCCGATCATCGACACGGCCTGGCCGATGTAATAGCGCCGGTAATTCGGGGAGTTGAGGGCCCTGAAGCTCTGCGGGTAGGGCACGGCGGCGCGGGCGCGCGGCCCTGGCTCAGCCGAGGCGCGCGAGGCGCGCCTTCAGGTCATCGCGCTTCGCGCGGAAATCCGCAAGGCGGGCGCGCTCCTGTTCCACCACGGCGGCCGGCGCACGAGCGACGAACGACTCGTTGCCGAGCTTTGTCTCCGCCTTGGTGATTTCTCCTTCGAGGCGGGCGACTTCTTTCGTGAGGCGCTCCTTCTCGGCCACCCGGTCGATTTCCACGTGCAGCATCACCTTGCCGCTGCTGGTGGTGGCCACAGGCGACTCGGCCTCCGGGAGCGCCGCCACGCGCTTCACTTCCGAGAGGCGCGCGAGGGCCTGAAGGTAGGGAAGCATGGGCTCGACCGACGCATCCGCTTGGATGAACCCGGGCACCTTCTGTGCGGGCGACAGGTTCATCTCCGAGCGCAAGTTACGGGCCGCGTTGGTGAGTTCCTTAAGCGAGGATATCTGGGCTTCGGCCGCCGCGTCGATCTTTTCTTCCTGTGGCTGCGGCCAGCGGGCCACCATGATCGAGTCGCCCTTCGCGCCCGCGAGCGGAGCTACCTTCTGCCACAGTTCCTCGGTGATGAAGGGAATCACCGGATGGCCCAGGCGCAGCATGGCTTCCAGCACGCGGATGAGCGTGCGACGTGTTCCTCGCTGCGCCTCAGTCGAGCCCGACTGCAATTGCACCTTGGCGATTTCGACGTACCAATCGCAGTACTCGTCCCACACGAATTCGTAGAACGCACGGGCCGCAGTGTCGAAGCGGTAATCCTCGAAGCCTTGGGCCACTTCGCTCTCCGCACGCTGCAGCCGCGAGATGATCCAGCGGTCTGCGACGCTCAGCTCCACAGGGGCCGACGTATCGAGCCCCGTGTCGTGCCCCTCGCAGTTCATCAGCACGAAGCGGGTGGCGTTCCAGAGCTTGTTGCAGAAGCTCCGGTACCCCTCGCAGCGCTTGAGGTCGAAGTTGAGCGTGCGGCCGTGAGTGGAGAGCGCCGCGAAAGTGAAGCGAAGGGCATCGGCCCCGTACGCGGCAATGCCCTCGGCGTAATCCCGCTTGATGCGCTTCTCGGCCGCCTGCTTGTGGGAGGCGAGCATCAGCCCCTGGGTGGACTTGGCGAGCAGTGCCTCCAGTGAGATGCCGTCGATCACGTCCAGCGGGTCGATGGTATTGCCCTTTGACTTGGACATCTTCTGGCCCTCGGCATCGCGCACGATGGCATTGATGAAGACATCGCGAAAGGGCACCTGGCCGGTGAAGTGCAGGGTGGTCATGATCATGCGCGCCACCCAGAAGAAGATGATGTCGAAGCCCGTTACCAGCACGGAGGAAGGCAGGTAGAAGGCCTTTTCCTTCGCCATCCGTGCCTCGTCGGGCCAACCGAGGGTGGAGAAGGGCACGAAGGCAGAGGAGAACCAGGTATCCAGCACGTCCGGGTCTCTGGCTTCGTCCTTGATCGCCTTGCCCGCTGCGCGCGCCTTCGCCTCCGCGTCAGCAAACGTGCGCCCCACGAAGGGCGTACCGTCCTCGGCGTACCAGGCGGGAATCTGGTGGCCCCACCAGAGCTGGCGGGAGATGCACCAATCCTGGATGTTCTCGAGCCACTGGTTGTAGACGGTAGCCCACATGTCGGGCACGAAACGCGTCCGACCGTCGCGGACGGCCTCGAGGCCCGCCTTGGCCATGCCGTCCATCGTCACGAACCATTGGTCCGAGAGCATCGGCTCGACCACTGCGTCCGAGCGCTGCGAGCGCGGCTGCATGAGCTTGTGGGGCTTCTCGCTCGCCACCAGCCCCTGCGCACCGAGGTCCGCCAGTACCTTCTTGCGTGCCTCGAAGCGATCCAGGCCCCGGTAGGCAGCCGGCGCGTTCTCATTGACCTTCGCGTCCAGCGTGAAGATGTTGATGAGCAGCAGCTGGTGCCGCACGCCGAGTTGGTAGTCGTTGAAGTCGTGCGCGGGCGTGATCTTCACGCAGCCGGTGCCGAACTCGCGGTCGACGTAGGCGTCCGCGATGACGGGGACGGTGCGATTGCAGAGCGGAAGCTGCACTTGCTTGCCGATGAGGTGACGATAGCGATCATCCTCGGGATGCACGGCCACCGCAGTGTCGCCCAGCATCGTCTCGGGGCGCGTGGTGGCGACGATCAGGGAGCCCGAGCCGTCCGCCAGTGGATAGCGCAATTCCCAGAGCGTGCCGTTCTCTTCTTTTGACTCGACCTCAAGGTCCGACACAGCCGTGCGCAGTACCGGGTCCCAGCTCACCAGGCGCTTGCCGCGGTAGATGAGGCCCTCTTCGTACAGGCGGACGAACACCTCCGTGACGGCCCGGCAGCGGGGCTCGTCCATCGTGAAGTATTCCCGCGACCAGTCGCAGGAGGCGCCGAGGCGGCGCATCTGGCGGGTGATCGTCGAGCCGGATTCCTCTTTCCACTCCCACACGCGTTTGACGAACGCGTCGCGCCCCAGCTCGCGCCGGGACTTCCCCGCCGCCTCGAGCTGGCGTTCGACCACCATCTGGGTGGCAATGCCGGCATGGTCCGTTCCCGGCTGCCAGAGGACGTTCTCCCCCTTCATGCGATGCCAGCGCACCAGCACGTCCATCAGCGTTTGCTGGAACGCATGCCCCATGTGCAGCGTGCCCGTCACATTCGGCGGTGGCAGCTGGATGCAAAAAGACGGGCGGGATTCATCGAATGCCGCGCGGAAGTAGCCCCGCGATTCCCACTGGGGGTACCAGCAGGCTTCGATGGCCTTGGGGTCAAAGCTCTTGGCGAGTTCCATGATTGCGGCTTGTGCGATTGCGACGGGCGCGACGGCGGCGTCAGGCTTCGGCGATTGCGTTCACTCGGATCTCGTAGCCGCGCTGCCGGTAGAACGCGTAACGGGCACGGGCCGAGCGCTTGTCCTCGTCGTCGGTGGCGACGATTTCCAACAGGCGCTCAAAGGTGGAAAAAAACGGCGGCCACTCGCTGTGGAGGTTGAGCAGCACGTCGTGGTGGGGAAGCCCCTCGCCCTCGCTCGCCAACAGCACGGGCGTGTCGGCAGCGACGGCGTCCTTCACCCGGCAGTGGGGCACGAAGCGTGTCGGGGCAAAGGTCCACAGCATTTGGTCGAAGCGCGAGAGCGTGGCTTCGTCAGGCGAGTAGACCACCAGCCGGCTATCGCGCGCAGCGGCCGTTGCCGCGAGGCGGCACGCGTAGCGCAGCTTGTCGTCGGCGTAGTGGTAGAAATCGATGCGGGTCACGCGGCCCGGCGCGCGAGGAACGCGCAGAGCAGCGGCACGGGCCGGCCGGTGGCGCCCTTGTCGGCGCCGGATTTCCATGCGGTGCCAGCGATATCGAGGTGCGCCCACGGATAAGACTGCGTGAAGCGGGACAGGAAGCACGCTGCGATGATGGCGCCGCCTGCCCTGCCGCCGCTGATGTTCGGGATGTCGGCGAAGTTGGACTTGAGGCCGTCCTGGTAGTCGTCGAACATCGGCAGGTGCCACGCGCGGTCCCAGCTGGCCTGGCCTGCCGCGCAGAGCTCGCCGGCAAGGGCGTCGTCGTTGGCAAAAATTCCCGTGGTGACGTGCCCGAGGGAGATCACCATGGCGCCGGTGAGGGTGGCGATGTTCACCACTGCGGCCGGCTTGTAGCGCTCGGCGTAGGTGAGCGCATCGCAGAGGATCAGCCGGCCCTCGGCGTCGGTGTTGAGGATCTCGACCGTCTGCCCCGACATGGTCCGTACGATGTCGCCGGGCTTGATGGCGTTGCCGTCGGGCATGTTCTCGGTGGCGGCAATGAGCCCCACGACGTTCATCGGAAGCTTCATGAGCGAGACGGCCTTCATTGCGCCCAGCACGCTGGCTGCGCCGCACATGTCGAATTTCATTTCGTCCATTTCGGCGCCCGGCTTGAGCGAGATGCCCCCGGTATCGAAGGTGATGCCCTTGCCCACCAGGACGACCGGCGCGCTCCCCTTGGGGCCGCCCCGGTGCTCGAGCACGATGAAGCGCGGCGGCTGGCGGCTCCCCTGCGCAACCGCGAGGAAAGAGCCCATCCCCAGCTTGCGGATTTCCTTCTCGCCCATCACCTCGCACTGGAGGTTGAGCTCCTGCGCCATCTGCTTGGCGCAATCGCCCAGATAGGCTGGGGTACAAATGTTGCCCGGGAGATTCCCCAGATCGCGAGCGAGCGAAACGCCCGCCGCGACGGCCTCCGCGCGACGCAGGGCCGTGCGCGCTTCGGGCAGATGGTCTTCGTTTGCGAGGCTGAGGATGGCCTTGCGCAAGGCCGTCCCGCCGTTGGCGGGCTTGCTCTTCAGGTGGTCGAAGCGGTAGCCCGATTCCGAGAGGCCCATCACCAGTTGCTCGATGCGGAAGGCGAGGTCTCGCTTGCCGCAGGGGACGTCGGCGAGGGTAATGATGGCTTCCGAGGCGCCCGTGTCGCGCAGCGCCTTGGCAGCCGTCGAGATGGCGTTGCGGTAGGCGCTCTCGCCAAACTTGGCTTCCTTGCCCAGGCCAACGACCAGAACGCGGGTCGCCGTGAGGTAGGGCACGCGGTGCAGCAGGAGGGTGGTGCCGGCGCGGCCTTCGAGGTCGCCGGAGCGGGCAAGCTTCGTCAGGTGCCCGCGGGATACGCGGTCGACTTCCCGGGCGGGGCCTGAAAGCCTGCGCCCCTCGAACACACCCACCACCAGGCAAGCCGTGCGACGCTTGGCGGCGCTGCCGCCTACTATGCTAAATTCCATTTGTTTTCCAGTACTTGGGTGCGTTTCGGGAGTGCGGATTATCCCCGTTTTCGCCGGCCCGAGTCAAAAACCCCCGCCCCCACGCCGCCTTGATCTTCGAGCGCAGCCTCATCCGCGAATTCAGCCTGGTCGCGATCGCGGTCGTGGCGATCCTGGTGGCGCTGATTCTCACGCGGCTGCTCATCATGCTCCTCGGCAAGGCGGCGCTCGGCGACGTGCCTGCGGAGGCCGTGCTGGGGATGATCGCTTTCGGCATCGTCACGGTATTGCCGGTGTTGCTGTCGATCGCCGCCTTCATCGCCGTCCTGCTGACGCTAACCCGGAGCTTCCGCGACAGTGAAATGACCGTGTGGTTCAGCTCCGGGCTCTCCATCACGGCCTGGCTGAAGCCCGTACTGCAGTTCGCCGTGCCGCTGTCCGTGCTTTGCGGGGTTTTGTCGCTGGGCCTGGGGCCCTGGGCCGAGGCCCAGAGCCGCGAGTACCGGCGTCTCATCGAGAGCCGGGATGAGGTCTCGGCGGTGACCCCGGGGGTGTTTCGCGAGTCCCGATCGGCGGATCGCGTGTTTTTCGTCGACAAGCTCTCCGATCGCGACAACGTCGTCAACAACGTTTTCGTCCAGTCGACGCAGAACGGAAAGCTCGGTGTCATGGTCGCCCAAAAGGGGTACCTGGAAAATCGCGATGACGGTGAGCGGTTCGTCATTCTGGAGAACGGCCGTCGCTACGAGGGGATGCCCGGCACGCTCGATTACCGCACGGTCGACTTCGAGCGTTATGCGATGCGGATCGAGCCGAAGGAGCCCAAGCGCGAGTCGCTCCCGGCCAAGGCGCTCGATACCCAGGACCTCTTTGCCAATCCCACGCCACACAATGTCGCCGAGTTGCACTGGCGCATTGCGCTACCGGTTTCCGTGGTGTTGATGGCGCTCTTCGCCGTGCCGCTCGCCTACGTGAACCCGCGCTCGGGGCGGTCGTGGAATCTCTTTTTTGCCGTGCTGGCTTACGCCGTCTACAACAACACGCTTTCCGTCTTTCAGGCGTGGACCTCGCAGGGGAAGATGCCGTTGTGGGTCGGGCTGTGGCCGGTACATGCGGCCATCGCGTTGTTGCTCTTGGCCCTGCTGTTCCGCCAGACGCTCTGGCGGCCGGTGGCGGGCTTGCTTCGGCGCTGACCGTCGCGCGGCGAGAGGAACGGGTAGAATCCGCGTTCTTTCGGGGATCCCCTCCCCAATAGTGCGGCATCCGCGGAGAGGTGGATGAGTGGTTTAAGTCGCACGCCTGGAAAGCGTGTTTAGGTTAATAGCCTAACGCGGGTTCGAATCCCGCCCTCTCCGCCACTCTGTGGCGATTGCTTCAGCCCGCCACGGAGACCTGCCCGAGGCCCGCATCCACGATCAGGTTCTGCCCCGTGATGGCGCTGGAGTCCTCGGATGCCAGAAATAGCGCCACGCGCGCCACGTGCGCGGGCTCCAGTTGGAACTTGAGGCACTGCAGTTCGATGAACTGGCGGTCTGCGTCGGGGCTGCGCCAAAGCGCCTGCTGCCGCTCGGTGACGATGGCGCCAGGCACGAGCGCATTCACGCGGATGTTCTTGTCGCCCAGTTCGCGCGCAAGCGTGCGTGAGACACCGGAGATCGCAGCCTTCGAGGCAGCGTAGCCGACCAGGTTCGGCCGGCCGCGCATCCACGCGATCGAGCCCAGATTGATGATCGAGCCGCCGCCGGCCTTCGCCATGCCGGGCGCCACCTGCTGGATGGCGAACACATGGTGCCGAAGGTTCACCGCGAGGCAGTTGTCCCAGTAGTCGGGGGTGAGCTCCTCCAGTGCGTGCCGCGTGTCGTTGCCCGCATTGTTCACCAAGGCGCGAATGGGGCCCCAATCCTGCTCGACCTTAGCGAGCGTGGCCTGATAAGCGGCAATGTCTCGAACGTCGACTCGGTCGAAGCGTGCCGACAGGCCTTCCTTGGCGAGGGTCCCCGTGAGCGCGCGGCCTGCTGCCTCGTCCACATCACAGAACGCCACCTTGGCGCCCTGGCGCGCGAAATGCTCGACGAGCGAGGCGCCAATGCCGGATGCGCCGCCGGAAATGAACGCCACGCGCCCGGCCAGGCTGGGGTAGGTCGCCGTATGGTTCGCTGCCATGGTCACTCTCCTGCGTACTCGGGTTCAGGGCGCCCGGCGACGCCCACGTCACAGGCGAAGAGCCCGCCGGATTGCGGAAATTTTGCCAGTTCCACCAGGGACGCTCCTTCGCGAGCGCTGGTGACGAAGAGCGTCGTGAGCGCCGGTCCCCCGAACGCAACCATCGTCGGCCGTCTCACCGGCACGTGCAGCACGCCGATGACCTTGCCCTCTGGGGAGAGGCGAAGCACGCGAGCGCCCTCGTATTGGGCGCTCCAGTAGCAGCCCTCGGCATCGATGGCCGCGCCATCCGGGCGCCCGCCGTAGGTGGGACTGGGGCGATCATCGGGCAGTTGAGCGAACACCTCTCGTGTGCCGACCGTGCCGGCTGCAGGATCGACATCAAAGCGATAAATCACATGATTCGGCGTGTCGGCTTGATAGGCCGTCCGCCCATCGAGCGAAAACGCGAGCCCATTACTTACCTTGACGCCCAGGCCCGTGTTCGGCCCCCAGCCTTCGCGCACGCGGCCTCGCTCAAGGCACCACATCGAAGCGCGCTCCGCTGTGCGCGGCTCGAACATGGCCCCAGCCCAGAAGCGGCCCTGCGCATCGCAACGGCCGTCGTTGAAGCGCATCGTCGACGTGTCGTGTAGGGCTTTGGCGATCTTCGTGAGCGCGCCGGTTGCGGTGGCAAAGCGGTAGAAGCCGTCGCGGAGCGCAGCGACGAGGCCGCCGCTTCGCGCCAGCGCGATGCACCCAGGCTCTGATGGCGTGGGCCATGCATGGTCTTTCCCGGATGCCGGGTCGAACCGATGAATCGCCTTGCCGGCGATGTCGACCCAATACAGCGCCTGTTCACGGGGCGACCACAGGGGGCATTCCCCAAGCGTCGCCCGCGCATCGAGAAACAGGCGGGCGGTGCCGTAGTCTTGAACGGAAGCGCTCACGCGACCGCCTCGACGGTAATCGTCATGCTGCCCTCGAGCCCCTCACCCGGCTCGAGCACGCGCATCCCCGTGTCTGACACGCCGCGGGCCGCG
>JAFMJY010000027.1 GCA_017853245.1 Burkholderiales bacterium | reverse complement strand
GAAGCCAATCTTCCCGGAGACGTACCACCCCGCGACGATGCAGGCGCCGATCACCGCGCCTCCCAGCCAGCCATCGACGCTGCGGCGGAAGTGCCCGTCCTTGACGATGAAAGCGAGCAGCAGGGCCGAGGCCAGCGCGGCGAAGGCGGCGATGGCAGTTTTCTTGTCCAGCCCCAGCGCAGGGCCGAGCAGGCTCGGAAGGTCCTGGCCGGCGAGCTTCCATTCGCCGAGGTTGAGAGCGACCGGGTCAAGCCACGCCACGCGGCCCATGCCGAAGAGGCCCTTGAGCGTCATGTAGCCGGATATCGCCATGAACGCGAGCACGACGAGCGACTTGAGGCTGCCCCCGCCCACGCGCACGAGTGTCTTGTTGCCGCAACCGGAGCCGAGCGTCATGCCGAAGCCAAACACGAAGCCGCCAACGACGTAGGAGAGCCAGGGTACGGTCGGCCTCGTGTAGAGAGACTTGGAGAGGTCGATGGCACCCGACGCGTAGAGCGCGCCAGAGCCGGCGATCGCCACGGCGATGGCCAGCATCCACATCCGCATGCGGCCCCAGTCGCCCATGTTCATCACGTCCGAAACAGCGCCCATGATGCAGAAGTTGGTACGCTGCGCGACCGCGCCCATCACGAACGCAATGGCGAAAGCGGCGCTGACGACGATGACGGGAATGTTGGTGGCCGTGGCGCTCATGACAGCGCTCCTTCAGTGGCGGTAAGGCGTGGGGTCGGGCAAGTGGGCAGCCTCGAATCCGGCGCGTCGGAGGCGGCAGGCATCGCACTCACCACATGCCCTTCCGAGGGCGTCGGGATCGTAGCACGACACCGTGAGCGAAAAGTCGACGCCCAGCGCCGCGCCGCGGCGAATGATGTCGGCCTTGGAGAGCGCGATGAGCGGCGCCTCGATGGTGACGGGCGAGCCTTCGACGCCGCGCTTGGTGGCGACGTTGGCCAGCTGCTCGAACGCGGCGATGAACTCGGGCCGGCAATCCGGGTAGCCCGAATAATCTACGGCGTTGGCGCCAGTGAAAATGGCATCCGCATCCAGCACCTCCGCGTGCGCGAGCGCCATCGCGAGGAGGATCGTGTTCCTCGCCGGCACGTAAGTGACCGGTATGCCTTGCGTCGGAGACTTTGGCACGGCGATGGACGCATCCGTCAGCGCCGAGCCGCCAAAGGCGTTGAGCTCCACGCGCACCACGCGGTGAGTCGCGGCACCGAGCGCACTGGCGACGTGCCCCGCGGCGTCCAGCTCCGCACGATGCCGCTGTCCGTAGTCGACCGTGAGCGCGTGCCGCTCCCAGCCCTGCTCGCGGGCGATGGCGAGCACCGTGGCGGAATCGAGCCCGCCAGAGACGAGCACTACTGCTTTGCGGGGCAAGGAGGCCTCAGCGGCGCGCGGCAGGCAGGCGGGTGCGCGCCTTGGCGGCGGCCTCGGTGCCGGGATACTTGGCGATCACGTCCTCGAGCGTGTCACGGGCAGAACCGGGATCGCCCAGCTCAGATTGAAGCGCAGCGATCGCAAGCAACGCGTCTGGTGCCTTGGGCGACTTGGGGTACTTGGCGACGACCTCCCGCTGGGCCGCCATCGCGCCCTTGAAATCCTTCTGCGAGGCGAGGCTGATGCCCAGCCAGTAGCCAGCGTTGGCTGCCAGTACGCTCGAGGGGTACGCCTTGAGGAACTGGCGGAAGGACTCGATGGCCGCTGGCAGATCCTTCTTCTGATAGGAGTCATAGGCGGCCTGATACGCGGCCGTGTCTGTGGCGGGGGCTGCCGAAGCCGGAATCGCGGCGGTCACGGCAGGCGCCGCAGGCGGCGCTGTGACGGCCGCGGCAGCCTGGGAGGCTGCAGGCGCGCCAGCGGGCGCACCCGGCGCCTCGAGCCGCTTCAGCCGGGAGTCGAGATCCAGGTAAAAGTCCCGCTGGCGCTTCTGGACCTGTTCGTTCTGGTAGCCAAGCACCTCGATCTGACCATGCAGGCGCGCGACTTCGGCGGTGAGCATCTCGATCTGGCGCAGCAGCTCCACCACCCCGATGTTGCGGACTGACTCCTCTACGCGGCCGAGCCGATCGCGAGTCTCCGCCAGGGATCGCTCGTGGTCGGCGCGAAGGGCCTCGAGGCGCTTGCGCGCCTCGTCGTCGTCGAACAGGCCCGCCTGCGCAAACGACGCCGAGCCCGCGATCACGAGCGCCAGCACCGCTCGGCGGACGCTACTCCCCGGCATAGCGCAGCACGCCGCGCCGATTCTTGGACCAGGCCTGCTCACTGCCGCCAGTGGCCTCAGGCTTTTCCTCGCCGAAGCTCACGGTTTCGACGCGAGCCTCCGGCACGCCGAGCACCGTCAGCACCCGCTTCACAGCCTCCGCCCGACGCTGGCCCAGGGCGAGGTTGTATTCGCGGCTGCCCCGCTCGTCCGTGTGGCCCTCGATGCTCACGCGCGCATCGCGGTTCTCCACCAGATACTTGGCGTGGGCCTGAAGCAACGCACGGAACTCGTCTTTCACGACATTGGAGTCGTACTCGAAATACACCGTTCGCTGAGACAGGATGTTCTTGGGGTCCTTGAGCGGGCTGCCAGCGATGGCGGGCTGCGTAACTGGCTTGGTTGCCGTTCCACTGCCCGCGCCCGGCGTAGCCGCCGCCGAGGAGGGGGATCCCTTCCCGGCTTCCGATACCGGAACGTCCTTCTTGGGATCCTTGCTGCTGCACGCGGCAAGCGCTATGGCAACCACGACGGCGGTCCAGATTGTCTTCACGGAAGTTCCTCCTGCAGGCGAGTGGAATTACGAAAAGGCTGTGGGCGCAACAACTTCAGCGCCCCCCGAACGGGCCCCATGCGGGATCCCGGACGTCGCCGGCAGCGGACGCCAGGCGCTGGCGCACACGCCCGTCGACGGAAACTGCCGCGAGCTGGCCGCGGCCGCCGGACTTGGTTTCATAAAGGATCATCTTACCGTTCGGCGCAAACGAGGGCGAGTCGTCGAGCCCGCCATCCGTGAGCACCGTGACCTGCCCCGACGAGAGCTCGAGAACCGCGATGCGAAACTTGCCCGCCTCCCGCTGCACGAACGCCAGCAACTTGCCGTCTGGGCTGTAGCGGGGGCGTACGTTGTAGGTTCCTTCGAAGGTAAGGCGCTGCGCAGGGCCGCCATCGGTGGGCATGCGGTAGACCTGCGGCGATCCGCCGCGGTCCGACGTGAAGGCGATCCACTTGCCGTCCGGGGATACCGTCGACTCCGTGTCGATGCCGGCGTTGGTGGTGAGGCGCGCCGGGTCGCCCTTGCCGGAGGCGTCCACCCGATAGAGCTGCGCGTTGCCATCCCGCGTGAGCGTCACAGCTAGCGCAGAGCCGCTGGGGTACCACGCAGGGGCACTGTTGTTGCCACGGAACGACGCCACTGGCCGGGTGGTGCCCAGGGCAAGGTTTTGCACCACGACAACCGGACGCTTCTGGTCGAAGGAGACGTAGGCTACCTGCGCGCCGTCCGGCGACCACGCCGGCGACAGAATAGGCTCGTCGGAGGCGAGCACCGTCTGGGCGTTTTCGCCGTCGGCATCGGCCACCTGCAGCTCGTAGCGGGCGGCACGGCGAACGACGTAGATGATCCGGGTGGAGAAGACGCCGCGATCGCCCGTGAGCTTTTCATAGATGACGTCGGCGATGCGGTGCGCCGTTGCCCGGAGCTGGGAGGCCGGCACCACGTAGGAAAGGCTCGCGATCTGAGACTGGCGCTGCACGTCGAAGAGTCGGAAGCGGACCTCCACCCGGCCATCGGCTTGCCGCTCCATGCGGCCAATCACCAGGGCCTCCGCGGTGCGCGCCTGCCAATCGCCGAAGCCCACCTCCGACGGCTCCGAGGGCAGAGGCGACACGCCGGCGCTGCTCACCAGCCGGAACTGCCCAGTGCGCGCGAGATCGGCGCCAACAACGCCGCTCACCGAGAGGGGCTGCGCGGCCTCGCCCGCGAATGGCACGACGGCGATGGGAATCTGCCGCCCGCCGGAAGTGGTGATGTCGATCGAAAGCTGGGCCTTTGCCTGCAGGGAAAGCAGCGCAGCGGCGAAGAGGGCGAGGAGTTGGCGCATCGGTCGGGTCAGCGTTCGTGCTGGATGTTCAAGGTCAGGCTGCGAAATTGGCTGAAAAGTTCCGGCGCGCTCGGCACGGGCAGCGGCTGCGCGCTCCGGATGGCGCGCTCGATCGCGTCGTCATAGGCGCGATTGCCACTCGAGCGAACAATCGTGATGTCGAGCACGTCGCCACCAGGCAGGATGGTGATGCGCACCTGCACCTCTGGCCTTCCGGTGACCGAGTCAGGCACGTTCGCCCTGCCCCGGATCTTATCCCGGATGCGCGCGCGGAAGCCGTCGATCTCGGAGAGGCGCGCCTGGTTGCGCGCTGCCGCCTCGGCAGCAGCCTGGGCATCTGCGGCGGCTTTGGCATCGGCTGCCGCCTTCGCCTCCGCTCGCGCCTTGGCCTCAGCCTTCGCCTTTGCGTCTGCCTTCGCCTTGGCGTCGGCTTTCTCCTTGGCATCAGCCTCGGCTTTCGCCCTCGCCTCAGCCTTCGCCTTCGCTTCCAGCGCCTTGCGCTTTTCCTGTTCCTCGCGCCTGGCGCGTTCGTCGCGCTCCCTGGCTTCGCGCGCTTTCTTTTCGGCGATGTCGGCCTGCGGCTTCGCGGGCGGGGGCGGCTCTTTCGCGACGGGCTTGGGCGGCTCCGGGGTTGGCGTTGGCGGCTCGGGCGGCTTGGGCTTTGGCTCGAGCCTGGCTTCCGGCTCCGGCGGGGGCGCACTTGGCGCTTTGGCGGGGGGCAACTGATCCCACAGCTCCGCTTCAAGCGGTGGCACCGGTCGACTCTGCCACGTGACGCCAAAGACGATCAGCGCGAAGAAGGCGGCATGCACCGCCACCGCCAGCAGCACAGACCAGACGCGCCCCGGTGTACGCTTGGAAACTCTCGGTGGAGTGTCAGACACCGCCAGGCTAGGAGGCAGGGCGCGCGAGGAGGCCGACCCGCTTCACCTGCGCCTGCTGAAGAGTGTCGAGAACCCGGAGCACTTCCTCGTAGCGCACCTGGCGGTCGCCGGCTATGACCACGGCGCGAGCGCCGTCGCCCCCCTGGGCACGGCGAACCGCCTCCAGCAGCCCCGCCCGGTCCACAGGCTGCTCGGCGCCCGATTGATTGCGATCGACAATCGCAAGCGAGCCGCTTGCCTTGACCCGCACTTCGATCGGCGCGACCGCCGAGTCCAGCTTCGAGCCAACCTGCGGCAGGTCTATCTGGCCGGGGTTGATCAAGGGGGCCGCGACCATGAAAATGATGAGCAGCACCAGCATCACGTCGATGTAAGGAACGACGTTGATCTCGGCGATGGCGCGACGGCGGCCCATGGTCAGCGAGTCGGCTGGTGCGCCTGGCGCTGAAGGATGTTGGACAACTCCTCCATGAAGCTCTCGTAGCGCCCGACGAGCCGGTCGATGTCATGCGAGAAGCGGTTGTAGGCGATGACGGCCGGGATGGCCGCAAACAGGCCAATGGCAGTGGCCACGAGCGCTTCCGCAATGCCCGGCGCCACCTGCGCGAGCGTCGCCTGCGCCACATTGGACAGGCCTCGGAACGCATTCATGATTCCCCAGACCGTTCCGAACAGGCCGATGTACGGGCTCACGGAGCCCACAGTCGCAAGGAACGACAGGTGCGACTCCAGGGCATCGACCTCCCGCTGAAGCGCTGCCTTCATCGCCCGCCGTGAGCCATCCATCAGCGCCGAGAGCTCGGTGCCAGAGCGCCCCTTGAGCTTCAGGAACTCCTTGAACCCCGCCTCGAAGACCTTCTCCATGCCCGCCACGGTGTAGTGCCCGCTCGAAGCGCGCTGATAGAGCCCCACCAAGTCGGCGCCGCCCCAGAACTCGCGCTCGAAGCTGTCGGCCTCGCGCCGCGCCTGCCGGAGAGCGAACACCTTCATGAAGATATACGTCCACGAAACGAGCGAGGCCAATGCAAGGATCGCCATCACGATCTTCACCACGACGCTCGCGTTCATCACCAGGGCGAGAATGGACAGGTCGTGAGTGACGTTCATGGGCGGGCTCTCAGGCAAGCGCAGCTTGCATCTTGCGCTTCAGGGGATCGGGAATCTCGGTCGGCTTGAAGGTGTCCGTGCCGACGCAGACGATGATGGCGCGGGCGCGGGTGAGCACCTCGGCTTCCCGGCGTACCTCCTGCACGAACTCGGCCCGTACCTTGCTCAGAACATCCAGCTGCACCGTCACCGACAGGTTGTCATCGAGCTTCGCGGGTTTCAGGTAGTCCAGCGACAGGCTCGCCACCACGAACACGACCCTGTGCTGCCGGGCGAGCGCCTGATGGTCGTGCCCCAGGTGGCGGAGCCATTCGGTGCGGGCCCGCTCGAGGAACTTGAGGTATTCCGCGTGGTAGACGACACCGCCCGCGTCGGTGTTCTCGAAGTACACACGCACCGGAAATGCGTAGGTGAACAACTCCGGCTGCAGCCGTGGCTTCACCTTGACGGCGATCTTCGTCACGCGAAAAGCCCTCCCGCGGGCGGGGCCTGCGGCAGGCCGAGGTGCTGGTAGGCGAGCGCTGTGGCAACCCGCCCGCGGGGCGTGCGTTGAAGATAGCCCTGCTGGATCAGGAAGGGCTCGAGCACGTCCTCGATGGTGTCGCGCTCCTCACCGATGGCAGCCGCAAGGTTATCCACGCCCACGGGGCCACCGCCGAATTTCTCGACGATTGCAAGCAGGAGCTTGCGGTCCATCACGTCGAGGCCGATGCCGTCGACATCGAGCATGCGAAGCGCCTGGTCGGCGATTTCCGCGGTGACGCGCCCCTCGTGCTTCACCTCCGCGAAATCCCTGACTCGCCGCAGCAGGCGGTTGGCGATGCGCGGCGTGCCGCGCGAACGGCGCGCAATCTCGGCCGCCCCGCCCGGCTCGATCGCCATCTGGAGCAGCGTCGCCGAACGGTTGACGATGCGCGTGAGCTCTTCAGGCGTGTAGAACTCGAGGCGGGCAACGATGCCGAAGCGGTCTCGCAGGGGGTTGGTGAGCATCCCCGCACGCGTCGTGGCGCCAACGAGCGTGAACGGCTGCAGGTCCAGCTTCACGCTGCGAGCCGCCGGGCCTTCGCCGATCATGATGTCGATCTGGTAGTCCTCGAGCGCGGGGTAGAGGATCTCCTCCACCACCGGGCTCAGCCGGTGAATCTCGTCGATGAAGAGAACGTCCTTCGGCTCGAGGTTGGTGAGGATCGCCGCGAGGTCGCCGGGCTTCTCCAGCACCGGGCCCGACGTCTGACGCAAGTTCACCCCCATCTCCCGGGCAATGATGTGCGCGAGCGTGGTCTTCCCCAGACCTGGCGGGCCGAAGAGCAGCGCGTGATCGAGCGCCTCGCCCCGATTGCGGGCGGCGGCGATGAAGATCTCGAGTTGCTCGCGAATGCGCGCCTGACCGACGTACTCTGTTAGGTCGCGGGGGCGAAGGGCTCTCTCCTCGCCTTCCTCGCGCGGGGAAGCGGGCGTTCCGGCGACGAGGCGGTCGGTTTCGATCACGGTTTCGCGAGCGCCTTCAAGGCCTGGCGGATCGCATCGGCCAGCGGCAGGTCAGGAGCGAGGCCTCGCGTCGCCGCCGACGCTTCGCGGTCATTATAGCCAAGGGCCAGCAGCGCATTGACCACGTCCACCGACGCTGGCGCGGCCTTGGCGGCAGCAGGAAGCGTGGCGTCCAGCTTGTCCCGCAGCTCGAGCACCAGGCGCTCCGCCGTCTTTTTCCCGATGCCGGGCACACGCGTCATTCGCGCCGCGTCACCATCGGCCACTGCACGAGCAAGGTCCTCCACGGAGAGCCCTGAAAGCACTGCCAACGCGACCTTGGGGCCCACGCCGCTCACCTTGAGCAGCTGCCGGAACGCCGAGCGCTCGCCCTCCGTCAGAAAGCCGTAGAGCAGGTGCGCATCCTCGCGCACGACGAGGTGCGTGAACAATTCCACTGCCTCGCCCGAGCGCGGCAGGTTGCAGAACGTGCTCATCGGCACGTCCACCTCGTAGCCCACGCCGTGCACCATCACCACCACCTGCGGCGGGCTCTTGGCGCCGAGCGTGCCGACGAGGCGGCCGATCACGAGAGCCTTCCGCGGCGCATGCGAAGCCCGCGGGTGGGCAACGCGCCCAGCCCCTGCCCGGCGTGCGCGTGGCAGATGGCACACGCGAGAGCATCGGCAGCGTCCGTGGTCGGGTAACCCGGGAGCGCGAGCAGGCGCTTGACCATTTCTTGCACCTGTCGCTTGGCAGCGTGCCCGCGTCCCACCACGGCCTGCTTGACCTGAAGCGCCGTGTACTCGGCGACGGGGAGCTTCGCGATCACCGAAGCGCAGATCGCCGCCCCGCGGGCCTGGCCCAGAAGCAGCGTCGATTGCGGGTTCACGTTGACGAACACTTTTTCGAGCGCCACCTCATCGGGGCGGTTGGCGCCGATCACCTCTGCGAGGCCCTCCAGGAGCGTGCCGAGGCGCTCGGGAAGCGAGGCGCTCGAATCGGTGCGAATGCAGCCACTGGTGACGTAGGACAGGCGCTGGCCGTCTCGGCCGATGACGCCGAAGCCAGTAACACGCAAGCCGGGGTCAATGCCAATGATGCGCATCGCGCGCCAGCCTCACGCGGCTTCGTCCATGACTGCGTTGGTGTAGACCTCCTGGACGTCGTCGAGCGACTCCAGCGCGTCAAGGAGCTTTTGCATCCTCTGGGCATCGTCGCCCGCAAGCTCGGTCTCCGTCGACGGCTTCATCACCACATCCGCCAGGCCCGGCTTGAACCCGGCTTTCTCGAGCGCCGCCTTCACCGCCGGATAATCGTGCGGGCCGGTGATCACCTCGAGCGAGCCGTCGTCGTTGGCCACCACATCCTCTGCGCCCGCCTCGAGCGCAGCCTCGAAGAGCTTTTCCTCAGGCGTGCCCGGGGCGAAGAGCAGTTGGCCGCAGTGCTTGAACAGGAAGCTCACGGAGCCATCCGTTCCGAGGTTGCCCCCGAATTTGCTGAAGGCGTGGCGCACGTCAGCCACCGTGCGCACGCGGTTGTCCGTGAGGCAATCGACGATCACTGCCGCGCCGCCGATGCCGTAGCCCTCGTAGCGGATCTCTTCGTAGTTGACGCCATCCAGGTCACCGGTGCCGCGCTTGATGGCGCGCTCGATGTTGTCCTTCGGCATGTTGTTGTCGGTAGCCTTGTCGACGGCCAGCCGAAGCCTCGGGTTCATGGTGGGGTCGCCGCCGCCCATGCGAGCCGCAACGGTGATTTCCTTGATGAGCCGGGTGAAAATCTTGCCGCGCTTGGCGTCCTGGCGCCCTTTGCGGTGCTGGATGTTGGCCCACTTGCTGTGTCCGGCCATGGGTCACGTGTGCTCTTGCTCGATGACGCTCAATGGTACCATTCGCCCCCCTCGCGCCGCACGGGATGACACGAGTGTTGCCCCCCCTCGTCCTCGCCAAAGCCGCCTCTGAAATCGGCCTCCTTCCAGGCATGGCGAACCGCCACGGGCTCATCGCGGGCGCCACCGGAACCGGCAAAACCGTCACCCTGCAGGCCGTAGCCGAGGGCCTGAGCGCCATCGGCGTGCCCGTCTTCATGGCTGACGTGAAGGGAGATCTCTCAGGCCTCGCCGTCGCTGGCGGCGGCAACGCACGGGTCATCGAGCGCATTCGCACGCTCGGCATCGAAGGCCACGCCCCCACCGCATACCCGGTCACGTTCTGGGACGTCTTCGGCGACAAAGGCCATCCGGTGCGCGCAACGGTCTCCGAGCTGGGCCCGGTGTTGCTCTCGCGCATCCTCAACCTCAACGCCACGCAGGCCGGTGTGCTGGCTGCCGTCTTCGCCATTGCCGATGACGACGGGCTTCTGCTCATCGACCTCAAGGATCTCCGCGCCATGCTGCAGCACGCGGGCGACAACGCGGCGCAGTACCGGACGAAATACGGGAACATTACCGGCGCCAGCATCGGCGCCATCCAACGAGGCCTGCTCGCGCTCGAGACTCAGGGTGGCGCCGGCTTCTTCGGCGAGCCCGCGCTCCAGATCGAAGACCTGATGCAGACGGTCGACGGCCAAGGTGTCATCAACATCCTGGCCGCGGACAAGCTTCTCGCCAGCCCCCGCGTCTACTCGACGATGCTTCTGTGGCTGCTATCCGAGCTGTTCGAGCGACTGCCCGAGATCGGCGACCCCGACAAGCCACGCCTCGCGTTTTTCTTCGACGAAGCACACCTGCTGTTCAACGACGCGCCGAAGGAATTGCTCGAGCGCATCGAGCAGGTGGTGCGCCTGGTTCGCTCCAAGGGCGTGGGCGTGTGGTTCATCACCCAAAACCCGCTGGACGTGCCCGAATCGGTCCTCGGCCAGCTCGGCAACCGCGTTCAGCACGCCCTGCGCGCCTTCACGCCCCGGGATCAGGCTGCCGTCCGGGCTGCCGCAACCACGTTCCGCGCCAACCCCGGGGTCGACGTTGAGAAGGCCATCACCGAACTGGGCGTCGGCGAGGCCCTGGTTTCGTTCCTGGACGAGAAAGGTCGCCCGAACCCGGTGGAGCGGGCCTTCGTGGTTCCGCCGCGTGCGCGCATCGGGCCACTGACCGACGCCGAGCGCCAGCAGTCCATGGCCACCTCGCTGGTCGCAGGACAGTACGAAAAAGCCATTGACCGCGATTCCGCCTTCGAGATGCTCGCGGCGCGGGAAGAGGCGGCGCGGGTTGCGCAACCCGAGCCCGCAGCCGCGCGAGCGCCGGCAGGTCGCGCACGCACCACGGACACCGCCCTGGAAGCCGTTGCGAAGAGCGCGGCGCGGGCTATCGGCAGTGAGCTTGGCCGTCGCATCGTTCGCGGCGTGCTGGGGTCCCTTTTAGGCGGGAGGCGCTGATCCATGGCACGCACTGGCGAGCGGAAAACCCAGATTCTGCAAACACTGGCGGCGATGCTGGAGGAACCCAAGGCGGAGCGCATCACCACCGCCCTGCTCGCAGCCCGCCTCGATGTGTCCGAGGCTGCGCTGTACCGGCATTTCTCGAGCAAGGCTCAGATGTTCGAGGGGCTCATCGACTTCATCGAGCAAAGCCTCTTTGGCCTGGTCAATCGAATCCAGGGCGAGGAGCAGGACGCGCTGAAGCAGGTGGAATCGATCGTCGCCGCCCTGCTCGCCTTCGCACAGAAGAACCCCGGCATGACCCGGGTACTGACGGGGGATGCGCTGGTCAATGAAGACCCACGCCTGCAAACGCGCGTGAACCAGCTGGTGGAGCGTATCGAGGCAAGCTTGCGGCAAAGCGCGCGCCTCGCGGTTTCTGCCGAGCAACTGCCGAAGGAGTGGGACGTGAGCGCCTACGCAAACACGCTGATCGCCTACGTGATCGGCCGCTGGTACCTGTTCGCGAAGACCGGCTTCAAGCGCAGCCCCACCGAGGGCTGGGCCCAGCACTGGCACGTGTTCTCGGCTTGACTGCCCCTCAGGCCGGCGCCGGCGCGCCCCAGGGGTGAAAAGTGATGTCGGCGTGTAGCCGCCTGGCGGATTGCACCAGTGACTCAGCCGAGGCAGCCCCCAGGTTGGCAACCGCATAGCGGTAGCTTCCGAGCCACTTCCGCTCGCGCGCGAGGTCGGCACCCCGCTTCGGATAGACCATTAGCCGCGCGTTTGCATGCCGGCGCCGCAGGCTTTCGATCTCGCCCCGGACAGGCCAACGGGAGAGGCCTGCGCCTTGCAAATCCCGCCACACGAAGCTCGCGGCCACGGCGTCACGACCCGCCCGCCGCCGGACTCGTGGGGCGTCGCCAGACTCGAGCGCAATCAGCACCTGGAACAGGCTTGTGCCGTCGACACGCTCAAACAGGTCGTCGAACTGGCCAGCCATGCGCGGGTTCACCTCGATCAGCTTTACGTGGCCCGATGCGGGGCACACACGCGCCTCGACGTTGAAGAGGCCGTGCGAGAAGCCGATGGCGTGAAGCGCCCTGGCAGCCGCCGCCTCCACGGCCTCCTGGCGATCGAGCGGCAGGCGGGAGGGGTATTCGAAGCGCTGAAACTGGTCGGTGCCGGGATACATCACCGAATCGACCACCCCCAGCATCGTCACCTCGCCATCGCGCACGAAGCCGTTGGCCGTGACCTGGAAGCCGTCGACGACCTCCTCGGCGATCAGGCTGAAGGGATCGACGCTGAGCGCCGATCGGCTGCGCATGACGTCCGCAAAAGGGCGAACGAGTCGCTCGATGATCGCCTGCTCGAACCACGCGAACGTCGTGTGCTGGTCGAGCTGCTCGTAAGAGTCGACGCGACGAGCCAGGACGGAGAAGGCCGCCTTCACCGGCTTCACATAGAACGGAAAAGGCAGCGGCAACGCCCCGTCGCGACGGAACTGGCGGCCGATGAGCCCAAAAGCGACGTTCGCCTCCGGCAACGCCTTGGCGAACGCCTCTCGCGCGTAGTACTTGTGCTGGGCAGTAAGCACGGCCGAGAGCGGTGTATGCGGCAAACCCAGCCCCTCCGCCACCAGTGCTGCCAGGGTCGGGCCGAAGGGCTCGTCGGTGGTCACCACCGCATCGATGCCCCGATTGCGGTACCGACGGACCAGCCGGTCCGCGGTCTTGAGCGGGTCGTACGTGAACAGTCGCGCGTTGTCGGGAAATCGGAAGAGGTCGAATCCCTCGACGAAGAACTCTGCCTCGCCTGCGGCGCCACGCATGGCCTCACGGTCCCACTCATCCGAGAACAACACCAGAACCCTGCGACGGCTCACGACACTCCTTCCCCTGCGGGAAAACAGCCCAAGCAAAAAAAGGCCGCCCGGAGGCGGCCTTTGGGACGCCCTGTGCGCTGGCCGATCAGGCGAGCGAGTCCGCCCAGATGTTGCGAGCCCAGTTGAGCGCGTAGCTCGCCTCCAGCTCGTTCATTGCGCCCGAGACGCCACCGGCGCCGGGCACGGTCTTCATGGTGCGGTCTTTCACGTCGTACTTGTGGACCGACGCCACGTGCACCACCAGCTTGTCGGAGACGAAGCTGTAGCAGGTGTTGCTGAGCGTGGGAGAGGGGTTCGGCGCCTCGCCGTTGATCAGCGCCACCACGGCTGCCGCACAGGCCTTGCCGTGCGCGTTGGCCATGTGCCCCGACTTGGGCATGAGCGGCGCGACCTGCAGCGCGTCACCCAGCAGGTGCACGCCCTTGACCGCCTTGGACTCGTAGGTGAGCCAATCCACCTCGCACCAGCGCTTGTTGGCGGTGATGAACGGGTCGGCGATGCTGCCGCACTTCTGCGGCGGGATGACGTTCAGCACGTCACCCTTGACGTCGTCGAACTCGAGCTTGATGGTGCCCGTCTTCACGTCGACGTCCATCGCCTTGCTCTTCGGCCGGTACTCGACGATGCCCTTGTAGAGGTCTGCCCACGCCTTCTTAAAGAGCGGGCCCTTGGACGTCACGTCGGCGTTGGCATCGAGCAACAGCACCTTCGACTTGGGCTTGGCGGTCTTCAGGTAAGCAGCGATCTGGCACAGCCGCTCGTAGGGGCCCGGCGGGCATCGGTAAGGCGCCTCCGGCATCGAGATCACCACCACCCCGCCGTCACGCATCTGCTCGAGCTGCCGCCGAAGCTGCATCGTTTGGGGGCCTGCCTTCCACGCGTGCAGCACGCGAGCCTGGGCGTCAGCGGAAGCGAGCCCCGGCAGGGCGCCCGGGATGAAGTCGATGCCCGGCGCAACGATCACGCGATCAAAGGAAATCGGGTCGCCCTTGGCGAGGCGAACCTGCTTCTTGTCCGCGTCGATGGCCGTGGCGCGATCCTTCACGATGCGCACGCCGTGATTGCGCTCGAGGCCCGTGTAGGGCGTGGTGATGTCGGCCATGGTCTTGTAGCCGCCCAGCACCAGGTTGGAGATCGGGCAGGAGACGAACGCGTCGTTGGGCTCGACCAGCACCACCTCGATGCGCGGATCCAGCATGCGAATGTACTTCGCCGCCGTCGCGCCGGAGTAGCCACCACCCACGACCACCACGCGCGCCTTGCTGCCGCCGGGCATGCCGGCACAGCCTGCGAGCCCGACAAGCGCTGCTCCGGCGGCACCCGCCTTCAGAAACTGTCTGCGTTGGTTGCTCATGTCTGCTCTCCTCGCTAGCGGGGCTGTTTCGAGAAAAAGTCGGCGAGCGCGGCGATCTCCGCGTCCGTGTAGCCCTTGGCGATCTGATGCATGAGCGTCGCTTGCCGTTTGCCCTCCTTGAACTGGGCCATCGCCGTCACGAACGCCTCCTTGGGCTGACCTGCAAGGCCGGGGACCGAGGAGCCGGGCGCGGCCTTGCCGTTTGTGCCGTGGCACGCCGCGCAGTTCGCTGCCAGGGCGCGCACGCCAGACGGCGAAAGGTTTGAGGGAGCAAATTCCGGTGGGGCAGGCTGCTGGGCCAGGACGGGCGTTGCGGCAAGAAGCGCCGCGGCCAGCCAGGCTGGGGTGGAGCGGGTCATGTTTTCTCCTCCGTATAGGGCGCATCGAGGCGCTGCACGAAGGGTATCGGCTGGGCGGTTGCCTGTAAACCGCCCGCCGAGGCAAGGGCTATGCCCCCACTTATCCTGCGGGAACCGCCTCGTCCGTGGACGCCTGGGTGGCGATGTCGAGCTTCACCTTGCCATCGGCATCGACGTCGATCGTCACCCGCCCGCCGCTCGCGAGCTTGCCGAACAGCAACTCATCGGCCAGCGCCCGGCGAATCGTGTCCTGGATGAGCCTCGCCATAGGCCTCGCGCCCATGAGGGGGTCGAAGCCGTTCTTGGCGAGGTACTTCTTGAGCCCCTCGGTGAACTGAGCCTCGACTTTCTTTTCCGCAAGCTGCGACTCCAGTTGCATCAGGAACTTGTCGACCACACGGAGAATGATTTCCTCGTCCAGCGCGCGGAAGGAGATGATGGCGTCCAGGCGGTTGCGGAACTCCGGCGTGAACAGGCGCTTGATCTCGCCCATCTCGTCGCCCGCCTTGCGGTCGGTGGAGAAGCCGATGGCGTTCTTCGACAGGCTCTCGGCGCCAGCGTTGGTGGTCATCACGATCACCACGTTGCGGAAATCCGCCTTGCGGCCGTTGTTGTCCGTGAGCGTGCCGTGGTCCATCACCTGCAGGAGGATGTTGAAGATGTCCGGGTGCGCCTTCTCGATCTCGTCGAGGAGCAACACCGAATAGGGCTGCTTCGTGATGGCCTCCGTGAGCAGGCCGCCCTGGTCGAACCCGACGTAGCCCGGGGGAGCGCCGATCAGGCGCGAGACCGCGTGGCGCTCCATGTACTCGGACATGTCGAAGCGCAGGAGCTCCACGCCCATGATGAAGGCGAGTTGGCGCGCGACCTCGGTCTTGCCGACCCCGGTGGGGCCGGAGAACAGGAAGGCGCCGATGGGCTTCTGGGGGTTGCCCAGGCCCGAGCGCGCCATCTTGATGGCCGAGGCAAGCGCGTCGATCGCCGCATCCTGGCCGAAGACGGTGGCCTTGAGGTCGCGGTCGAGGTTGCGCAACTGGTTACGGTCGTCCGATGAGACGTTGCGCGCGGGAATGCGCGCGATCTTGGCGATGATCTCCTCGATCTCGGTCTTGCCAATCACCTTCTTCTGCCTGGATTTCGGCAGGATGCGCTGCAGCGCCCCGGCCTCGTCGATCACGTCGATAGCCTTGTCGGGGAGGTGGCGGTCATTGATGAACCGTGCGGCAAGCTCCGCCGCGGTAGTGAGCGCGTTGGCCGTGTACTTCACGCCGTGGTGGGACTCGAAGCGGGATTTCAGGCCGCGCAGGATTTCGACCGTTTCCTGGATGGACGGCTCATTCACGTCGATCTTCTGGAAGCGCCGTGAGAGGGCATGGTCCTTCTCGAAGATGCCGCGGAACTCGTTGAACGTCGTCGCCCCGATGCACTTGAGCGCCCCGGAGGAGAGCGCCGGCTTCAGCAGGTTCGATGCATCCAGCGTGCCGCCCGACGCGCTGCCGGCGCCGATCAGGGTATGGATTTCGTCGATGAAAAGAATGGCGTTCGGGTTGTCGACCAGCTGCTTCAGCACCGCCTTCAGGCGCTGCTCGAAATCGCCACGGTACTTGGTGCCAGCCAACAGCGCGCCCATGTCCAGCGCGTAGACCTGCGCCTTGGCGAGGATCTCGGGCACCTGCCCGTCGACCACACGCTTCGCAAGGCCCTCGGCGATGGCTGTCTTCCCGACACCTGCCTCGCCCACCAGTAGCGGGTTGTTCTTGCGCCGGCGGCACAGGATCTGGATCACGCGCTCCAACTCGAGCTCCCGGCCGATGAGCGGGTCGATCTTGCCGTCCGCCGCCAGCTGGTTGAGGTTCTGGGTGAAGCTCTCCAGCGCGCCGCCCGCGCCCGGGGCCTCGGCTGCCTCCTCGGTGGACTCGGGCTCCTCGCCCTTGCCCTGCTGCGGGCCCTTGGTGATGCCGTGGGAGATGAAATTCACCACGTCCAGGCGCGACACGCCCTGCTGGTGCAGGAAATACACGGCGTGCGAGTCCTTTTCACCGTAGATCGCAACGAGGACATTGGCGCCAGTGACTTCCTTCTTGCCCGAGGACTGCACGTGCAGGATCGCGCGCTGGATGACGCGCTGGAAGCCCAGCGTCGGCTGCGTATCCACCTCGCCGCTCCCCGCCACGGTAGGCGTGTGCTGCGTGACAAATTCAGCGAGAGACTTCTTCAGTTCGTCGGTCTTGGCGGCGCAGGCCTTCAGCACCTCGGAGGCCGAGGGGTTGTCGCAAAGCGCGAGGAGCAGGTGCTCGACGGTGATGAACTCGTGGCGCTTCTGGCGCGCGTCCACGAAAGCCATGTGAAGGCTGACTTCCAACTCCTGGGCGATCATGTTTCCTCCATCGCGCACTGCAACGGGTGCTGGTGCTGGCGGGCGTATTCGGCAACCTGCTCCACCTTCGTGGAGGCCACGTCCCGAGGATAGACCCCGCAGATGCCGCGGCCCTCGGTGTGCACCTTGAGCATGACCCGCGTGGCCTGATCCCGCGTCAACGCGAAAAATCGCTGCAGCACCTCGACGACAAACTCCATCGGCGTGAAGTCATCGTTATACATCACGACCTGGAACATTGGGGGCGGCTTGGTCTTGGCCGCACTGGGCTTCAGGGCGGCGGAACCACCGGGTTTGCTGGCCATGCGGGAGGGGCTGCGGGCGGGGGAGCGGGTAACGACTTGAATATGGGCAAGAAAACCCGCTTTTTCAAGACCCCGGAAGCGGCTAAGGGCCCCATTTGCCCACTCTATTGACTTTCCGCGCGAAGCGGGCGTAAAAGGCGCCTTGGAGTTTGGCTTCAAGGTGTCCGGCAGGGAATCGTCGCCGAGCGTGCCTCGATCCGAACGATGTGCGGGCCTCCACCCGTGTTACCTGAGAGGTATGCAAGCGAATGGCAACCGGTACCGTCAAGTGGTTCAACGATGCGAAGGGCTACGGGTTCATCACGCCGGACGACGGCAGCGAAGACCTGTTTGCTCACTTCTCGGCGATTCAAATGCAGGGCTTCAAGACCCTCAAGGAAGGCCAAAAGGTCTCCTTCGATGTCACACAAGGCCCCAAGGGCAAGCAGGCGTCGAACATCCAGAACGCCTGAGAGCTCCCGCCAGCGTCATTTCTTGAAAGCCCTCGGGGCCTGCCCCGGGGGCTTTTTCTTTACGCGCGCCAGGTCGGTGCGCCGCCTCCCATGATCGTCCTCTTCAACAAGCCGTTTGGCGTGGCCTGCCAGTTCAGCCCGCTCCCGGGGCGCCAGACTCTGGCCGACTGGATACCGGTGCCGGGCATCTACGCTGCCGGCCGCCTGGACGCGGATAGCGAGGGGCTCCTGGTGCTCACCGACAACGGCCGAATCCAGGCCGAGCTCTCCAACCCCCGGCATCGCGCCACCAAGCGTTACTGGGCTCAGGTGGAGGGGGAGCCCTCAGCGGAGGCGATCCAGCGCCTCCGGGAGGGCCTATCGCTCAACGACGGCCCCACCTTGCCCGCCGAGGCAAGCCGCATTGAGCCGCCTGCCGGACTGTGGGAGCGGGATCCGCCGATCCGCAAGCGGCTGGCCATCCCTACCGCCTGGATGGAGATCGGCCTGCGGGAGGGTCGGAACCGCCAGGTCCGGCGCATGACTGCGGCGGTCGGGCTACCCACCCTTCGCCTGATTCGCCACCAGGTCGGCCCCTGGAAACTGGGCACGCTCGCCCCGGGGCAGTGGCAGCGGGTGGAAGAGGCCGCCGCGCGCGGCAGATAAAATCCGGCAAAACGCACCGACCCGGGCGCCCCACCTTCCACCCCCATGAAAATCGTCGTCGGCCTCTCCGGCGGTGTCGACTCAGCCGTCTCGGCGCTACTGCTCAGGCGCCAGGGACACGAGGTCATCGGGCTCTTCATGAAGAATTGGGAGGACGACCCCGAGGACCAATGCCCTGCGAGGCAGGACCTGATCGACGCGGCTGCGGTCGCCGACCGGATTGGCATCGACATCGAGGCGGTGAACTTTGCAGCCGAGTACCGGGAGCGCGTGTTCGCAACCTTCCTCGCCGAGTACCAGGCGGGGCGCACCCCCAACCCCGACGTGCTGTGCAACGCGGAAATCAAGTTCCGGGCCTTCCTCGACCACGCCATGTCGCTGGGCGCGGAGTGCATCGCCACCGGGCACTACGCACGAGTGCAGGCGGTGGATGGCGTGTTCCAGCTGCTCAAGGGGGTGGACCCCGGCAAAGACCAGTCTTATTTCCTGCACCGGCTCACCCAGGAACAACTATCGCGAACGGTGTTCCCGGTGGGCGGCATGCTCAAGTCCCAGGTGCGCGCGTTGGCACGAGAGGCGGGTCTGCCCAACCATGCCAAGCGCGACTCGACGGGAATCTGCTTCATCGGTGAGCGCCCCTTTCGGGAGTTCCTGTCGCGCTACGTGCCGCGCCGCCCGGGCCCGATCATCACCGCGGCGGGGCGCGTCGTGGGCCGGCATGAGGGGCTGGCGTACTACACCCTGGGGCAGCGACAGGGCCTGGGCATCGGCGGCCAGCGCGAGGGCGACGGCACGCCGTGGTACGTGTCCGCGAAGAACCTCGCGACGGATACGCTTACCGTCGTTCAGGGCCACGACCACCCCAGTCTGCTGGTGAGCTCGCTGCGCGCGCAGGATGCGAGCTGGATCGCGGGCGCGCCGCCCCCTTCCGGGCACTACGGGGCCAAGACGCGCTATCGCCAGGCGGACGCCTCCTGCCGATTCAGCCCCGAAGACACAGGCTCGTTCGCGCTAACCTTCGCGGAGCCGCAGTGGGCTGTGACGCCCGGGCAATCCGCCGTGCTCTACGACGGCGAGGTGTGCCTGGGCGGTGGCGTGATCGCCTAGGCGCGGCTCAGGCCGGCGGCGGGCGCGTGGCCCGGAACGACTCGCGCGCTTCGATGCTCGCCGCCCACTGGGCCAGCGCCGGCTGCTCCTCGCGCCAGCGAATCTCGGGAAGGCGGAACTCGATCCACAACAGCGCGCAGGCGCAAGAGATGTCTCCCAGGGAAAGCGAATCGCCTCCCAGCCACGGTGAGCGGGAGAGCCGCCGGCCGATCTCGGCCACGCCGGCGTCGATCTTCTGCCGCTGACGCGCCATCCACGCATCGTCGCGCAGGGCCGGCTCACGCTTTCGCTCATAGAAGATCAGCACGCCCGCATCGGCGATACCGTCACCCAGCGCTTCGTCTCGCCGCACCCTGGAGCGCTCGAGCCCGTGGCGCGGCATGAACGGCGGGTCTGCGAGCCCATCGACGTGCTCGGTGATCACCGATGAGTCGTAGAGGCTCTCGCCCTCGTCCGTCACCATGACCGGCACCTTCCGCAGCGGATTGAAATTCGGGACAGTCGACTCCGGGCTCATGACGTTTTCCTGCACGAGCTCGACATCGAGCCCCTTCTCGGCGAGCAAGACGCGCACTTTTCTCACGAATGGGCTGGTGAGGGAGCCGATGAGTTTCATGGAAATGAGAGGCAAAAATGACAGGTCCAGTGTAGCACCCGGACTGAGCGTCTTTTGGGGGCTGCGTGGTACCATTTTTCGGTGTCACAACCCCTTCTCGCCCTCTCGCCGCTCGATGGCCGTTACGCCTCTCGCGCACGCGCCCTCGTCGACCATTTCAGCGAATTTGCCCTCATCCGCTGGCGCGTTCGCGTCGAGGTGCGGTGGCTGCAGTCGCTGGCCGAGGAGCCGGCATTCCCCTTCCTGAAGCCGTTTTCCGCGGGCGCGCATGCCGCGCTGAACGACGCCGCCCGCGACTTCTCGGCAGCCGATGCCGAGCGAGTGAAGGCGATCGAGGCGGAAACCAATCACGACGTCAAAGCCGTCGAGTACTGGATGCGCGAGCGCTTCCAGGGCAACCGTGAGATCGCCGAGGCGGGTGAGTTCATTCACTTCGCCTGCACCTCCGAGGACATCAACAACTTGTGCCATGCGCTCATGGTTCGCGGCGGGCGCGACGACGTGCTGCTGCCAGCCCTCGACAAGGTGATCGCCGCGATGCGAGACCTCGCGCGCAAGCACGCGGCGCTGCCGATGCTCTCGCGCACGCATGGCCAGCCGGCCACGCCCACGACGCTCGGCAAGGAAATGGCGAACGTTGCCGCCCGCCTGGCGCGCGCACGCGAGGCCCTTGCTGCGGCGCAGCTGCTCGGCAAGATCAACGGCGCCACCGGCAATTTCAACGCCCATGTGGTCGCCTCGCCCAGCGTGGACTGGCCGCGCTTCTCCGAGCGCTTCGTCACCGGGCTGGGCCTCACGCACAACCCGCTCACCACGCAGATCGAGCCGCATGACGGGCTTGCGGCGCTCTTCGATGCGTTGGCCCGGGTAAACACAATCCTCATCGACCTCGACCGGGACATCTGGGGCTATATCTCGCTCGGCTACTTCAAGCAGCGCGCCAAGGCGGGGGAAGTCGGCTCATCCACCATGCCCCACAAGGTGAACCCGATCGATTTCGAAAATTCAGAAGGCAATCTCGGTCTTGCGAACGCGCTGCTGCGCCACCTGTCGGAAAAGCTGCCGATCTCGCGATGGCAGCGCGACCTCACGGACTCCACCGTGCTTCGCAACATGGGCGTTGCGTTCGGTTACTGCCTGCTCGGCTACGACGCCTGCCTGCGCGGCCTGGGCAAGCTCGAGGCAGACCCTGCGAAGCTCGCCGCCGACCTCGACGCCTGCTGGGACATCCTCGCGGAGCCGGTGCAGACGGTGATGCGCGCCTACCGCGTGCCGGAAGCGTACGAGCGCCTGAAGGCGCTGACCCGGGGGCGCGGCGGCATTTCGCGCGAGGCGCTGCACGGGTTCATCGAGGGGCTTGAGATTCCCGCGGACGCCAAGGCACGGCTCCTGGCACTGACGCCCGCCACCTACGTTGGCCTGGCCGAAGCGCTCTCGCGCGAGGCTTGACCGCCGCCTGCAGCACCGTGCCTCATCCGCTCTAACAGACCACGAAGGAGACCCCATGAAAAAATGGATTGCCGCCGCAGCTGTTGCCCTCTTCGCCCTGTCCGCACCCACGTTCGCCCAGGACAAGAAGGCCCCGCCCGCCGCTGAGAAAAGGGCCGAGGCCCTGATCGACATCAACAGCGCGTCGCGCGACGAGCTGATGAAGCTCAAGGGCATCGGCGATGCGCGCGCCGACGCGATCATCAAGGGCCGCCCCTACAAGGGCAAGAACGAGCTGCTCGACAAGAAGATCGTGCCCTCGAATGTCTACGATGACATCAAGGACAAGGTCATCGCCCGCCAGAAGTGACGGGACGCGCCGGCGCTACGGCGCCGGCGCCTCTTCCCCGTACTGGGGATTCATGCGGCTCGACTTGAGCCCCATCTTGTTGAGCGCGCTGAGGTAGGCCTTGGCGGAGGCCACGACGATGTCCGTGTCCGCCCCCATCCCGTTCACCACCCGCCCGTCCTTGGCAAGCCGCACGGTGACCTCGCCCTGGGAATCGGTCCCGGACGTGATGTTGTTGACCGAGTAAAGCAGCAACTGGGTGCCACTGTGCACCAGGCTCTCGATGGCCTGGAAAGCCGCATCCACCGGCCCCGCGCCCCGCGCCTCGGATTGCGCCTCGATGCCCGCATCCGACACCACGAGCTTCGCGAACGGCTGCTCGCCCGTTTCCGAGTGCGCCACCAGCGACACGAGCTTGAAGCGCTCGTTTTCGGGGGTGATGCTTTCGTCCGACAGAAGCGCCTGCAGGTCTTCGTCGAATATCTCCCGCTTTTTGTCGGCGAGCTCCTTGAAGCGAGCAAACGCTGCATTGAGCGCCTCTTCCGAATGCAGGGTGATGCCAAGCTCCACCAGGCGGCTCTTGAAGGCGTTGCGCCCGGAGAGCTTGCCGAGCGAGAGGCGGTTCGCCCCCCAGCCCACATCTTCCGCGCGCATGATCTCGTACGTTTCCCGGTGCTTGAGGACGCCGTCCTGATGGATGCCCGACTCGTGCGCGAAGGCATTGGCGCCCACCACCGCCTTGTTCGGCTGCACCGGGTAGCCCGTGATGGTGGAGACCAGCTTGCTGGCCGGCACGATTTGCGTTGCGTCGATCACCGTGCGCACGGGGAAAATGTCCGCGCGCGTCTTGACCGCCATGACGATTTCCTCGAGTGAGGCGTTCCCCGCCCGCTCTCCCAGGCCGTTAATGGTGCACTCGACCTGTCGCGCGCCGTTGAGGACCGCAGCAAGCGAATTGGCCACGGCCATGCCGAGGTCGTTATGGCAGTGCGTGGACCAGATGGCCTTGCCTGCATTGGGCACCCGCTCAAGCAGGCGTTTGAACAGGGAGCCCCACCGGTCCGGCACGCTATAGCCCACGGTATCCGGCACGTTGATGGTGGTGGCGCCGGCGTCGATGGCCGCCTCAAACACGCGGCAGAGAAAATCCTCCTCCGACCGGACGGCGTCTTCCGCGGAGAACTCGACGTCATCGGTGAACTGGCGGCACAAGCGCACCGCGCGCACGGCAGCCTCGAGCACTTGCTCCTCGGTCATCCGCAGCTTGCGCTGCATGTGTATGGGGCTGGTGGCGATAAACGTATGGATGCGGCGCCGCGCGGCGGGGCTAACGGCATCGGCTGCCCGCCGGATGTCATTCTCGTTGGCCCGCGCGAGCGAGCACACCGTGGACTCACGAACCGACTCGGCCACGGCCCGGATGGCTTCGAAATCACCCGGGCTTGCCGCGGCAAAACCGGCCTCGATCACGTCGACTCGCAGCCGCTCAAGCTGCTTCGCGATACGGACTTTCTCCTCCCGCGTCATCGCAGCGCCTGGGCTCTGCTCGCCGTCGCGCATCGTAGTGTCGAAAATGATCAGCTGGTTCTGCATCGCTCACTCCTGAATTTCACGAGGGACGCCGAGTTGGCACCCGCTCAGCCGGCTCCGCCGCCCAGTTCCCGCCCCGACCGGCCCCCTGCCCGCAACAAGGCTGCGACGATGTCGTGCGAACCGTGCTCCTCGGCGACGTCAAGCGCCGTGAGCCCGCTGGCATCCCGGGCATTGGGGTCGGCATCGTTTGCCAGCAAGGACTCGACGGCCTCGAGGAAGCCCATTTCCGCTGCCAGAATGAGCGGCGTGGTCCCCTTGGCGTCGGCGAGGTTGGCCTTCGCGCCGCGGGCCAGCAGGAGGTCGACAGCCGCCAGGTTGGATTCCTCCACGGCCAGCATCAGCATCGGGCGGCCGTCCGTCCCCGCTGGCGCATCCGGCGACATGGACCTCAGGATCCGCGCGAGCGCAGCAGTCTGCCCTTCGACGATTGCCTCCCGCACGTCGAGGACCCGCTTCTCCGCCGCCTCGGCCCGCATGCGCTGCCAGGCCCAATAACCGTAGCCAGAAAGGCCGTAGGCAACCATGAGCCCCCAGAGCACATGCGAGGGGTCGATGGAGATGAGCAGCAGCGCCACCACCATGGCGAGGGTCATCCCGAAGGGCACCGCCCGGCGAAGGTTGATGTCCTTGCCGCTATAGAACTTGACGCTTGAAACCATGGTGATGCCGGCGTAGAGCGTGACGCCGGCAGCCAGCCACTTCACATCCCCACCCTTCACCTGGTACTCGTTCATGACCCAGATCATGCCGGCCACGAGGGCAGCGGCAGCGGGGCTCGGCAGGCCCGTGAACCAGCGCTTGTCTGCCACCGAAAGCTGGGTGTTGAACCGGGCAAGCCGAAGCGCCGCACAGGCGCAGTACACGAAAGCGGCGATCCAGCCGATGCGCCCCATGTCTCGAAGCGCCCACTCGTACATCACCAACGCCGGCGCAGCACCGAAGGAAACCATGTCGGACAGGCTGTCGTACTCGGCGCCGAAGGCAGACTGCGTGTTGGTAAGCCGCGCCACGCGCCCGTCCAGGCCATCCAGGATCATGGCCGCGAAGATGGCGATGGCCGCGCGCTCAAAGTCGTGGTTCATCCCCTGCACGATCGCGTAGAAGCCGGCGAACAGCGACAGCGTGGTGAACAGGTTCGGCAGCAGGTAGATGCCCCTCCGGCGGATGGGCTCCATCAGCCGGGCGGGGGGAACCTGCCGGGAGGGCTCGGCCATCGAGAGCTCCCCGTCAGTTGCGGCTTTGGTCGACGAGCTTGTTCTTCTTGATCCAGGGCATCATCGCCCGCAGCTGCTCTCCAACCTTCTCGATCGGGTGCTCGGCAAGCAACCGCCGACGGGCCGTCATCGTCGGCGCGCCCGCCCGGTTCTCCAGGATGAAATCCCGGGCATAACCTCCCGCCTGGATGTGCGCGAGCGCCTCCTTCATGGCCTTGCGCGCTTCGGGACCGATCACCTTCGGGCCGGTCAGGTACTCACCGAACTCGGCGTTGTTCGAGATCGAGTAATTCATGTTTGCGATCCCGCCCTCGTAGATGAGGTCCACGATGAGCTTCGTTTCATGCAGGCACTCGAAATACGCCATCTCGGGCGCATACCCCGCCTCGACGAGCGTCTCGTAGCCCGCCTTGATCAGCTCGACGATGCCGCCGCAGAGCACCGCCTGCTCGCCAAAGAGGTCGGTTTCGGTCTCCTCGCGGAAATTGGTCTCGATGACGCCGCCCCGCGTGCCGCCGATCGCACAGGCGTACGAAAGCGCCAGCTGTTTCGCCTTGCCCGAGGCATTCTGGTGCACGGCGATCAGCGCCGGCACGCCGCCGCCCTGGACGTAGGTGGAACGAACGAGGTGGCCGGGGCCCTTGGGGGCGATCATCACGACGTCGAGGTCCGCCCTGGGCTTGACCTGGCCAAAGTGGACGTTGAAACCATGGGCGAACGCGAGCGTTGCACCCTTCTTGATGTTGGGCTCGATGGACTCAGCCCATACCGCGGGATGGTTCTCGTCGGGCAGAAGGATCATGACGAGGTCTGCGCCTTTCACGGCGGCCCCGACTTCCTTCACCTCCAGCTTGGCCTTCTTGGCCTTGTCCCACGAGGCGCCACCGGGGCGCAGGCCCACGGTCACCTTCACCCCGGACTCCTTCAGGTTTTGCGCGTGGGCATGGCCCTGGGAGCCAAACCCGATGATGGTGACCTTCTTGCCCTTGATGAGGGAGAGGTCGGCGTCCTTGTCGTAGTAGACCTTCATGATCGGTTCCTTGTTTGACAGTCGATGTTCAGGCTTTGAGGACCCACTCGCCACGGCCGATGCCGCACACGCCGGTGCGCACCGTCTCGAGGATCGCGCTGCGGTCGAGCGCCTCGAGAAAGGCATCCAGCTTGTCCGACGTGCCGGTGAGCTCCACCGTGTAGGCCTTGTCGGTCACGTCGATGATGCGGCCACGGAAGATATCGGCCATGCGCTTCATCTCTTCGCGGTCCTTGCCGGCAGCGCGCACCTTCACGAGCATCAACTCGCGCTCGAGGTGCCGCCCCTCGGAAAGGTCGACGACCTTCACCACGTCCACCAGCTTGTTGAGCTGCTTGGTGATCTGCTCGACGATCTCTTCTGACCCGGTGGTGACGATCGTCATCCGGGACATGGTCGCGTCCTCGGTGGGCGCGACGGTGAGCGACTCGATGTTGTAACCACGGGCCGAAAACAGCCCTGACACGCGGGAGAGGGCACCGGCTTCGTTCTCGACGAGTATGGATAGGATGTGGCGCATGGGTGGGTCCTGGGCGGGTGCAGAGGCAGCGAGGCTGGCGCCGTCCCTCTTGCGGGGACGGCACGGGTGCCGCGTCGCGTTACAGGTCCTCGGCGAGGATCATTTCCGACATGCCCTTGCCGCCAGGCACCATCGGGAAAACGTTCTCGGTCTGGTCCGTGATGATGTCGAGGAAGACGAGGCGGTCCTTGAGCGCGAAGGCCTCGCGAAGCGCCCCCTCGACGTCGCCGGGCTTGTCCACCCGCATGCCGACGTGGCCATAGGCTTCAGCCAGCTTCACAAAATCCGGTAGCGCGTCCATGTAGGACTCTGCATAACGATTGCCGTGAAAGAACTCCTGCCACTGGCGGACCATGCCCATGTAGCGGTTGTTCAGGTTCACGACCTTCACCGGCAGGTGGTACTGCTTGCAGGTGGAGAGCTCCTGGATGCACATCTGGATCGACGCTTCCCCCGTGACGCAAGCCACGTCGGCATCCGGGAACGCAAGCTTCACCCCCAGGGCGTAAGGCAAACCCACCCCCATGGTTCCGAGGCCGCCGGAATTGATCCAGCGGCGCGGCTTGTCGAACCGATAGAACTGCGCCGCCCACATCTGGTGCTGCCCGACGTCGGACGTGACGATCGCATCGCCCTTTGTGACCTCCCAGAGCTTCTCGATCACGAACTGCGGCTTGACGATGTCAGCCTTGCGGTCGTATCGCAGGCAGTCCCGAGCGCGCCAGGTTGCAATTTCAGCCCACCAGGCGGCGAGCGAGGCGGGGTCGGGGCGCGCCGTCCCGGCGCGAAGAAGCGCAAGCAACTCGCGCAGCACGTCGACCACGTCGCCCACGATAGGCACATCCACTCGAACCCGCTTGGAAATCGAGGAGGGATCGATGTCGATGTGAACGATGCGGCGATTGGGGTTGCCCGCCGCAAAGTGGGACGGGTTGCCGATCACTCGGTCATCAAAGCGCGCCCCGATCGCCAGCAGCACATCGCAGTTCTGCATGCCCATGTTCGCTTCCACCGTGCCGTGCATGCCGAGCATGCCGACGAAGCGGCGATCGGAGGCCGGGAAGGCCCCCAAGCCCATCAGCGTCTGGGTGCAGGGAAAGTCCAGCTCGCGCACGAGCTCCGTGACCTCGGCGGACGCGTTGCCGAGCACCGCCCCCCCGCCCACATAGACCATGGGGCGCTTCGCCTCGAGGATCAGTTGCAGCGCTTTCTTGATCTGCCCGGTGTGCCCCTTGACCACGGGGTTGTACGAGCGCATCTGCACGCGCTCCGGGTAGTGGTAGAGCGCCGACTGCATCGAGACATCCTTGGGGATGTCCACCAGCACGGGGCCGGGCCGGCCGGTGGTGGCAATGTGGAAGGCCTTCTTGATCGTCACGGCCAGTTGGCTCACGTCCTTGACCAGGAAGTTGTGCTTCACGCACGGCCGGGTGATGCCGACCGTGTCGCACTCCTGAAAGGCATCCTCCCCGATGGCGCGGGTGGGTACCTGGCCCGTGATCACCACCATGGGGATCGAGTCCATGTAAGCGGTGGCGATGCCCGTCACCGCATTGGTCACGCCGGGGCCGCTGGTGACCAGCGCCACCCCCGGGCGGCCCGTGGCTCGCGAATAGCCATCGGCAGCATGCAGCGCGCCCTGCTCATGGCGAACCAGGATATGGCGGACCTTGGACTGCTGGGCCAGCGCGTCGTAGATGTAGAGCACCGCTCCACCCGGGTAACCGAAGACGAAATCCACCCCCTCATCCTGCAGGCAGCGGATGGTGATTTCGGCTCCCGTGAGGGTTTCGCCGGCTTCGGTCATGGGGGGCGGCTTGAGCTCCATAAGTTCTTGTAATGCGTAGTGTTTTTTGGGGGAACCGTCGAGGGTAGCCGCGGGCTCCCGATTGGTCAAGCCAGAAGGCCGAGGCACGCGAGGGGATCTTGGGCCCGGGGTTCGGGGTACCCCCTTTGATATAGTCCGCCGACCTTTCAGCCCCCTCCGCCTTCGCCGCGTTTCTCCCTCAGGAACTGACCTGGCAACCCGCAAAGACATCGCCACGTTTCTCGCCAACGTCGAGC
>JAFMJY010000112.1 GCA_017853245.1 Burkholderiales bacterium | reverse complement strand
CGGTGCCGGCGACGATCGGCTTGCCGCCAAAGCCGGGCAGGTTCAGCAGCCGGCCGGCCGTTCCTTCGAGCGACGCATAGCTGGGCGCGCGCGCAGGGTCGCTCGCGAGCGATTCGGAATCAGTAAAGCGAAGGGTGCGTCCGTCGGCCGTGACGCGGTCTGCCCGGATGGCCGTTGGGGCTTCGAAGCCGCGCGAGCCCGCCACCGCGATCAGCTCGTCGTTGTCGGTTTCGATGTCGAGCAGGTTGCGGTCGACCGAATAGTTGCGGTCGGAGGTGACGGCGATGGCGCCCACCACCGCGCCATTCTTGTAGAGCGGCACGGCTCCCGGGTCCGCCGCGAAGCCGAGGGGTGCCGGGCGCGGGCCCGCGGTGCCCGGCGCGGCTGGCGTGACGATATCCGAGCAGACGAGCTGGCTGAATTGCACGCTGAAGAGCGGCCCGGCCGGAACGTTGGCCTCGGTGACGTTGAAGTGCTCCTGCAGGATCTGCCCTGCCGTGCGCGTGGTGAAGGCGTTGCCCCGCGAGGAGAAGTAGGCCGACGTGAGCGCCTTGGAGATGGCGGCCAGCGCGGCGAACGACGTGTCGGCCGATGCGGAGGCGGGCGGGTCGAGGACGGCGTTGTCCAGGCCGCTACGCACTCCTCGGTCGCCGTTGGTGACGATGCCGCGCGGCGCGCCGGCCATTTCGAAAGCAGCGAGCACGTTGCCGACGCGGTCCACCACCACGATGGCAGCCGGCGCCCGTCGCGCCTGGGCTTCGAAGATCGCCTGGGCGAGGATGCGACGGACGTCGTCTTCAGAGAGGAACTCCGCCCTCGGGGGCTCGCAGCCGTTGGCGCACGGCAGGCTGCTGCCACCCCCGGAGGGCGACGTGGAGCCGCCACCCCCGCCCCCGCAGGAGCCGACCGAGAACGCCAGGGCCACCGCGCCGATGGCGAGCGCGGCGCGGTGCCGCCAGCCTTGCAAGCTCAGGCGTGGTTTGCCCATGGCCTCAGGGCCCTCCGGCGCTGGCGGCAAAGCGCTTGCCTGTCTTCGGCTTGAAGGCGGGGTCCCACGGGTGCTGGTCAACGTGGAAGCCGTGGCAGAGCAGGCAGTTCGACGTGACCTTGTTCATCTCGGGGTGCGAGCCGCCGTGGCACTCCTGGCAGCGGTCGATCTTCGGCATCGCCACGTCACGGCTGGTCTTGGATTTCTCCACATCGTGGCAGGACGAACATTTCTCCGTCGCGTGGCTGGCGTGGTTGAAGCGCGCGCCCGGCATCCACGTGTGGTTGATGCGCACCTTCGCGATTTCCCACTCCGGGCCCTTTTCGGTATCGGCCCGGCGAACGACGTGACATTCCTTGCACACGCGGCGCTCGAAGAGTTCCCGCGTGACCTTGTCCGATTTCGCGCGGGCGACGCGAAGCGCCGCCTCCCGCGCTTCCGCGGAGGGTTGCCCCGGGCGGCGCAGCAGGCCCTCCCCCGGCATCGCGAAGGCCGCCTGGAAGCTGTCCCGCGTTCCGGTGAGCGCGAGATCGGAATAGAACTCGCGAACTGCAGCGACCGCATCGGCTGCCGACCCGTGCGGCACCTGCCGCGTGGTGACCGCGGGCTCGAACGCCAGGTTGTGGCATTCGCTGCAGTGCTTGGCCATCGATATCGGCTCGAAGGTGCGCTTGGACACGTCCGGGCGGTGGCAGGCGTCGCAGTCGAGCACCACGCGCTTGTCCTTCGTCGGGTGCTTGATGCCCTTGGGGTCCAGGTGGGTTGCGTGCGGGAAGTTCAGGTTCGCGAACTCCTCCAGCGGGCTTGCGCCCTCGCGCACGCGCTGCACACCCTGGGCGCGCGGCAGCGAGAGCCGGAAGCGCGGGTGGTCCTTCGCGAAGTCAGAGACGTTTTGCGAGGCAACTTCCTGTTTCGCGTGCGTCTTGATGTCGCGATGGCAATCGACGCACAGGCGGTCGTCGTCCTTGTGGGTGGCCTTCGTGCCCTTGTGGTCGCGGTGGCACGACGCGCAGCGCTGCCCGTCGAAGAGGGCCGCGGGCTTCAGGTCGGGCCCGATGTGCTGGCCGATGTTCGCGTGGCACTCGAGGCAGGACGCGTCGCGCACCTGCTGGAACGCCACGTCGTGGCACGCCTCGCATTTCATCCCCACCGGCTGGTGCGCGAGCATCACCGGCCCCGGGTTCCACAGGCGGTCGGTGAGGGACAGCAGCTTGGCGCCTTCGACCCAGGGCCAGTCGAAGACCTTCGCGGCGGGCAGGAAAAAGGCCCCGATCGCGATGATCACCATCAGCCCCATGGCGACCGTTCGCTTGCGAAGCCCGATAGAGCGCAGGCTCAGTTGCCTGGCGCGCTGCAGGAATTCCGGCGCCCCCGAGTCGCTTGCCAGCGCCATCTCGACGCGCAGCGCACAGTCGAAGCCTTCCGGCGCCGTGTCCACGACCAGCCGGTAGGGCCCGATCTCAATGGTCTTCCCGGGCGTCAGGCGCTCGCTCTTGTAGTTCGCGCGTTGCGCGCCGGCCAGCGCGCCGGCTTCCATTTCGAGGTAGGTCGGCCCGTCGCGATCGACGATCAGCGCGTGGTCGAGCGCGATGCGGGGGTCGGCGAGATGGATCTCGCTGGAGGCGTTACGGCCGACGCGCACCCAGTCGGAGTCGACTTCCTTGCGCGTCGTGACGAGACGGCCGTTGGCGCGGTTGCGGGACTGGGAGAGCAGAAGAATGCGCACGGCCGGCTACCAGTAGACGAATACGCTCACAACGTGCGCGAGCAGGGCGGCCAGAAGGGCGAGCGACAGGGGCACGTGGAAGAAGAGCCAGATCTCCATCAGCGCCTTGAATCGCATGTCCCGCCTGGCGCGGGTGAGCAGCTCCTGCTTCCTGAGAAGCATCGCGTAGACCTCGTGATCCACGTTCGCAATTTCGTCCTGCAGCGACTTGCCGGCCTCGGGTATCACTCGGATGGCGCGGGCGGTCGGGCAGTCGGGGTCGCGGCCGGAAAGGATGCGCCCGAAGGAGCCGCCCAGGCGGGTCTTGTGGACGGAGTCGTTCACCAGCGCGAGCAACTCGTCGGGCAATGAGAGCGCCTTGTGCGCGATATTGCGGTCGAGGTCCGCGATCTTGAGCAGCATCGCGTCGAGGGTGTCCTGGCCGCGGTTGCGGGTCATGAGCGCGGGCACCGTGGCGTAGAAGTACACGCCCACCAGCCCGCTCGCCACGGTGAGGACCATCAGGACATACGCGAGGCCGTGGATGTTCCAGCCCAGCTCGAAGCCCGTGTGCAGGGTGGCGATGACCACCACCGCCACGCCGAGGTAGACGTGGGCGGAAAGCCAGCCGCGAAGTGACGCCGAGTGGCGCGCGTAGCGGCGCTTGCGAATCCCGAACCACAGGAGCCACAGGATCAGCAACCCACCGATCGTGCCGAGGGTGTAGCCAAGCCAGGTGCCGCCGTAGGGACGGATAGGCGGCTCGTGCCAGACGTAGGCGATGGCGCAGGCGAGGCAGAGAAGCACGGCTCCCTTGAGCCAGCGAAACCGCGCGTGATCGACGAACGAGTCGTGAGACAAAGCGAGTGACGCCGGCCGTGCGCGTCAGGGCGTATTTGGGAGTCGGATTCTAGCGGTTATCCACAGGCGTGCCCACCGAGGGAGACGCTGCTAGCATCCGGGCGATGAAAACGACCTCGGCCGGGCGGCGGGAGGCCCTGATCCGGTTGACGCTTGCCCTTCCCCTGGGCGCAGCGTGGTGCGCTTCCCATTCGGGCCGGGTGGCCGCACAGGCGCCTGCCCGGGTACGCCTGCTGGTGGGGTTCCCCGCGGGTGCCGGCTCGGACGCCATCGCGCGAATCCTCGCCGAGCCCCTGCGGGAGCAGCTGGGCGTGCCCGTCATCGTCGAGAACCGCGCAGGGGCCGGGGGCCAGCTCGCAGCCCAGGCCCTCAAGGCCGCGGAACCGGACGGCGGCACCCTCTTCGTGAGCCACGACCACACCATTTCGATCCTGCCCCTCTTCACCGCCGACCCGGGCTTCGACCCCGCGAAGGATTTTGTGCCGGTGGCGGGGTTCGCAAGCTTCGTGAACGCGTTCGCCCTTTCGGCCTCGACCCCGGCCCGCTCTTTCGCCGAGTACGTCGCGTGGATCAAGCGAAACGGCGGCAAGGGCAGCGTCGGCATCGCCGCGCCAGCCTCGGTGCTCGAGTTGGTCGTGGGTTCCGTGGCAGATCACTTCAAGCTGGACTTGGTCGCGGCACCGTATCGGGGCAGCGCGCCGATGATCAGCGACATGCTGGGCGGCCAGATTCCGGCGGGCCTGGGCAGCACGCCGGATTTCATCGAGCAGCATCGCGCAGGCAAGGTTCGCATCGTCGCGGCGCTCGGGCCACGCCGCCAGCCGGCCTTGCCGGATGTGCCGACGTTCGCGGAACTGGGGCTCGCCGGCTTCGAGGCCATGCCCTATTTCGGCGTCTTCGCGCCGGCGGGAACGCCCCCGGCCACCGTGGAGCGGCTGGCCAACGCCGTTCGCGAGGCCATCGCCCGCTCCGGGGTTCGCGATCGTCTGACGGGCTTGGGGCTCAACGTCGAGTTTTCGGGGCCGGCGGCGTTCGCCAAGCGGGTGGCTGACTACTCGCGCGAATGGGCGGTGATCGCCGCAAAGCGGGGCGTCAAGGCGGTCCGCTGACCGCGACTGACTGCAAGTGGCGGCGGCCTCAGGAGGCCGCGTGCTGCGCCAGGGCCCAGGCCACGTGCTCTCGCACGATCGCATCGGGGTGATCGGCCCGGGCATTGAGCGCCGTGATCACTTTGGGCGACCGGGGCGCGTTGCCGAGCGCCACGGCGATGTTGCGTAGCCAGCGCGCGTGCCCGATACGGCGGATCGCCGAGCCCTCCAGGCGCGTGTCGAACTCGGCTTCCGTCCAGGCGAAGAGCGCGACGAGGGTCGCGGCATCCAGGCCGTTACGCACCGCGAAATCCGGGATGCTTGCTGTCGTGGCGTACTTGTTCCACGGGCAGGCAAGTTGGCAGTCGTCGCAGCCGTAGATGCGGTTGCCCATTGCCTTGCGGAGCTCCCGGGGGATAGGGCCCGGATTCTCGATGGTCAGGTACGAGATGCAGCGCCTCGCGTCGAGCTGGTAGGGCGCCACGATGGCGCGCGTCGGGCAGGCGTCGAGGCACCGCTCGCAGGTTCCGCAATGGTTGTCGACGGGCGCGTCGGGCTCGAGCTCGAGGCCCACCAGGAGCTCGCCGAGAAAGTGGAGCGACCCGGCCTCGCGCGAGAGCAGCAGCGTGTGCTTGCCCTGCCAGCCCAGGCCGGCGCGTGCGGCGATCGCAACTTCCATCACGGGCGCGCTGTCGGTGAAGGCCCGGTAGGCAAACTCGCCCAGCGTTTCGACCATGCGGTCCGCGAGCGATTGCAGCCGCGAGCGCATCACCTTGTGGTAATCGCGGCCGAGTGCGTAGCGCGAAACGTAGGCAGCATCGGCGTCCGAGAGGGTATCGAGGGCATCGCGTGCCTCGGCGGGCCAGTAGTCGAGCCGCACGGTGATGATGCTCAGCGTTCCAGGCACAAGCTGCGCCGGCCGCGCGCGGGCGACGCCGTGGCGAGCCATATAATCCATCGCGCCATGCCAACCCTTGTCGAGCCACGCGAGCAGCCGCGCTTCCGCGTCGCCGAGATCGGTGCCGGTGATGGCTGCGCCGCTGAACCCCAGTTCCTGCGCCCACCGCTTCACTTGTGCGGAGAGCGCCCGCGGTGATCGATCGAGCGTCATGGCTGCGATGGTAGCTGCGGACAGCCCGGCGCCCCTGCGCCTGTTCCTCGCGGACGAGGCTGCAACACTCGCGCTCGGCGCGCGCCTCGCGCCGCTTCTCGTGCCCGGCTTCGTGGTCACGCTACGCGGCGACCTGGGCGCGGGCAAGACGACGCTCGTGCGCGGCCTGCTCCGCGCGCTCGGTTTTGCGGGACGGGTGAAGAGCCCGACCTACGCGCTGGTTGAAACCTATAATCTTTCGAGGTTAAACTGCTATCACTTTGATTTTTATAGGCTCCAGGACCCACGCGAATGGATCGAAGCGGGGTTTCGGGAAGTGGCCGGCACCGAGGCGGTTTGCCTGATCGAGTGGCCGGAGCGGGCGCGGGGGCAATTGCCACCCGTGGACCTGGATATTTCGCTGGCCGTGAGCAATCACGCGCGCTCGGCGTTGCTCACCGCCTGTTCTCCGGCGGGAGAGTGCTTGCTTGTGGCGTTGTCCTCGCCAGCGCCTTCGGCCTGACGGCGCTATTCGCGCCGTCGCTCGCTTTCGCCAGCAACATTGCCGTTGCCACGCGCGTGTGGCCGGCAGAGGCCTACACCCGCGTCACCTTCGAGTCGTGGAAGCCGGTAAAGCACCAGCTGTTCGTGCTGCCGAATCCCCAGCGCCTGGTGCTCGACCTCGAGGGTGCGCGACTCGATGACGGGCTCAAGTCCCTCGCCGGAAAGGTGAAGGCGGATGACCCGTACGTGAAGGGTGTGCGAGTCGCGATCAACCGTCCCAACGTCGTTCGCATCGTGTTCGACCTGAAGGCCGAGGTGCGGCCCGAGGCATTTGCGCTGCCGCCCGCCGGCGAATACCGGCACCGCGTGGTGCTCGACATCCACCCGCTGCAAGCCAGGGACCCGCTGCTCGCGTTGCTGGAGGCGCGCCGCGAAGCTCCCCGCGAGGCGCCGGCATCCGGGGAGGCTGCGCCGCCCGCGGAGCCCCCGGCCCT
This sequence comes from Burkholderiales bacterium, assembly GCA_017853245.1. Lineage (GTDB taxonomy): Bacteria > Pseudomonadota > Gammaproteobacteria > Burkholderiales > Usitatibacteraceae > FEB-7. Next base: position 758 of record JAFMJY010000112.1, on the reverse strand, counting down.
TGCCCCGCCCGCCGCGCTCGCGACTGCGCCCGCCCCTGCATCGGCGATGATGTCGATTCCTGCCACCCGCTCCGGGCGTGAGCGCACGGTAGTGGTCGTGATCGACCCGGGCCACGGCGGCGAGGACCCGGGCGCGCGCGGCAAGGGCGGCACGAACGAGAAGGACGTGACGCTCGCGATCAGCCGCCTGCTCAAGGCGCGCATCGACAAGGAGCCGGGCATGCGGGCCGTTCTCACCCGGGACGGCGACTTCTTCGTGCCCCTCGGCCAGCGGGTGCAGATCGCGCGCCGCGTGAATGCGGACCTCTTCGTCTCCGTGCACGCGGACGCCTGGATTCACCCGAGGGCGCGTGGCTCCTCGGTGTTTGCCCTCTCGGAGCGCGGCGCCACGTCGGTGGCGGCGAGTTGGCTGGCCAAGAAGGAAAACGAGTCCGACCTCATCGGGGGTGTGAACCTGGACGTGAAGGATCCGGTGCTCGCCCGCACCCTGCTGGACCTCTCCCAGACGGCCTCCATCAACGATTCGCTCAAGCTCGGGCGCGCAGTGCTGTCCGAGCTGGGCGAGATCAACCACCTGCACAAGTCGTCGGTCGAGCAGGCCGGCTTCGCGGTGCTGAAGGCCCCAGACATCCCGTCGATCCTGGTGGAGACCGCGTTCATCTCCAATCCCGAGGAGGAAAAGCGGCTCGCGGACCGTGCCTACCAGGAGAAGATGGCCAACGCGATGGTGCAGGGCATCAAGCGCTACCTCGCGCAAA
>JAFMJY010000026.1 GCA_017853245.1 Burkholderiales bacterium | reverse complement strand
CGGACACGGCGTGGCCCCAGCGACGCGCGGCGAGGCTTGCGAGCCACACCACCGCAGGTACCAGCGCCAGCTTGGCGACAACCAGCGGCGTCAGGGTCATTCGGGCTCGCTGGCCCCCTTGCCATCCGGGCGATTGGACCCTTCCACCAGCGGATAGCGATACAGGCGGCACTCAATGGCGCCGTTGTAGAGCACCGTGCGCCGCGTGGCGGAGAGGCGAATCAGCTTCGGCAGGTCCGGGTCACCCGAGAAGATGCATGCGGTCCACCCTGAGAACCGCTGCTTCAGGACGTTCCCCAGCTCGGGGTAGAACTTCGCGAGTGCTTCCTTTTCGCCAATTCGCACGCCGTAGGGCGGGTTGGTCACCAGGCAGCCACTGGGCGCGGGCGCCGAGAGCTCCAGCAGGTTTGCCTGCTTGAGTGTCACGACCGCATCGAGCCCCGCCTCGCGAAGGTTCGCGCGCGCCGCATCGAGGGTGCGCCCGTAGAGGTCAGACCCGTAGATCGGCAGCGGCTCGAGCGGTTTCTCGCGCGCCGCGGCTGCAGCCTTGAGCGCATTCCACGCCGCCTGGTCGAAGCGATTCAACTTCTCGAAGCCGAAGGGACGGTCGCGACCCGGGGCGCGCCCCAGGGCCATTTCCGCCGCCTCGATGAGGATGGTGCCGGCGCCGCACATGGGATCGAGAAGCGCCTCGCCCGGCTTCCATTGCGACAGCCGCAACAGGCCCGCGGCCAGGTTCTTCTTCAGGGGCGCCTCGCCCACCTGGTCGCGACGGCCGCGCTTGAAGAGCGGCTCGCCGCTGGTGTCCAGATAGAGCGTGCAGAAGCGCGCGTCCAGAAAAACGTGCACACGAACGTCCGGGCTGCGGGACTCGACGTTCGGGCGCTTGCCGAGCGCGTCGCGAAACACGTCGGCTACCGCGTCCTTCACCCGTAGCGTCACGAAGTCGATGCTTTTCACCGGCGCCTTGACGGCCGTCGTGTCAACCTTGAACGAGCGCTCGACACCGAAGTGGGCATGCCAGCGCACCCGTTTCGCCCCCTCGTAGATATCGTTTTCGTTGCGGTAATCGAATCGCGCCACCTGCATCAGCACGCGGGTGGCCAGGCGCGACTCGAGGTTCGCCGCACAGGAGATCGCGAAAGGGCCCTCGAACGCCACGCCCGCGTCACCGGGGGTGACGCCCGTTGCGCCCAGCCCGGTCAGCTCCTCGGCCAGCGCGGCCGAAAGCCCACGGGGACAGGTGGCGAAAAAGTGCAGGGTGGAGGCGGACGCCACGGGCTTGTCGCCCGCCGCCGCCGGTTGTGCCCCCTTCCGGCGGGTCAGCGTGGCCACAGCGCGCTCAGAAGGGCTTCATCACCACCAGCGCCACGGCGCCGATGAGATAGAGGAGCGGGATCTCGTTGATCCAGCGATAGAACACGTGCGAGCGCCGGTTCTCGTCGCGCGCAAACACGCCGACGAGGCGCCCGAGCCACAGGTGATGGATCACCAGCAGCACCACGATCGCCACCTTCGCGTGCAGCCAGCCGCCCTGGAAGCCGTAGCCGAACCAGAGCCAGAGCCCCAAGGCCAGCGTTGCGATCATCGAGGGGGTCATGATGCCGCGGTAGAGCTTGCGCTCCATCACCTTGAAGCGCTCGCGGGAAACATCGTCGTCAGCCATGGCGTGATAGACGAACAACCGGGGCAAGTAAAATAGCCCTGCGTACCAAGCCACCATGAAGACGATGTGGAAAGTCTTGATCCAGAGCATGGGGTCGTGGGCGCGGGCGGAACCATTCCGCCCTCAGGCGCTCTATCCGCGCGTAACCCCGGGATTTTACGTGATGTCCTTTCTTCGCTTCGCCCGTCTCGGCGGCGCGGCCCTCGCGGCCGCGGCTGCGATCCTCCCGGCCATGCCCGGGGTCGCGGCACCCGTGCGCACGGAGCGCGTCACGGCCGAGCTGCTCGCCGAGCGCAGCGCTGTCCTTCCGGGCCAACCCGTCACCGTGGGCCTGCGCCTGGTGATGGACAAGGGCTGGCACACGTATTGGCGCAACCCGGGGGATTCGGGCCTGCCCACACGCATCGCCTGGACGCTCCCCGAAGGCTGGGCTGCCGGCCCCATCCAGTGGCCCTACCCCGAGGCTCAGCGCGTCGGGCCGCTGATGAACTACGGCTACTCCAACGACGTGGTCCTGCTCTCGACGATCACGCCGTCTGCCAACGCCGCCCCAGGCCCGGTCACGCTCACCGCCAAGGCGGATTGGCTGGTCTGCGAGGACATCTGCATCCCGGAGAAAGCCACGCTGACGCTGGCGCTGCCGGTCGCATCGAGCGCGTCGGAAGCGAAGCCCGCGAACGCCAGCCTCTTTGACAAGGCTCGCGCCAATCTGCCCGTCGACGCCAAGGGCTGGCGCGCGGAGTCCTCCATCGCCGGCAATCTCCTCACGCTTCGCCTGGTGCCGCCACCGGAGGCCACGGCGCCTGCGGCGGTGACGTTCTTCCCCTTCCGCGAAAACTTCGTCGACCACCCCGCCGAGCAGCGCCTCGCGCGCGATGGCAACGGCATTCGGCTGGCAGTAAAACTGGTCGAGCCGGTGGCGCCCGGCCTGAACGAGGCCGCAGGCCTGCTGGTGGCGGGAAGCGCCTGGCCGGGCCTGGGGGAAGCGCGGGCCATCAACATCGCTGCACCCGTCATGGCGTCCCTGCCGCCGGCGGCGGAGAGCGCCGGCAGCGCGCTGGGTGGCAGCCTCATTCTTGCGCTCGTGTTCGCGCTCGCCGGCGGCATGCTGCTGAACCTCATGCCGTGCGTGTTCCCGGTGCTGGGCATCAAGGTGATGGGCTTCGTGCAGCACGCGCACGGCGACAACCGCGCGCTTCGCCTGCAGGGCGTGGTGTTCACGCTGGGCGTGCTGGTGTCGTTCGTGGCGCTCGCCGCCTTGCTGCTGGCATTGCGCGCCGGCGGCGCCCAGTTGGGCTGGGGGTTCCAGCTGCAGTCACCCGCCTTCGTCACGGCGCTCGCCGCGCTTTTCCTGCTGATGGGGCTCAACCTCTTCGGCGTCTTTGAATGGGGCGGTTTCGCCCAGTCGCTCACCTCCAACGTCTCGGCGCGCGGGCGCTACGGCGATGCCTTCCTCGCCGGCGTGCTCGCCACCGCCGTGGCCACGCCTTGCACCGCGCCCTTCATGGGCGCCGCGGTGGGGTTCACCCTCGCGCAGCCGCCCGCGGTCTCGCTCGCCGTCTTCGCCACGCTGGCGCTCGGCATGGCGTTGCCCGTCCTGCTGCTGTCGTTTTTCCCGGCGGCCCTCAGGAGGCTGCCCAAGCCCGGGCCGTGGATGGAAACGTTCAAGCAGCTCATGGCCTTTCCGCTGCTCGCCACTGTCGTGTGGCTCGCGTGGGTGCTGGGCGCGCAGGCGGGCAACGATGCGGTGCTGGCACTCCTCGCCGGCCTCTTGCTGCTGTCGATGGCTGCTTGGGTCTATGGGCGCTGGGCGCATGGCGCGGGCATCGTGCGGATCGTGGCAGCGGGGCTGCTCGCAGCCATCGGCATTGCCATCGCCTGGCCCGGTGGCAACCAGCCCGCCAGCGCGGTGGCCACCAGCCCCGGCGCGCCCGCCGCTCGCCAGGGCGAGGTGAACTGGCAGCCGTGGACACCAGAGCGCTTCGCGGAGCTGCGCGCCGTTGGCACGCCCGTTTTCATCGATTTCACTGCGGCCTGGTGCGTGACCTGCCAGGTGAACAAGCGCGTCGCCCTGAATCGCGAGGTGGTCGCCAAGGCGATGGCGGACCGCGGCGTGGTGGCCTTGCAGGCCGATTGGACCAACTACGACCCGCGCATCACAGCCGCGCTGGCCGAGCTGGGCCGCAACGCGCTTCCCGTTTATGCGCTCTACGCCCCCGGCGAGCCGAAGCCTCGGCTGCTGCCCGAGGTGCTTACCGCTTCACTCGTCGCTGACGAAATCCTCAAGCTGCCTTCGCCGAAGGCAGCCGCCTCAACCCCACCCTCACGCTGACCCTCTGGAGACTTTCATGACCCGCGCTTCTCGCCGCCTCACCCTCAAGCTCGCCGCAGCCGCCACCGTCGCGCTGCTCTCGCCCGCCGCCTTCGCCGCCGCCGTCGTGGGGCAGCCCGCGCCGGCCTTCACGGCGCCAGACCTCGCTGGCAAACCGGTGAGCCTCGCCGACTTCAAGGGCAAGACCGTCATCCTCGAATGGCACAACTTCGGCTGCCCATTCGTGCAGAAGCATTACAAGAGCAACAACATGCAGGCGCTCCAGAGGCGCTTCGGGCCCGACGTGGTTTGGCTCACCATCAACTCGACCCACGCAGGGCACCAGGACTACCAGTCGCCCGCCGTGCTCACGCAGGAGCTGAAGAAATTCGATTCGGCACCGACGCGATTCCTGATGGATGAGTCAGGCGCCGTCGGGCGCGCCTACGGGGCGAAGGTCACACCGCACCTCTACATCATCGACGCGACGGGGAAGCTGGTCTACAACGGCGCCATCGACGACAAGCGCACCGCCAACGTCGACGACGTGAAAACCGCGAAGAATTTCGTCGTCGCCGCCATGGACGAGCTCAGGGCCGGCAAGCCCGTGAGCAACGCCTCCAACGCACCCTACGGCTGCACGATCAAGTACAAGTAACCGCGGGGGCGCTCCGGCCGTCAGGGCCGGACAACCTTCGTCACCACGTCACGAATGACGTGCAGCTTGCGATGAAAGAAGTGGTCCGCGCCCGGCACGAGCAAGATAGGCACATCGCGCCGGGCAGCCCATTCGATGGAGTCGGCCAGCAGCACGGTCTCGTCGCGATCGCCGTGCACGATGAGCGTGTTGGCGCTGGTGTGACGCCCGATGCCACCGAGGGAGGGATCCTCGGGGTTCGGCGGCTCCCCGAGCCCATGGCCGGTGATCCTGCGTAGCGCCGGCGCCACGAGCACCAGCCGCGCCACCTGGACGCGGTTGCTGGCCCGCAGCGCAACGCCGCCGCCAAAGGAGAAACCCGCCAGCCACAGCGGGCGCTCGCCCACCGCAAGGTGCGCATGGTCGGCCACGCGCAGCAGGTCGTCCGTCTCGCCACGCCCCTCGTCGTGCGCCCCTTCGCTGGCGCCCACGCCCCGGAAGTTGAATCGAAACACGGCCGCTCCCGCGTCGGCGAAGGCGCGCGCCACGGTGGTGACGACCTTGTTGTCCATGGTGCCGCCGAAGAGCGGGTGGGGATGCGCCACGACCGCGATGGCCGACGGGTCATCGGGCACGACGCTCGCCACCTCGATGACGCCCGCTGCACCCGGGATCATCTCCCGCGCTTGCACGGGATACGCCTCAGATCTTAAGCCGCTCGACGACGCGGCCATGCACGAGATGCTCGTCGATGATCTCGTCGATGTCGGCCTGGTCGACGTAGGTGTACCAGACGCCCTCCGGGTACACCACCGCAACCGGCCCCTCGGCGCAGCGATCGAGGCACCCGGCGGTGTTGACCCGCACTTTGCCGGGGCCCGCAAGGCCCAGCTGCTTCACCCGCCCCTTGCAGTAATCGCGCAGGGAGGAGGCGCCGTGGTCCTCGCAGCAGGCCTCGGGGGCCTTGCGCTGGTTCTGGCAGAAAAAAATATGTCGCTCGAAGAAACCCATGATCACTCCGAAAGGGGTGCTGGCGATTGTATCGGCTCGTGCCGCCTCCAGATGAAGAGCGCCACGAGCCACGTGAGCGCGAGGAACGGCCAGGCCTCGTGGATCCAGCGCGTGAGGGTGGCGAAGTTGCCAAGCTGCCCGAAAGGCCAGCTGAAGAGCCGCAGAAACTCGCCGAGCGCGCTGTAGGCGCCAAAGATCTTGGCGAGCAGCGCCCCCGACAGCAGCAACACGACGGCGAGGTAGATGCGGCCCGGCCGGCGCATGCGGCGCAGGGGCAGAAACGCGAGCAGGCCGAGCGCGAGCCCGGCGATTCGACCCTCCGACATCCACGCCGCCGCCACCTGTGGGCGCAGGTAGAGCGACGCCGTGGCGAACTTGCACCAGAGCGCCACGGTGAGCAGCAGCAAGGTCCAGCGCAACGCGCCGCCCGGGCCGCGAAGCACGACCGAAACAAAGAGCCCAAACGCTGCCACCGACGTGGCGACCGAGCCGGTGACGACGGCGAAGGAAGCGGCACTGCCGCCTTCGTCACCGATGTTTCCCGCCTCGAAGAACGGCAGCGCGGGATTGAGCTGAGCGATCAGCCACAGCAGCAAGAGCATCAGCCCTGCGTCTCCCCAGCCCCCCCCTGCGACAAGACGCTCTCGCCATCGCGCCAGCGGGTCGCTCAGCCAGCCGCGCAGCGGTGGCGCAAAGAGCATCGCCCCCATGAACGCGCCCACCGTGTTCGTGCCGACGTCGTAGAGCGAGGCCACTCGGTGCGAGATCACGAGCTGGCACGCCTCCATGCCCAGGCTGAATGCCGCACATGCCGCCGTCGCCCGCGCTGCAGCCTTCCACGGCAACGAAGCCGCGCCGAAGAGCAAAGCGGCGAGCGCCCCGAGGGGGAGGTACGCCAGCACATTGATGGCGAGGTCGAACTCCAGCAGGACGCGGGGCCGGAAGAAGATCGCGAGCGCGTCTGGGCCCGGCGGCCGTAGCGGGCCAAAGGGGTAAAGGCTCGCGTAAGCGACGACGGCCGCCCACGCGACGAGGGCCACCCGGTGCCGTGAGGGATCAGCCGACAGCTTTCAACCCCTTTCGATAGCGCGCGCCGCGGTCGATATAGTGGCGGGCGATATGGCGGTTGCGCTCGATCTCCTCGGGCGTGAGCGAACGCACCACCTTGCCCGGCACGCCCAGCACCAGCGAGCCGTCCGGGATCACCTTGCCCTCGGGCACGAGAGCGCCTGCACCCACGAGGCAATCGCGCCCGATCACGGCGCCATTCAACACGATGGCGCCAATGCCCACGAGGCTGTTCTCTCCCACCGTGCAGCCATGCAGCATCACCATGTGGCCGATGCTGACACCGCGCGCCAGGCGCAGCGGGAAGCCCGTGTCCGTGTGCAGCACCGAGCCATCCTGCACGTTCGAGTCCTCGCCGATGTCGATGGCGTCGTTGTCGCCACGGATCGTGACGCCCCACCACACCGTGGAACCACGCCGCAGCGTGACCTTGCCCATCACGGCTGCATTGGGGGCGACAAAGTTGTCGCCCTCCAGCCGAGGTGCTGCGCCGTCTTCTTCGTAGAGCATGGGCTTCCTCTCGTGGCCAGGCGATGCCAGTGCGGCTCGCCCGTGTCGAGAGGATAACGAACCTGGCGGTGCCTTACATCTGGCGGAAGCGGTGGGTGAAGGCGCGCGAGACGGCAAGTGTTTCGGCGAGCCCTTTCAGATGGACGCGCGCGAGGCCGCGGTCATCGCGCGTCACCGAGGCGATGTGCCGCGCGTTGACGACGGTCGAGCGGTGGACCTGCCAGAACGAATCCGGGTCGAGGCCTTCCAGAAGCTCGCGGATGGGCAGGCGCACGAGCGACTCGCCCTCGGTCGTCACCACCCGGGTGTATTTCTCGTCGGACTGGAAAAAGGCAACGTCCTCTACGGGGATCAGGCGCACCGTCTGCCCCGCGCCCGCCTTGATCCATTGCAGGCGCGTGGGCGAAACCCCGCGTAGCTGCGCTGCCACGCGCGAGGCGATCTCCCCCAAGTCCGGCGCAGGCGTGCCGATGCGGGATTTCAAACGTGTGATCGCCACCTGCAGCCGCTCGTCAGTCAGGGGCTTCAGCAGGTAATCCACGGCGCCCGCGTCAAACGCCTCCAGCGCATACCGGTCATAAGCGGTCACGAAGACCACGTGCGCCTGGCCCGCGATGGCGCGCGCGACGTCGAGGCCCGTGACCTCCGGCATCTGGATGTCGAGGAAGAAGAGGTCGGGCATGCGCGACTCCGCCGCCTCGAGCACCGCCTCGCCATCGCCCACCGCGCCCAGGATCTCCAACTCTGGCCACAGGCGGGCGAGCTTCTGTGCCAACTGGTCGCGGAGGATGTGCTCATCCTCGGCGATCAGCGCCGTCGGGCGACTCACCGCGTTGCTCATCGCGCAGGCCCCGAGGCGCTTGCCGCGGGCGGCCCCTGCCGGTTTCGATACCACCACCAGACGGCGAGCGCGACCAGGATCAAGGGCGCGAGGATGGGCGCCATGCCCACCAGGATGGCGATGGGGATGAAGATCGCGAGCCCTACTGCCAGCCAACCCAGGCCGTAGATCAGCACGAACACGAGCGCCACCACGAGCATCACCACGAGGAATGCAATCCCGATACCGAGCGCACCGACGGCAGCGCCGCTGAAGCCGGTCACCGCATGAGAGCCCACGTTCACCGACACGATCCCCGCGATCACGCCCGCCAGCGCCAAGCCTGCCAGCACGCCCAGCAGGATCTGGACGGCGACGAACGCGTAGGACAGGCCGCGCCGCCACCCGCGCTCCACCTTGCCCACTGCGGCGAGCGCACGGCGCGCCGGCGTTGCCGCCACCTGCGGCTGCGATGGGCGCACTGGCTCCCCGGCTTGCGCCAGGGGAATCTCCAGCGTCGCGATGGCGCCGTGCGGATGATTGGCCTCGAGCGTGAGGCGAGCCTCCGCGCCATAGAGGGCTGCCAGCCGCTCGCGAATATTGCCAAGGCCCACGCCATCGGCTGGCGTTTCGGCAACGCCCCGCCCTGTGTCTGACACAACCACGCGTAGCCGGCCTTCGCGCTCCTGCACGGAGAGGTGAATGTGCCCTCCTTCGCGCACCGGCTCGAGCCCGTGCTTGATGGCATTTTCGACAAGCGAGGGGAGCATGAGCGGCGGGAAGGGCGTGTTGGCGAGCCCCTCCGGCAAGGCGATGTCGAAACTCAGGCGCTCGCCCATGCGCATCTTGAGGATGCTCAGGTAGGCGCGTGCCAGGTCCAGCTCCTGGCCGATGGTGGAGGTGGATTCGCGCATGCGCGGCAGCGCGCTCCTCAGGTAATCGATCAGGTGGCCCACCATGGCGCCGGCGCGCGGCGGATCGGTCTCGGTGAGCGCCTGCACGTTGGCGAGCGTGTTGTAGAGGAAGTGCGGCTCCACCTGGGCCTGCAACGCCTGGAGCTTCGCTTCCGTGAGCTGGCGCGACAGGCGCTGGCTCTCGGCCTCCTCACGCGTGGACACCACCTCCTGCTCGGCTGCCCGCGAACGCTCGATGAAGAACTTGGCGACCAGCGCCAGGATCAGCAGCGGAACGATGAAGAGCAGCAATAGGCCGCCGATGGCGAGCTTGCGCAGGTCGTCGGCGACCTCGTCCCGAATTCGCTCACGCTCGGCGGCGCCCAGCTCCGGGGCGCCGGGCGCAGTGGGCGTGAATTTCATGATGACGCCCGACTGGCTCAACCCCGCCTCGGCCGGCACGCGGACCTGCGAGCCCTCGTTCAGCTCAGTTCGTACCTCCTCGCGGGCTCGGTCTATCTCGCGCAAAGCCTCTTCGATATCGGCGCGCCCGGACTCCGGAATGGCGCTGCGCAGCCCAAGCAGGATGCCGCGGGCAAAGTCGAGGCCGCCCTCGGCGAGCGCGAGGTCCGCCTCGCGCTTTTCCGCGCCGGCGAAACCACCGGTTGCCGAGGCGCTCTGGTGCGCGATGATCCGGTGCGGCGTCGCGAAGATCGCCACCGCCACCACCGCCGCCAGCCCGGCGAGGGCAAGCCCCCACCAAGGCGTGCGACGCAGCCAGCCGGAGATGCCGGTCATGAGGGGCGGGCGCAGTTTGCCGAGGCCGATGCCACCGGCGCGTTACGGGCCGCCGGGCCGTCGATCCATCCGGCCGCCTCGCCCACTTCGGCTGCAAAGAACGCGAGCGCCGTCACCGACACGGCGGTGATGCCAACGAGGTCGAGTTTTCCCAAAGTGCTCATCAGTCTGTCCATGGTCTTTCCTCCGTCCGCCCGGCACACGGAACTGCGCGCCGGGATGGAAGCAAGGCTAGGCGCCCCGGCGGGCACCGGGAAGCGACATGCGACGGATTGCAAAAACTCCGGGCCAGGTGGCCGAGTGCCCGGATGAGCGGCGATCAGTGGGCGTGCGTCTGCCGCCCGTCCTTGATCAGTTGTGGCGCGTACGACCCCAGGACGATGAAGGCGGCCGACGCGAAGAGGCCCACCAGCTGCGGCGGCACGGTGGCCTCCGCGAAGAAGGCCTCGCAGGTCACCCAAACGGCGATGCCACCCACGGCCGCGAGCAATGCGCCTTGGGTCGTGGCGCGATGCCAGTAAATGCCGCACACCAGCGGGATGAAGGCGCCCGCGAGGGTCACCTTGTAGGCGTTCTGGATCATCTCGTACATGGTGCTGGTGTTGTTCAGCGCAAAGATCAGCACGCCGGCGGTGAAGAACACCAGCACGGTGCGCAACAGCAGCAGGAAGCGCTTGTCGGGCATGCTGCCAAAGAGCGGCTTGATCACGTTTTCCGTGAAGAGCGCGGTGGGCGCCAGCAGGGCGCCGGAAGCAGTGGAGAGGATCGCGGAGAGCAGGGCGCCGAAGAACATCACCTGCGCGAAGAACGGCATGTGGCCCAGCACCAGGTTGGGGAGCAAGAGCTGGATCTCGCGGCCCTCGTCCTTCATCACCGACTCGACCATCTTGGGGTCGATCTGCACGGCGGTGTAGGCGATGAAGATCGGCACGAAAGCAAGCAGGAAGTAGACGATCGCCCCGTACAGCGTGGCGCGTACCGCGGTCCTTTCGTTCTTGGCGCTGGTGACGCGCTGGAACACATCCTGCTGCGGAATCGAGCCGATGGCGAGCGTCGCCCACGCCGCCACGAAGGCCCACCATTCCTTGCTGCCGCCCGTGGGCCAGAACTGGAACTTGCCCGCCTGTGAGGCATGCGCGAGCACCGCGTCGAACCCGCCCGCCATGCCAGCAGCCAGCCACGCGATGTAGAAGAGCCCGATCACGATCACCACGGACTGGAAGAGGTCCGTGAGCGCCACGGCCCACATGCCACCAAAGGTCGTATAGACCAGCACCACGAGGGCCCCGATCACGATGCCCGCGTCAAGGGAGATGGCCCCACCCGATAGCGAATTGAAGACAATGCCCAGCGCCGTCATCTGCGCCGAGGTCCAACCCAGGTAGGTGATGGTCACCGCGACGCTCGTGAGCACTTCCACGCCTTTGCCGTAGCGCTTCTTGTAGAAGTCGCCGATGGTGAGCAGGTCCATGCGATAGAACGCGCGCGCGAAGAAGACCGCCACGAAGATCAGGCAGAAGGTGGCGCCGAACGGGTCGGCAGGGATGCCCCCGAGCCCGTCCTTCACGAAGGTTGCCGAAACCGACAGGACCGTCTCCGCCCCGAACCAGGTGGCGAAAACGGTGGCCATCGCGATGTAGAGCGGCAGCCCGCGGCCGGCGACCAGGTAGTCCTTGGAGTTGGAGACGAAGCGGGCCGCGTACAGGCCGATCGAGACGGTGACGACCAGGTAGGCGAGCGTGGCAAGGACGAGAGGAGTCATGGGGCCGCCTGGCAGGGGGAAAATAGACGGCGCGAGTCTAGCAAAAGCCCCCTACCGCCGCAGCGGCGCGTGAGGCAAACTGCGGACTCCCTGAAGGCCCCTTTCCGTGTCATCCATCCACCTCGAGTCGGTAGCCAAGCTGTGGGGCGAAGCGCGCGCCCTGGATGCGATTTCCTTCGACACCGAGCCTGGGTCGTTCGTGGTGCTGCTCGGGCCGTCCGGGTGCGGCAAATCCACGACCCTGCGCCTGATTGCGGGGCTCGACACCCCGTCGTCGGGCCGTATCCGCATCGGCGAGAAAGACGTCACGAACCTGCCGCCCGCGGAGCGGGGGCTCTCCATGGTGTTCCAGTCCTACGCGCTGTTCCCGCACCTGTCGGTGGCCGAGAACATCGTCTTCGGCCTCAGGGTGCGAAAGGTGTCCACCGCGGAGCGCGAGCGGCGCCTCGCCCGAGTGACGGATCTGCTGGGCCTCGGCCACCTGCTGGAGCGCCGCCCGTCGCAACTCTCGGGCGGCCAGCAGCAACGGGTGGCGCTGGGCCGGGCGCTCATCGCCGAGCAGCCGATCTGCCTGATGGACGAGCCACTCTCGAACCTGGATGCGCAATTGCGCGGCGACATGCGCCGCGAAATCCGCGCCCTGCAGCAGCGCCTCGCCATCACCATGGTCTACGTGACACACGACCAGGTGGAGGCGATGACCATGGCCGACCGCATCATCCTGCTGCGCGAAGGCCGCATTGAGCAGGTGGGCACCCCCGACGAGTTGTACGAAAAGCCGCGCACCACCTTCACCGCGAGCTTCATCGGCGCTCCGCCCATGAACCTGATCCCGCTCGAGCACGCAGGGGATGGCTGGCGGTTTGCGGGCACTGATTCGCGGGCGCCAGTCAATGTCACCTCGGCCGATGGCCTGGTGCTGGGGGTGCGGCCTGAGGACCTGGTTCTCGATGACCGAGGCCCGCTCGCGGCCACCGTCGTCTCGGTGGAGTTTCATGGGGCCGATTCCCTCGTTGCCGCTCGCGTGGGCGAGGCAAACCTGCTCATCCGCGTGCCCCGGCACGCCCATTTCGAGGCTGGCGCCCGGGTGCGCGCCAGCTGGGCAGCGCATCACCAGCACCTGTTCGACGCCCGCAGCGGCTTGCGCCGCGACGGGTGAGGCTTCTCGACAACACAACGGAGGAAGAACCATGAAAGCCCTGCAACGCGCGTGGCGCATGATCGCCGCGGGCTTCGCCTGCTTCGCGGCGAGCGCCCTGGCCCAGACGGAAATCAGCTTCTACTACCCGATCGCCGTGGGTGGCCCCATCACCAAGACCATCGACCAGATGGCGGCCGACTTCGAGAAGGAAAACCCCGGCATCAAGGTAAAGCCCGTCTACTCGGGTACCTACCAGGAAACCATCGTGAAGGCCCTCACCGCACACAAGGCCGGCACGCCGCCCACCACGGCGATCCTGCTCTCCACGGACATGTACACGCTGATCGACGAGGACGCGATCGTTGCCTTCGACGACGTGGCCAGGGGCGCGGACGACAAGAAGTGGATGGAGAGCTTCTACCCGGCGTTCATGGCCAACAGCCGCACGGGTGGCAAGACCTGGGGCATTCCCTTCCAGCGCTCGACGATCGTCCTGTACTGGAACAAGGAGCTCTTCAAGGAGGCCGGGCTCGATCCCAACAAGGCGCCCGCCACCTGGGCGGAGATGGTGAGCACCGCGCAGAAGCTTACGCAGCGCGACGCCTCAGGCAACGTCACCCGCTGGGGCGTGCAGATTCCGTCCTCGGGATTCCCGTACTGGCTCTTCCAGGGCCTCACCACGCCCAACGGCGTCGAGCTCATGAACGCGGCGGGCAACGAAACCTACTTCGATCGCAAGGAAGTGGTCGAGGCGCTGCAGTACTGGGTGGACCTGGGCCGCAAGCACCGCGTGATGGCGCCCGGCGTGATCGAGTGGGGCACCACGCCCAAGGACTTCTTCGAGCGGAAGACCGCCATGATGTGGACCACCACGGGCAACCTCACGAACGTGAAGAACAACGCCAAGTTCGACTTCGGCGTGGCGATGCTGCCGGCCAGCAAGCGTCGCGGCTCGCCCACGGGCGGAGGCAACTTCTACGTCTTCAAGAAGGCGACCAAGGCCCAGCAGGAAGCGGCGGTGAAGTTCGCGCGCTGGATGACGCAGCCCGAGCGCGCCGCCCAGTGGGGCATGGACACGGGCTACGTCGCCGTTTCTCCCGCGGCCTGGGAGACGGCCCGCATGAAGGAGTACGTGAAGGGCTTCCCGGTGGCCTCCGTGGCGCGTGACCAGCTGCAGTTCTCGGTCGCCGAGCTCTCCACGCACGAGAACCAGCGCGTGACCAAGGCGCTGAACGACGGGCTGCAGGCCGCGCTCACTGGCGCCAAGAGCCCCGAGCAGGCGATGAAGGACGCGCAGGCCGAGGCTGCGCGCATCCTCAAGCCGTACAAGAAGTAAGCGAGGCGCTTCCTCATGCGCAACGGCGCCGTGACCGGCTGGCTGCTTCTGCTGCCGGCTGCGGCGCTGCTCGTACTCTTCACCCACTGGCCCATCGTGGGCAGCGTGTGGGACAGCTTTTATTCCACCCCCAAGGGCAGCCGCCCGCCAGTGTTCATCGGCCTGGACAACTACCAGGCCATGGTGGCCGACGAGGTGTTCTGGAAATCGCTCTGGAACAACCTCTGGTTCGCGCTCGGCACCATTCCCGTCTCGATCGCGCTGGCGCTCGCGATGGCCCTCTGGGTCAACTCCACCATGCGTGGCCGCACCTGGCTACGCATGGCCTTCTTCACGCCCACGGTGCTGCCGATGATCGCCGTGGCCAACATCTGGCTCTTCTTCTACACGCCGCAGTACGGGCTGCTGGAAAAGCTCACCACGGCGTTGGGCTTCGGCACCCACAACTGGCTGGGGAGCGAATCGACCGCGCTCGCCTGCGTGATCGTGGTGGCGATCTGGAAGGAAGCCGGCTTTTTCATGATTTTCTACCTCGCGGCGCTGCAGTCGATTCCACCTTCGCTCTCGGAAGCGGCGGCACTCGAGGGTGCCTCGAGAGGCTATTACCTGCGGCGCATCGTGCTGCCGCTCCTCATGCCCACGACGCTCTTCATCCTGGTGAACGCGGTGATCAACGCCGTGCGCATGGTCGACCACATCATCGTGATGACCAAGGGCGGGCCGAACAACGCCACGTCGCTTCTGCTCTTCCACGTCTACCAGGTGGGGTTCAGCTTCTGGGACACGGGCTACGCCGCCGCGCTCACCGTAGTGCTGCTGGTGGTGCTCGCCGTCGCGGCGCTTGGCCAATTCGTCTTCCTCGACAAGAAGGTGCACTACCAGTGAGCGCGCTCTACGAGCCGCGCGGCGCCTGGCGCACGCTGGAGACCACGGCGGCGTGGCTCCTGGGCGCCTTCTGGATCCTGCCGCTCGTCTATGCCGCCTGGACTGCGTTTCACCCATCCGAGTACTCGGCGCGCTTTGACCTCTTCGCCCCCTGGACGCTCGAGAACTTCAACCGGGCGTGGGAGGCAGCGCCCTTCGCGCGCTATTTTCTGAATAGCTTCTTGCTGGTGACGATGGTGCTCGCAGGCCAACTGGTGCTCTGTACGCTCGCCGCCTACGCGTTTGCGCGCTTCGAGTTCCCGGGGCGCGAGGTCGCGTTCCTCCTCGTGCTGGTGCAGCTGATGATCCTGCCCGACGTGCTGATCGTCGAGAACTACCGCACGCTCTCCAAACTGGGCATCCTCGACTCGATCCCCGCCATTGGGCTGCCCTACATCGCCTCCGCGTTCGGGATCTTTCTGCTTCGGCAAACCTTCAAGACTGTGCCCCGCGAGCTGGACGAGGCGGCGCGGGTGGAGGGAGCAGGATGGTTCACGGTGCTGATGCGGGTGTATGTGCCGCTCGCGAAGCCCGTCTACCTCGCTTACGGCCTGGTGAGCGTGAGCTACCACTGGAACAACTTCCTCTGGCCGCTCATCGTCACCAATTCCGTGCACTCGCGGCCGGTGACGGTGGGGCTGCAGGTTTTTTCCTCAGGGGATCAGGGCATCGACTGGTCGATCATCACGGCCGCGACACTCATGTCCTCCGCGCCGCTGCTCATCGCGTTCCTGCTGTTCCAGCGGCAGTTCGTGCAATCGTTCATGCGGGCGGGAATTCGCTAGGCCATGAGGCTCATCACCTGGAACATCCAGTGGGGCCGCGGCATCGACGGCGTGGTGGACCTGGCGCGCATCATCAAGCATGCGAAGTCGCTAACCGACTTCGATGTGATCAACCTGCAGGAGGTGGCGGACAACTTCCCGGACCTGCCGGGCAATGACGACCGGGACCAGTTTGCGGAACTCGAACGCCTGCTTCCCGGGTTCACCGCGGTGCCCGGGTTTGGGGTCGATCGTGCAGGCCCGACGCGCCGCCGTCGCTTCGGCAACGTCCTCCTCTCGCGCCTGCCCGTCCTGTCATGTCGATCGCACGCGCTGCCGTGGCCGGCGGATAAGGCCGTGAGTTCCATGCCGCGCGTGGCGATCGAGGCGACGGTCGGCACGGCCTTCGGGCCAGTTCGCGTCACCACCACGCACCTCGAGTACTACTCGATCCTGCAGCGGCGCGCACAGGCGCGACGGCTGCGGGAGCTGCACGACGAGGCGTGCGCGCGCGCAGGCACGCCGGCGAAGGTGACCAACAGCAAGGGCCCGTTTGTCGACTCGGCGCAAACCACGCAGGCAATCCTCACCGCGGACTTCAATTTCCCGCCCGAGGAAGATTCCTACGCCGACATCCAGGCGCCGCTCGCATCAGGTGGCCGCGCGTACCGTGACGCTTGGAAAATCGCGCACGGCGACAAGCCCCATGACCCCACGTTCTGCATTCACGAGGCGCACTGGGGCAAGGGCCCGTACTGCTGCGACTTCATCTTCGTGAGCGAGGACCTGGCGCCGCGCGTGCGCAAGGTGGTGACGGATACCGACACGAAACTCTCCGATCACCAACCGGTGGTGCTGGAGCTCGCCGACCGCTAGCGCAACGTCAGCCGAGCAGCAGCAAGGCTCCGAGCGCCGCGAGTATCACTGCGATCACCGTCAGCACCCGAGCCTGCCGCCGCTGCGCGCGCTCGAGGGCGTAGATCGCCTCCTCCAGGCGCTTGGGCACGTCCTCGTCCAGCACGCGGTGCACGAGGCGCGGGATCTCCGGGATCACCTTGGTCCACTGCGGCACCTCGCGGCGGAGCTTTCGCCACAGGCCCTTCGGGCCCACCTGCTCGTTCACCCACTTGGTCAGGATGGGCTGCGCGGCGCTGCGCAAATCCAGGTCCGGGTTGAGCGCCCGCCCCAACCCCTCCACCTGCAGGAGCGTCTTGTAGAGCAGCACCAGCTGGGGCTGCACGTCCATCTGGAAGCGGCGCGACACCTCAAAGAGCCGCATGAGAAGCTTGCCGAAGTAGATTTCCTTGAGCGGCTTGTCGAAGATCGGCTCGCAGACGGTGCGGATGGCCGCCTCGAACTCCTCCAGTCGCGTGCCCGGGGGAATCCAGCCCGCATCCACGTGAGCCTGGGCTACCGCCTTGTAGTCGCGGCGGAAGAAGGCCATGAAATTGAGCGCCAGGTAGTTCTTGTCCGCCTCGGAGAGCATCCCCATGATGCCGTAGTCGATCCCGCAGTAGCGGCCGTCGCGGGCGACGAAGATATTCCCCGGGTGCATGTCGGCGTGGAAGAAGCCGTCGCGGAACACCTGCGTGAAGAAGATCTCCACGCCGCTTCGGCCCAGCGCTGCCGGGTCGAGGCCTGCGGCGCGGATGGCGGCTACGTCGTTCACCGGGATGGCGTCGATCCGCTCCATCACCATCACTTCGCGTGTGCACCAGGGCCAGTGCACCTCGGGCACATAGAGAATCGGGCTGCCCTCGAAGTTGCGGCGCATGGTGCTCATGCTCGCCGCCTCGCGCACGAGGTCCAGCTCGTCGTAGATGGTGTTCTCGAACTCGCGCACCACCTCGCGGGGCCGGAGACGGGGGCCCTGGGGAACGAAGCGCTCGACAAGGCTGCCCAGCACCTGCAGCAGCGCCACGTCCTTTTCGATGGTGGCGCGGATACCGGGGCGCAGGATCTTCACCGCCACGTCGCGGCCATCCGGAAGCTCGGCGAAGTGCACCTGGGCCACCGACGCACTCGCCACCGGCCTCAGGTCGAAAGCGCGGAAGACTTCCCCGTGCGGCTTCGCGTATGCGCGAATGAGCGTCGCCTCCACATCAGCGGCAGAAAACGGCGGCACGCGATCCTGCAGCTTCGCGAGCTCGTCGGCGATATCCCGGGGAATCAGGTCCGGGCGGATGGACAGCACCTGCCCGAACTTCACGAAAATGGGGCCCAGCTCCTGGAATGCCTCGCGCAGGCGCTCGCCGCGGGGGCGGCCGCGATCAGCCCAGAAAAAGGCCGATCGCATCAACAGGCGGATCGGCGCCGCCCCGGGGCCGACGAGAAACTCGTCCAGCCCGTGACGGCCCGCGGTAGTGACGATTCGAAGAAGGCGAGCGAGCCGCATGGCGGGCGGATTTTACCCCGCCCCCCTTCTTGCCTTGCCCCTACGGCTGCTTGAGGAGCCCGGCGAAGGCCTGGCGGAACTTGGCGACCTTGGGCGCCACCACCATGGTGCAATACGGGTTGCGGTCGCCGACGCGCTCGAAGTAGCGCTGGTGGTAATCCTCAGCAGGCCAGAAGCGCGTGGCGGGGGTGATCTGCGTCACCACTGGCTTGGGGAACACACCCTCGGCGACGAGCGTTGCAACCATGCTGCGCGCGCTGCGCTCCTGCTCGGGCGAGTGACAGAAGATGGCCGATCGGTACTGGGTGCCAACGTCGTTGCCTTGGCGGTTGAGCGTCGTTGGGTCGTGCACGGTGAAGAAGACGGCAAGCAGGTCCTCGAAACCGATTTGACCGGGGTCAAACGTGACCTGAACCACCTCCGCATGGCCCGTTTCACCGCTGCACACTTGTTCGTACGTGGGGTTGTCGATAGCGCCACCCATGTAGCCCGAGACGGCGCTTTCCACGCCTCGCAGGCTGTTGAAAGCCGTCTCCACGCACCAAAAACATCCGCCCCCGAGCGTTGCCACTGCATTCGTCATGTCGCTCTCCTTGCCAGCCGCGCAAAATACCACTGACCCCCGCCGCCCGGAGCGACCCATGAGCGCCGTGCCTTCGCCCGCCTCCCGCGAGCCCTTCCCGCTGCCCCCGCAGCCCGTGAGTGGCGAGGTGCTGCGGGAGAAATACGCCAGGGGCACCGAGGCCACCGCGCACGACGTGCGCCTGCGGGTGGCGCGCGCGCTCGCGGCGGTGGAGGCACCGGACGCGCGTGCCCGTTGGGAAGCACGATTCCTCGACGCCCAGGAGCGCGGCTTCATCCCCGCGGGCCGCATCGATTCGGCCGCCGGCACCGAGCTCGCCGCCACGCTGATCAACTGCTTCGTGCAGCCCGTGGGCGATTCCGTGACCGGAATCGTCGACGGCCGGCCCGGGATCTACACGGCCCTCGCGGAAGCCGCTGAAACCCTGCGCCGCGGCGGCGGCGTGGGCTACGACTTCTCCGCCATCCGGCCCGAGGGGGCGTGGGTGAAAGGCACTGACTCGCGGGCGAGCGGGCCCGTCTCCTACATGCGCGTCTTCGACCGCTCGTGCGAAACGGTTGGGAGCGCAGGCTCCCGGCGCGGCGCGCAGATGGGCGTGCTTCGGTGCGACCACCCGGACATCGAGCGCTTCATCCACGCGAAAGACGACGGCAGCCTCTCGAGCTTCAATCTGTCGGTGGCGGTGACAGACGCCTTCATGGGCGCCGTCGAGGCGGATGGCGAGGTGGAGCTTGTGCATCGCGCATCGCCCTCCGACGGCGTGAAACAGCCGGGGGCCCACCAGCGAGACGATGGGCTCTGGGCCTACCGCAAGGTGCGGGCGCGCGCGCTCTGGGAGCAGGTGATGCGCTCGACCTACGACCACGCCGAGCCGGGGATCCTCTTCGTCGACCGCATCAACCGCGACAACAACCTCGCCTACTGCGAGCGGATCGAGGCGACCAATCCGTGCGGCGAGCAGCCCTTGCCGGCCTACGGCTCATGCTGCCTGGGCTCGCTCGACCTGACGCGCTTCGTCCGCTCGCCCTTCGAGACGCGCTGCGCATTCGACTTCCAAGCCTTCGGCGAGGTGGTCGACGTGTCTGTGCGCATGCTCGACAACGTTCTCGACGTGACCCCTTGGCCGCTCGCGGCCCAGCAGCGCGAGGCGCAGGCCAAGCGTCGCGTCGGCCTGGGGTTCACGGGGCTGGGCGACGCGCTCCTCATGCTCCGGCTTCGGTACGACACCGAGGCCGCGCGCGCGATGGCCTCGCGAATCGCCGAGCGCCTGCGGGATCGGGCGTATGCCGCGAGCGTCGAGCTCGCGCGGGAGCGGGGCGCGTTCCCCCTTTTCGACGCGGCGGGCTACTTGGCGGCGGGGAACTTCGCCTCGCGGCTGCCGGATAAGCTGAAGGGAGACATCCGCCGAGACGGCATTCGCAACTCCCACCTGCTCTCGATCGCCCCCGCTGGCACCATCTCGATCGCTTTCGCCGACAACGTCTCCAACGGCATCGAACCTGCCTTCTCATGGGCGTACACGCGGCGACGGCGCCTGCCGGACGGCTCCCTCCGCGACTGCGCGGTAAAGGATCACGCCTATCGCCTCTACCGGGCCATGCATGGCGAGGCGTCTGCGCTTCCGGAGTGGTTCGTGGCTGCGCTCGATATATCCGCCGAGTCCCAGCTGGCGATGGTTGCCGCGGTTGCTCCCTATATTGATGCCAGCATCTCGAAGACGGTCAACGTGCCGGCAGGTTATCCCTTCACCGATTTCGAGGGCCTCTACCTCGCCGCTTGGCAGGCTGGCGTCAAGGGCATTGCAACCTACCGGCCCAACCCCGTGACCGGCGTGGTGCTCAGGGGCCCCTGACGTTCTCGCCGGGCGCCGGCACCGCGAGCCGGTCGATGCGTTTTTCGAGGCGGGCGACGTCGTCGCGCAGCGCCGACACCGCGGCGACAAAATCCTCCACCTTCACGCGGGTGGCGATCACGGGGGATTCCTCCGTCCAGTACTCCGCTGCGCTCGCTGCGAGCCGCATGCCTGCATCCTGGCCCCACGCAGCGGCACCGCGAACAGCCTCACCCGTGGCGTGCGCCGGCGCATCGCCCACGACCTTCGAGAGGTCTTCTTCCCAGTTCCATCGCAATTGCGTGGCGAGCTGCGCAATATCTTGCGCAAGATCCGCGTCACCGCGCATGGCGAGGCTGCGCAGTGTGGGCTCGTGGCGCGCGGCGAGGAGCGGGAGCGAGGCTAGCGGGATGCGCACCTCGAGGTCAGGCGGCGCACGGTCCGCCGCCGCCAGCACCTCTCCCGTCGTCTGGATGGTGAGAGACAACGGCAGCGGCCCGGTGACGACGCACACCGTCTTGCCGGCGTGGCGCGCGAGCCGCTGCCGGGCGAGCGGGGCATCGCCGGTCACGCGGTTGATCGCGCGCGCCACAAGCCCGGCGGGGCCTGGGCCCATCACGGCCTGGTGCCGCGGTGCAGCGCCACCACGCCTAGCGACAGGTTGTGGTAACTCACGTTCACGAGCCCGGCCGTCTCCATCATGGTCTTGAGCGTTTCCTGGTCCGGGTGCATGCGGATGGACTCGGCGAGATACCGGTAGGCGCCCTCGTCACCCGCCACGCGCTTGCCAAGCCAGGGAAGCACCGAGAACGAGTACGTGTCGTAAGGCTTGGCAAGCGGCGCCCACACCTTCGAGAACTCCAGCACCATTACACGGCCACCCGGCCGAGTGACCCGCGCCATTTCCGCGAGCGCCCGATCCTTGTGCGTCATGTTGCGAAGCCCAAAGGCGACCGACACCAGGTCGAACGTGTTGTCGGGGAAAGGCAGCCGCTCGGCGTCGCATCGTGCCGCAGGCGCAAGAAAGCCCTCGTCCAGCAGGCGATCGCGGCCGACCGCCAGCATTTCGCCGTTGATGTCCGTCATCACCACACGGCCCGTGGGCCCGGCGGCGCGCGAGAACGCGGCGGCGAGGTCGCCGCTGCCCGAGGCGACATCGAGCACGCGCTCCCCTTCTCGCACCGCGGCCACCGACACCGCAAAACGCTTCCACACCCGGTGCAGGCCAAGCGACATCAGGTCGTTCATGCGGTCGTAGTTCGAGGCGACCGAGCTGAACACCTCGCGAACGCGCGCAGCCTTGTCGGCTTCCGGCACCTCGCGGAAGCCGAAGTGCGTGGTGCGATCCTCGCTCACTTCGGGTCGCGGGAAGCGCCGGCCTTGGTCATGCGATCCAGGTAATCCTGCCAGTACGCCTCCTGGTGCTCGCCCAGGTCGTAGAGCGTCTGCCAGGAGTACAAGCCGGTGTCGTGCCCATCGGTGAACACGAGCTTCACGGCGTAGGAGCCGACCGGCTCCACGGCCTTGATGCCGACTTCGCGCTTGCCGACCTGCAGCACCTCCTGCCCCGGGCCATGGCCCCGCACCTCCGCGGAAGGCGAGTAGACCCGCAGGTACTCGCAGGGCAGGCTGAATCGACGTCCGTCCTCGAAGGCAACCTCGAGCACGCGCGAGGCCTGGTGAAGGGTGATTTCGGTGGGCTGGGGCAGGGGAGCTGACATGGGCTGGATAGGGGCGGGCCGGGAACGGGCGATGGCGCCGGCCCATTATCGCCGACACGGAGGGCGCCCGAGCCGGCCCGCGCCGGGTAGGGCGTGCCTGCCCGTAAAATGCCCCCATGGTTGGCATCCTCATCGTTTCGCACGGCGCCTTCGGCGAAAGCCTCATTCATTGCGCAAGCCACGTGCTGGGCAAGCGCCCCCTTTTCGTCCGCCAAGTGGGCGTCACCGTCCACGATGACCCCGAGGCCCTGCTTCCCGTGGCGCAGGGCCTCGTGCGCGAGCTGGACCAGGGCCAGGGGGTGCTGGTGCTGACGGACATCTGCGGCGCCACGCCCTCGAACCTCGCCACCCGACTGCTGGTGCCCGGCCGTGTCGAGGGCATCGCCGGCGTAAGCCTTCCCATGCTCGTGCGCGCGCTCACCTACCGCGAGCAGCCGCTGGATGCGGTGGTAAGCAAGGCCCTCTCCGGTGGCACGGAGGGTGTCGTTCGCCTCAACCCGACAAGCTGACCCACCTTGCTCAAGCGCGAGATCACCATCGTGAACAAGCTGGGGCTGCACGCGCGCGCCTCGGCCAAGCTCACCCAGGTGGCGAGCCGCCATGCGTGCAGCGTGTTCCTGTCGCGCAACGGCCGGCGGGTGAACGCAAAGAGCATCATGGGCGTGATGATGCTGGCTGCCGGCAAGGGCTCGGTGGTGGAGATCGAGGCCGATGGCGCCGACGAGCAAGCGGCCATCGACGCCCTGGTCGCCCTGATCGAGGACAAGTTCGGGGAAGGGGAATAGCCCGATGAGCCCGGATTCCGCCACGCCGCGCGCCGAGAACGCCTGCTTCACCATCCACGGCATCGGTGTGTCGGGCGGCATTGCCATCGGCCACGCGCACCTCTTCCACGGCATGTCTACCGAGGTGGCGCACTACGAAATCGCGGGCCACGACGTGGGCCGCGAGCAGCGCCGATACGACCGCGCCGTGAAGGAAGTGCGCGACGAGCTTCAGGCGCTCACCGACGACGTCCTGCACGGCCCGGCCTCCGAGCTGGCCCCCTTCGTCAACGTGCACCGGATGCTCCTCGAGGACGCCGCATTCTCCGAGGCGCCCCGGGAAATCATCCGCGAGCAGCGATGCAACGCCGAGTGGGCCCTGCGCTCGCAGCTCGACGAGCTCACTGCCCAGTTCGGCGACATCGAAGACGAATACCTTCGCGAGCGCGAGGCGGACGTGCGCCAGGTGGCCGAGCGGGTGCTGGCGGCGCTGGCTGGCTCGCGCCGCCGCCTGCCGGTGAAGCCCGCGCGCGAGGATGCGGAGATGATCCTGGTCGCGCGCGACCTCTCGCCCGCCGACGTGATCCTCTTCCACGAACACCCGTTCGCCGCCTTCCTCACCGACATGGGCGGGGCCACGTCGCACACGGCCATCATTGCCCGCTCCATGGCGATGCCGGCGGTGGTGGCGCTCCACCACTCACGCTCGCTCATCCGAGAGGACGAGCTGATCGTGGTGGACGGCAACGAGGGCATCGTGGTGGTGAACCCGAGCCCGGCCGCGCTCGCTGAATACCGCCTGCGGCAGAACCAGGAGCGCCTTGCGCGCGAGAAGCTGCGCCAGATCCGCTCGGCGCCGGCCATCACGCTCGATCGCGAGCCGGTGGCCCTGCACGCCAACATCGAGCTGCCCACCGACATGGATGCCGTGCGCGAGAGCGGCGCCACCGGCATCGGCCTCTTCCGGAGCGAGTTCCTGTTCATGAACCGCGCGGACCTGCCGAGCGAGGACGAGCAGTACGAGGCCTACCGCGAGGTGGTGGAGGGCATGCAGGGCAAGCCCGTCACCATCCGCACGCTCGACATTGGCGCCGACAAGGCGCTCGATGGCCAGGAAAACCTCGCCGAAAACCCCGCCCTCGGCCTTCGCGCCATCCGCTACTGCCTCGCCGAGCCCAGGCTTTTCAATGCGCAGTTGCGCGCCATCCTGCGCGCCTCCCGGCACGGAAGAGCACAGATCCTGATTCCCATGATCTGTTCCCAGCACGAGATCACGCTGGCGCTGGCGGCCGTGGCACGCGCCAAGGCGGAACTGAAGGAAGAGGGCGTCAAGTTCGACTCGCAGGTGCCGGTGGGCGCGATGATCGAGATTCCCGCCGCGGCTATCGCGCTGCCGATGTTCATCCGCAGCCTCGATTTCCTCTCCATCGGCACCAACGACCTGATCCAGTACACGCTCGCCATCGACCGCACGGACGACGCGGTCTCGCACCTCTACGACCCTCTGCACCCGGCGATCCTGGCGCTGGTCGCCGGCGTCATTCGCACCGCTACCCGCCACGGCAAGCCCATTGCGGTGTGCGGGGAGATGGCCGGCGACGTTCGTCTCACGCGCCTGCTGCTCGGCTTCGGGCTGCGCCACTTCTCGATGCACCCGGCAAGCCTGCTCGCCGTGAAGCAGCGCATCCTCACCACCGACCTGGCCGGCATCGAGGCCACGGTCGCCAAGGTGCTCCGGAGCGACGACCCGGACCGCATCGCCGCCCTCGTGGACAAGCTGAACGCCTGAGCTACAATGTGTTCACGCGCCGGATTTGAACTCAGCTTGCGGGCGCGAAACAAATACGGCTAAAGCGAGAGGCAGGTCTCCCCTGGAAACCCGACCCCGCGCCAAGCCGGTCGGGTTTTTTCATGTCGACGACCAACGCCACCATCGCGCCAGGGTCCGTCGGCGAAGTCGTCCCGCAACGGGCCGCCTTCGCCGAGCCACTGGCACTGAAAGCCGGAAGGGCACTGTCCGGCTACGAGCTCGTGTTCGAGACCTACGGCGAGCTGAACGCCGCACGGTCGAACGCGGTGCTGGTCTGTCACGCGCTGTCCGGAAACCACCACGTCGCCGGCTTTCATCGCGACAACCCGGGCAAGGCAGGCTGGTGGGACAACATGGTCGGCCCGGGCAAGGCGGTCGACACCAATCGCTTTTTCGTCATCGGGCTCAACAATCTGGGCGGCTGCCACGGCTCCACGGGCCCGGCGAGCATCGACCCCGCCACGGGCAAGCGCTACGGCGCGTCCTTTCCGGTGGTGACGGTGGAGGATTGGGTCGAGTCCCAGGCGCGGCTCCTCGATCACCTGGGCGTCAGGCGCCTGGCGGCAGCGATGGGTGGCTCGCTGGGCGGCATGCAGGCGCTGCAGTGGACGCTATCCCATCCCGATCGCATCGCCCATGCCGTGGTCATCGCGGCGGCGCCGAAGCTCTCGACGCAGAACATCGCCTTCAATGATGTCGCCCGCCAGGCGATTGTCTCGGACCCGGATTTCCACGGCGGCGACTTCTACTCGCACAACACGGTGCCGGCGCGCGGGCTCAAGCTCGCGCGCATGCTGGGCCATATCACCTACCTGTCGGAAGACCTCCTCGGCAGCAAGTTCGGCCGCGAGATCAAGGGCGAGGACTACGGCTTCCACTACGACGTCGAGTTCGAGATCGAGTCGTACCTGCGCTACCAGGGCGACAAGTTCGCGCAAATCTTCGACGCCAACACCTACCTGCTCATGACCAAGGCGCTGGATTATTTTGATCCCGCGCGCGCAGCCGACGGCGACCTCGCCCGCGCATTGGGCGCGGCCCAGGCGCAATTCTTCCTCGCGTCGTTCTCGAGCGACTGGCGCTTCCCGCCGGAGCGCTCGCGCGAGGTCGTGGAGGCGCTGGTCAAGGCCGGCAAGAGCGTCTCCTACGCGGAGATCGACGCGCCCCATGGGCATGACGCTTTCCTGCTGGACAACGCCCTCTACCACCGGACGGTCGCCGCCTACTTCGATCGCATCGCCGCGGACGTCGGCGCCGGCGCGCGCGCGCGGCCCCTGATCATTGGCGGCGCGGAGCTTGAGGAAATGAAGGGCTACGCGGGCACCCGGGAAGCCGAGCCATGACGCCGCGCTTCGACTTCGACCTCATCGCCTCCTGGATTCCGCACGGCGCGCGAGTGCTCGACCTGGGCTGCGGCGACGGCGCCTTGCTGGCAGAGCTGGGCGAGCGACGCGGTTCGGCCGGCTACGGCGTGGAGATCGATGGCGAGCGCGTGCTCGCCGCCGTCTCGCGCGGCGTCAACGTGCTGCAGATGAACCTCGAGAGCGGGCTGTCGACCTTTGGCGACGACGCCTTCGACTTCGTGATCCTCTCGCAAACGCTGCAGGCCATGCGTCGGGCGGACCTCGTGCTGCGCGAGATGCTGCGGGTCGGGCGCGAGGGCATCGTCACCTTTCCCAACTTCGGCTACTGGCGCCATCGCCTGGCGATCGCGCGCGGCCGCATGCCGGTGTCGGAGGCGCTTCCCTACCAGTGGTACGACACGCCCAACATCCACCTTTGCACGGTGAAGGATTTCGAGGACCTCTGCGCTACGGTCGGGGCGGAAATCCTCGACGAGCGGGTGCTTCACGAGGGGCGCTCGGTGCAAGTGCTGCCCAACCTGCGCGGGAGCCTCGGGGTGTTTCGGTTCCGGCGGCGGGCTTAGGCGGGGCTTACGCGAAGGGATTCAGCACGCGAATACCGCCGTAATCCTCCCCGTTCGACACGTCTTCGGTCATCAACGTGTGCGCGCCGAGGCGCAAGGCACCGGCGATGACAGCCGCGTCCCAAAACGCGATGCCATGGCGCTCTTTCAGCCGTAGCGCGTGGCGACGCAAGGCGAGGTCGGAGGCGATGATGGGGCGCGCTTCGGCGATTTCGTCGATCATCGCCGCGGCCTCCGAATGGCCCAATCCGCGGGGCCCGCGGATGACATTCACGTAGAACTCCTGCAGCACCTGAACCGGCACGGCCCAATCCAAGCGGCTGACCCAATTACGCGCGATGCGCGCCTTCGACGACGGTCGTGGGCTTCGTCACGCGTGAGCCTGCTGGCTGCCTCGACGCGACGATCGCCGACGATTGCCGTCAGTCGCTCAAGCAACCCGTCGGAGGCGGGATCACCCTTCGCCGCATATCCGGATGCTGGCGCGGCTGTCGACAAAGCCGACGAGGATGCCGCCGACTCGAGGATTGCCATCAATTCCCCCTGCAGGGACCGATGGTGGCGAGCCGCTCGATCCCGCAGACGCTCGGCAACGCGGTCAGGGACGTTTTTGATGGAAAGGTTGACGGGCACCGTGGTTTCGCAATGGATCCATTTCGGTTCCTAAACCTGTTGTCCTGCACCGTCAATGCGGGGCAAGATCACCCCATGCAATCCGCCGCAAACGGCAACCCTCGGTGCCGACCGCACCCCTCGCTGCGACCGGCACGGGCCGCTGCGCTTTTTCTGGCGTTCGTTTGCGCTTCGGCCCACGCCGACCGCATCGCCGGCCGCGTGGTCGGCATCCAGGATGGCGACACGCTCACCCTTCTCGATGCGAACCGCCGCGAGCAGCGCATTCGCTTGGCTGCCATCGACGCGCCGGAAGCGCGCCAGCGTTACGGGCAGGCGGCTCGGCGGGCGCTGTCGGCGGAGGCGTTCGGAAAGGAGGCGAGCGCGAACTGCCCGAAGACGGACAAATACGGCCGCAAGGTGTGCGTGGTGACGGTGGGCGGCCGGGACGTGGGCCTCGCCCTCCTGGAGGCAGGCGCCGCGTGGCACTTCAAGGCCTTTTCCCAGGAGCAATCGTCCTCCGACCGGGCGCGATACGCGCGCGCCGAGGAGGAAGCGCGGCGGCGGCGGGCAGGCCTGTGGGAGGACCCGGAGGCGGTACCGCCGTGGGAGTGGCGACGCGGCGTGCGCGTGCCGGACTGACGCTACTGCTTCGCAAAGAGCCGGGCGGGATCCTCGAAGGCCTTGAATTCAAGCGCGTTGCCGGAGGGGTCCAGGAAGAACATCGTCGCCTGCTCTCCGGGAAGGCCCTTGAATCGAACATGCGGCTCGATGACAAAGGCGATGCCCGCCGCCTTGAGCTTCTCCGCCATCTTGTGCCACTCGGCCATGGGCAGAACCAGGCCGAAATGGCGCACCGGCACGTTGTCGCCATCGACAGCGCTGGTATTGCGGTGGCCAGCCTCCGCGGGAGAGAGGTGCGCGACGATCTGGTGCCCATGAAAATCGAAATCGATCCAATCCGGCGAGCTACGCCCTTCGGGGCAGCCCAGCAGGCCGCCGTAGAAGCGGCGCGCCTCCTCGAGGTCGCGAACGGGGAATGC
>JAFMJY010000025.1 GCA_017853245.1 Burkholderiales bacterium | reverse complement strand
TGAGCCACGTGAATGCCGTAAGACTTGTCCGCTGGCCCCGGCTCGAGCCGGTGCAGGAAGACGATGCGGTCCTTGTGCTCCACGGCGTCCAGGTGGACGTTAGCGACGTTGGGCAGCATCGCGGCGAGCTCCGTCAGCTCGAAGTAGTGAGTGGCGAACAGGGTGTGGGCGCGCACGTGCTCGGCGAGGTGGCGGGCGATGGCGTAAGCGAGCGCGAGGCCATCGAAGGTGGAGGTGCCGCGGCCGATTTCATCGACGAGCACGAGGCTCCGCGGCGAGGCGCCGTTCAGGATGGCGGCGGCTTCCGTCATCTCCACCATGAAGGTCGAGCGGCCCCCGGCGAGGTCGTCGGAGGCGCCGATGCGGGTGAAGATCGCGTCGATCGGGCCGATGCGCGCTGACGTGGCCGGCACGAAGGCGCCGCAGTGGGCGAGTAGCACGATCTGCGCCACTTGTCGCATGTAAGTCGACTTGCCGCCCATGTTCGGGCCGGTGATGAGCAGCAGCTGCCGAGAGCGCGACAGGGCCGTGTCGTTGGGGACGAAGTCGTCGACCTGGCTTTCCACGACCAGATGGCGCCCCGCTTCGATGGCAATTTCATCGCCCGACGAGAACGTGGGCCGCGTGAGCTTCAGGGCATCGGCGGATTGGGCAAGGCCGGCCAGCGCGTCGAGCCGGGCGGCGGCATCTGCAACCTGCTGGAGCGCCGCGAGGCTTGCCTTGAGGCGCCCGAGCAGCGCGTCGTAGAGCGCCTTCTCGAGGGCCAGTGCCCGGTCGCCGGCGGCGAGGGCCTTGTCCTCGAAGGCCTTGAGCTCCGGCGTGATGAAGCGCTCGGCATTCTTCATCGTCTGCCGACGGCGGTAGTCGATCGGCACCTTGTCGAGCTGTCCCTGCGTCACCTCGATGAAGAAGCCATGGACCTTGTTGAACTCAACGCGGAGGTTCGCGATGCCGGTTCGCTGGCGCTCGCGGGATTCCATCTCCACGAGAAAGGCGCCGCAGCCGTCCTGGATCGCGCGCAACTCGTCGAGTGACGCGTCGTGGCCGTCGCGGATGACGCCGCCGTCGCGCACGGCGGCTGCGGGCTCGTCGCGCAGCGTCGCAGCGAGGTCCGAGAGCACCTGCGGGATCGGGGCGAGCGCTTCGCGAAGCGCCGCCAACTCGCCAGCGGGCGCTCGCGCGAGCAGCGCGCCCAGGGATGGCAGGGTGGCCAGGGTGTCGCGAAGCCCGGCGAGGTCCCTGGGCCGTGCCGAGCCGAGCGCAATGCGCGTGGCAATGCGCTCGACGTCTGACCAGGGCTGCATGATCGCCGCGACGTCGGCTGCGCGCACCGCGGCCGATGGCCCGGCCATCGCCTGCACGGCGTCGAGTCGCCTCTCGAGCGCGGCTTGGTCGCGCAACGGATGGTGCAGCCAGTGGCGCAGCCTGCGGCTCCCCATGCCGGTGGCGCACCGGTCGAGGAGCGACAGGAGCGTCGGCTCGGCAGCGCCCCCCATCGTTTCGCTGATTTCCAGGTTGCGTCGAGTGGGTCCATCCATCCGCACGAACTCGCTCTCGCGCTCGACCCGAAGCCCGGTGACGTGGGGCAGGTCGGACTGCTGGGTGCGACGCGCGTAAGCGAGTAGCGCGCCGGCAGCCCCGATTGCAGCCGGCATGGCCTCGACGCCGTAGCCGGAAAGGTCTGTCGTGCCGAATTGCCGGGAGAGTTCCCGCTGTGCTGCCTGCGCGTCGAATTGCCAGGCGTCGAGCCGGCGAACGGCGGCCCCGGCCCGGGGGGCAGGCTGCTCGCCGACGTCGGGCACGAGCAGTTCGGCCGGTTGCAGCCGCTCCAGCTCCGAGTCGAGGCGGGAGGCGGGCACTTCGGTTACGCAGAAACGCCCGCTGGAGAGGGCAAGCCATGCGACGCCCGCGGTCTCCCCGAGGGGCAGGACGGCGGCCAGCAGGCTTTCCTTCGACGGCGCAAGCAGCGCGGCATCCGTGAGCGTGCCCGGCGTGACGACCCGGACCACCTTGCGCTCGACGGGGCCCTTGGATGTAGCGGGGTCGCCCACCTGTTCGCAGATCGCGACCGACTCGCCGAGGCGAACGAGCTTGGCGAGGTACTGCTCTGCCGAATGAAAGGGGACGCCCGCCATGGGAATGGGCTGGCCGGCCGATGTGCCGCGCTTGGTGAGCGTGATGTCGAGGAGCCGGGCGGCCCGCTCCGCGTCGGCATAGAACAACTCGTAGAAGTCGCCCATGCGGTAGAAGAGGAGGGCGTCCGGATGCGCGGCCTTCAGCGCGAGGTATTGCTGCATGACCGGCGTGTGGGCCGCCGGGCTGCCCGGAGTTTGCGGTGTCTTCTTGTCGCTCACGCTGTCAGCATGCCACCAGGCAGAGCCGTGCCCACGGGGGCATCACGCTTGCGTGACGAGCCCCAGCAAGGCTTCGTGAACCTTCGGGGCGGCTGCCACGATGCGACCGCTCTCGAGGAAATCCTCTCCCGACGCATAGCCGGAAACGATTCCTCCTGCCTCGCGGACGAGGAGGGCGCCGGCGGCCATGTCCCACGCCGAGAGCCCGGATTCCCAAAAGCCATCCGTCCGCCCCGCTGCAACCCACGCCAGGTCGAGCGCCGCCGCGCCGGGCCTTCGCACGCCGGCGCTCACGCGCATCACGCGCTCGAATCCCCGAAGGTAGGCCGGGAAGTCGGCCAGCTCGCGAAACGGGAAGCCGGTGGAGAAGAGGGCGCCATCGACTTCGTCGGTCGCGCTTACCCGAATGCGCCGGTCGTTGAGGTAGGCGCCCGCGCCGCGCGTGGCGGTGAAGAGCTCGTTGCGGGTGGGGTCGAAGATCACCCCCTGCTGCAGCACGCCCTTGTGTCGAAGCGCGATCGACACGCAATACTGGGGAAAGCCATGCAGGAAATTGGTGGTGCCGTCGAGCGGGTCGATGATCCACACGTACTCGGCGCCCTGGCTCGAGTCGCCCGACTCCTCCGCGATGAAGCCGTGGGAGGGATAGGCCTCGCGAAGCGCCCGGATGATGACTTCCTCGGCGGCGTGGTCCACTTCGGACACGAAGTCGTTCTTGCGCTTGCTGCGCACCGTGAGGCGGTCGAGGTCGGAGGAGGCGCGGCTGATGATCGCGCCGGCCTTGCGCGCCGCCTTGACGGCGGTGTTGAGCATCGGATGCATGTTGGGGGCCCGCGCGAAGCGAGCTTCCTTGAGAGGCAGGACGACCGTGTCGGGCAGAATTATACGGCGATGCCTACCTCTGCCCTTTCCGCCTTTTCCGTCGTGCTCGTGGCGACGAGCCACCCCGGCAACATCGGTGCGGCAGCCCGCGCGATGAAAACCATGGGGCTGTCGCGCCTCGTCCTGGTGTCCCCCCGCCACTTCCCGCACGAACAGGCGACGGCCCTGGCGGCGGGCGCATCGGACGTGCTGTTGGCGGCGCGGGTCGTGCCCGACTTGGCGTCGGCGCTCGCGGGCAGCAGGTTCGCGGTGGGGTTCAGTGCGCGCGGGCGCGGCCTTGCCCAGCCCGTGCAGGCGTGGCGCTCGGTCGCGCCGGAAGCGCTCGACGCAGCCCGGGGGGGCGAGGTTGCGCTCGTGTTCGGCAACGAGACATCGGGGCTGTCGAACGACGAGCTGCTCGCTTGCCATCGGCACGCCACGTTCGCCGCCAACCCGGCCTACCCGTCGCTCAACCTGGCCGCCGCAGTCCAGATCGCGTGCTACGAGCTGGCCTGTGCATCGAGTGCCTTCACTGCGCCCGCGGCGCCGGCGCGAAATCTTGCGACGTCGGGCGAGCGCGATGCGCTGCGGCGCAAGCTGTTGGAAGGCCTGGTCGAGTGCGGCTTCCTCGACCCTTCGCAGCCCGGCCGCCTCGACGAGCGCATGCGCCGGCTCGCAGCGCGGCTCGACCTGGAGTCGGAGGAGGTGGCGCTGCTGCACGGGATGCTCGACGCCTTGCGCCACGGCCGCAGGGCCGGCTGATCGTCCCGGGTTCAGGCGCGCCGCAGTCGCGCGAGGAATGCGAGGCTCGTCGCGGCGGTCAGCAGCGCGCCCACGAGGAATGGCGATTTGGCGCCCGCCGACTCGCTCAGCCAGCCTCCCAGGGCCATGCCGGCACCGAGCCCGGCGACGATCGCCGTCGATGACCACGTGAAGGCTTCTGTCGCATAGTGGGCTGGGGCCAGGCGCGAGACGAGCACCGACTGGCATGCGATGGCTGGCGCGATCGTGAGCCCGGTGACGAAGGCC
Source organism: Burkholderiales bacterium (assembly GCA_017853245.1). GTDB lineage: Bacteria > Pseudomonadota > Gammaproteobacteria > Burkholderiales > Usitatibacteraceae > FEB-7. The sequence continues at coordinate 24,384 of JAFMJY010000025.1, read as the reverse complement.
GCCACGCAGAAGGCGGTCAGGTGATCCAGGAACCCGTGCGACGCGAGCGGCAGCGCCATCGCGCCGACTACCAGCACGAACTGGCGCTCGACGCTCAAGCGCGAGCGCAGGCCGCCGAACAGGGCGCCCCCCACTGCGCTGCCGAACGCATTGAGTGACAGCAGCACGCCGCCGAAGGCAGTGGCGCCGACGGAGGCCGCGTAGGCGGGGTAGCCGACGTCCACGAGGCCGACTGCGATGGTGAATCCGAGGGTCGCGGCGAACACGGCGAGGAGCTGTCGCTCGCGCAGCGGGCCGAGGAGATGTCGCTTCTCGGGGGTTGCCCTCGGAAAATGTCGCAGCACCGGGGAGGCGAGAAAGAGGGCGATGGAGGCGATCGACACGCCGATGGCGGTGGCGAAGGCCGTGCGCGCGCCGGAGGCGGCGACCACCGCCGCCACGATGGCCGGCCCCAGGGTGAAGTTGAGCTCCACCAGGACGGCATCGAGCGAGAACGCCCGTCGGCGATTTTCCTCATCGGCGAACCGGTGCCGCCAGAGCGTGCGAATGAGCACCATCTTTGGCGTCGCGAAGGTGCCGGCCACGATGGCCGCGATGGCTATCGCCGCCAGCGGCGCCCTCGCGTCGGCCAGGAGCAGCAGTGCCACGAGCGCTATCGGGTGAACCGCGGACGTCACCCAAACCACCTGGCGGGGGCCCGAGCGGTCCATGATGCGGCCCTGGATCGGGCCGCCAATGGCCAGGGCGACGAAATAGACGCCGGCCACGCCCCCGGCAACGGCAAACGAGCCCAGTGATTCGCGCAGGTGCAGCAGCAGGGCGAGCCCGATCATGCCTACTGGCATCCGCGTGAGTAGCGCCACGGCCATGAGGCCGGGAACGCCGGGCTGGCGGAAGAACTCCTGGTAGTCGGCGGCGAAGCGGCGCATGGAAATGGCGGCCGTTTGTGCCGGCTCGAGGCGCGCATTTTACGCGCGGGTAAAGTAAGGGTCGGCAGGTTCTTTCCCGGGTGATGTCCCGCTCAACCATGTTCGAACGACTTCGCGAAGATGTGCGCTGCGTGTTTGACCGCGACCCGGCCGCTCGGTCCACATGGGAGGTGCTGACCTGCTACCCCGGCCTGCACGCGCTCACTCTGCACCGAGCGGCGCATGCGCTGTGGCGCGCGGGGCTGCGCTGGCTGGCGCGCTTCGTGTCGCACGTGTCGCGTTTCCTCACCGGCATCGAGATCCACCCCGGCGCGTCGATCGGCCGCCGCGTGTTCATCGACCATGGCATGGGAGTGGTGATCGGCGAGACGGCCGAGATCGGCGACGACTGCACCCTGTACCACCAGGTGACGCTGGGCGGGGTCTCGTGGGAGAAGGGCAAGCGTCACCCGACGCTCGGCCGCGGCGTGGTGGTTGGCGCGGGGGCGAAGATTCTCGGGCCGATCGTCATCGGTGAAGGTGCCCGGGTGGGCTCGAACTCGGTGGTGGTGCGGCCGGTCTCGCCCGGCGCGACCGTGGTCGGGATTCCTGCGCGGGCGGTCGAGGACGCGTCGGGGAGGGACGGCGGGTTCGACGCCTACGCGGCCCGGGGTTCCCAGGACGACCCGCTGAATCGGGCCCTGGCGGCGCTGAGCGACCGTGCCGATGGGCTCGAAAGCGAGTTGGCGCAATTGATGATACGCCTCGCCGAGCTCAAAAAAGATAAATAAAACAGGTAGTTGAAGCGGATTTTTCAACCGAGGGTGAAAAGGCTGCGACCCCGAGAGCAGAAGTTGACCGAATTCGTCGGGCTCTCTATACTTGACCTCGCTAGTCGGGATTTCCCCGATTCCCCACGTTCAGGAGTCGTCTGATGAGACTCACCACCAAGGGCCGCTTCGCCGTCACCGCGATGCTGGACCTCGCGATCAACGCGACGCACTCGCCCGTCACCCTCGCCGCGATCAGCGGCCGGCAACGCATTTCCCTTTCCTACCTCGAGCAGCTCTTCGGCAAGCTGCGCCGGCGCGAGTTGGTCGACAGCGTGCGCGGGCCCGGAGGCGGTTACCAGTTGGCTCGGCCAACGTCCGCCATTTCTGTCGCCGACATCATCGCTGCCGTCGAGGAAACGATCGACTCGACACAATGCGGCGGCAAGGAGAATTGTGTCGACAACCATCGGTGCATGACGCACGACCTGTGGGAAGGCCTCAACAGCACGGTGAGCCAATACCTCGCGGGCGTGACGCTTGCCGAGATGGTCGACAAGCAGCGCACCCAGGCGGTCACCCTGATGCCGCCGCCCCGGTCGCGCAGCTCCCGCGCCGACGGCCCGATCATTACTGTCTGAGAACCCGGATACCGCGCCCCGCCTGTCATGACCGATCGCTCGCACCCGATTTACCTCGACTACTCCGCCACTACGCCGGTTGACCCGCGCGTCGCCGACAAGATGATTCCGTGGCTCACGGAGCACTTTGGCAACCCCGCCTCCCGCAGCCACCCGTACGGCTGGGAGGCGGAAGAGGCTGTCGAAAATGCCCGCGCTGACGTGGCGAAGCTCGTCAACTGCGACCCGAAGGAAATCGTCTGGACCTCGGGCGCCACCGAGTCGAACAACCTGGCCATCAAAGGCGCGGCGCATTTCAACGCGGCGCGGGGCAAGCACATTGTCACGGTGAAGACCGAGCACAAGGCCGTGCTGGACACCGTTCGGGAGCTGGAGAGGCTGGGCTTCTCGGCCACCTACCTCGACCCGGAGCCCAACGGGCTGGTTGACCTGGCGAAATTCGAGGCCGCCCTGCGCCCGGACACCACCGTGGCTTCCGTGATGTTCGTGAACAACGAGATTGGCGTGATCCAGCCGATCGCGGCGCTGGGCGAGATTTGCCGGCGCAAAGGCGTGGTGTTTCACGTCGACGCGGCGCAGGCCACCGGCAAGGTGCCGGTCGACCTCGCGACGCTCAAGGTCGACTTGATGAGCTTCTGCGCCCACAAGACGTACGGACCCAAGGGCATCGGCGCCCTCTACGTGCGCCGCAAGCCGCGCGTGCGCATCGAAGCACAGATGCACGGCGGCGGGCACGAGAGGGGCCTTCGCTCCGGCACGCTCGCCACCCACCAGATTGTCGGCATGGGGGAAGCGTTCCGGTTGGCGCGCCTCGAGATGGCCACCGAGAACGAGCGCGTGCGCATGCTGCGCGACCGCCTGCTGGCCGGCATCCGCGGCATGGAGGAGGTCTATGTGAACGGCGACCTCGACAGCCGCGTGCCCCACAACCTGAACGTGAGCTTCAATTTCGTCGAGGGCGAGTCGCTCATCATGGGGATGAAGGAGCTGGCGGTGTCGTCCGGCTCGGCCTGCACCTCGGCGAGCCTCGAGCCCTCGTACGTGCTGCGCGCGCTTGGCCGCAGCGACGAGCTCGCCCACAGCTCGATTCGATTCACCATCGGGCGCTACACCACCGAAGCGGATATCGATTACGCGATTCGGCTCATCGAGGAGCGCATTGGCAAGCTGCGGGCGATGAGCCCGCTCTGGGAGATGCACAAGGATGGCATCGACCTGAACACGGTGCAGTGGGCTGCCCACTAGACCAGCACGGCAACAGGAGACTGCGACATGGCATATAGCGACAAGGTCATCGACCATTACGAAAACCCGAGGAACGTCGGCTCGTTCGGCAAGGACGAGGAGGGCGTGGCCACCGGCATGGTGGGCGCGCCCGCCTGCGGCGACGTGATGAAGCTCCAGATCAAGGTTGGCGCCGGTGGTGTCATCGAGGATGCGCGGTTCAAGACGTACGGCTGCGGCTCGGCGATCGCATCCTCGTCGCTCGTCACCGAGTGGGTGAAGGGCAAGACGCTCGACGAGGCGGCCAGCATCCGCAACACCGATATCGCGCAGGAGCTGGCCCTGCCCCCGGTCAAGATCCATTGCTCGATTCTCGCGGAGGACGCCATCAAGGCCGCGATCGCCGACTACCGCACGAAGCACGCGGGCGAGGCGCCCGCGGACAAGAAGGCAGCGGACTGATGGCCGTCACGCTCACTGCCCGCGCGGCCGGCCACGTGCAGCGCACCATCGCCAAGCGCGGCAAGGGCATCGGCCTTCGGCTCGGCGTGAAGACCACCGGTTGCTCGGGGCTCGCCTACAAGCTCGAGTTCGCTGACGACGCCCAGGAGGGAGACGTCCGGTTCGAGTCGAATGGCGTCCAGGTGCTGATCGACCCGAAGAGCCTGGCCTATCTGGACGGCACGGAGCTCGACTTCGTGCGCGAGGGCCTCAACGAGGGATTCAAGTTTCACAACCCGAACGAGAAAGACCGTTGCGGCTGCGGGGAGTCGTTCAACGTCTGACCCCCGGGCCCCGCACGCTGGGTTGCGCGCCCGGCCCGCCGAAACACCATGAACGTCGACTTTTCGCGCAACCACTTCGACCTGCTGGGGCTGCCGCTCTCCTACGCGGTGGAGCTGCCCCGGCTCGAGCAGGCCTATCGGGCCCTCCAGGGCAGCGTGCACCCGGACCGCTTCGCCGCGAGCCCCGAGGCGGAGCGTCGCGTGGCGATGCAGTGGGCAGCGCGAGCCAATGAGGCCTACCGCACGCTGCGCCATCCTGTCGACCGCGCCCGTTATCTCCTTTCGCTTCAGGGCTTCGATACGGGCGAGGAGTCGAACACGGCGATGCCGCCCGAGTTCCTGATGCAGCAGATGCAATGGCGCGAGGCGCTCGACACCGCGCGCCAGGCAGGCGAGGCCGCAGTGCTCGAGGCGCTCCGCGGCGAGATCGATGCGCAACGGCGGTCGATGCTGGCGCTGCTTGCCACGGCCCTCGACGGCCAGCGCGATTACGAAGCGGGATGCGCGCTCGTGCGCAAGCTTCGCTTCCTCGACAAGATCGAGGCAAGCATCGACGACGCGCTCGCTGACATCGAGGACGCGGGCCAATGACGCACCCCTGGCGCGGCGCCTGAGAGCCATGGCACTTTTGCAGATATCCGAGCCGGGGGCCTCGCCCGATCCCCACCAGCGCCGCCTTGCGGTCGGCATCGACCTCGGCACCACGAACTCGCTGGTGGCGGCTACTCGCAGCGGCATCATCGAATGCCTGCCTGACGCCGAGGGCCACACGCTGCTTCCGTCCGTGGTGCATTACGGGCGGCATGGCGCCGAGGCCATCGGCTATCCCGCCTTGGCCCGAGCGGCAGACGACCCGGCCAACACCGTCATTTCCGCCAAGCGCTTCATGGGCCGTGGCGTCGCGGACGTGGCGAAGTACGGCGCCCTGCCGTACCGCTTCGTCGACGCGCCGGGCATGGTGTCGATCGAGACGGCGGCTGGCGTTCGGTCCCCGGTGGAGGTTTCTGCGGAAATCCTTCGCGCGTTGCGGTTGCGCGCAGAGGAAACGCTGGGCGGCGGACTGTTCGGCGCCGTCATCACGGTTCCCGCCTATTTCGACGATGCGCAGCGCCAGGCCACCAAGGATGCCGCAAGGCTCGCAGGCATCGAGGTGTTGCGATTGCTCAACGAGCCCACGGCGGCCGCCATTGCCTATGGCCTCGACAACGCGTCCCAAGGCACGTTTGCGATATTCGACCTGGGAGGCGGCACCTTCGATGTGTCCGTGCTTCGCCTTACCAATGGTGTTTTCGAGGTGCTGGCCACCAGCGGCGATACCGCGCTCGGCGGGGACGACTTTGACCAGGCCATTGCGGCACATTGGCGCGCGGTGCACGGCCTCGCCGACGCTTCCGGCGCCGACACGCGTCGCCTCCTGGTGGCGGCTCGCCGCGCCAAGGAGCGGCTCACGGACGAGGCGAGCGTGGAGGAGCCCGTCCTGCTGTCGATGGGGCAGCAGGTGGTGCTTGGCCTCACACGCCAGGAATTTGAGGCGATCAGTGCGCCGCTGGTGCAGAGAACGCTCGGCCCCGCGCGGCGCGCGCTTCGCGACGCGGGGGTGTTGCCCGCCAGCGTCGATGGCGTGGTGCTGGTCGGTGGCGCCACGCGCATGCCGCACCTTCAGCGCGCGGTGGCTGCCTTCTTCGGGCAGGAGCCCCTGCGCGACCTCGACCCCGAGGAGGTCGTGGCGATCGGCGCGGCCATGCAGGCCAACGCGCTGTCTGGCAACCGCGGGGGCGACGCAGACTGGTTGCTTCTCGACGTGACGCCGCTTTCTCTCGGGATCGAAACCATGGGAGGGTTGGTCGAGAAGGTGATTCCCCGCAACTCGACCATTCCCTTGGCGCGGGCGCAGGAGTTCACCACCTTCAAGGACGGGCAGACAGCGATGGCGATCCATGTTGTCCAGGGCGAGCGAGAGCTGGTGTCCGACTGCCGCTCCCTCGCGCGCTTCGAGCTGCGCGGCATTCCGCCCATGGTGGCGGGCGCGGCGCGCATTCAAGTGACGTTTCAGGTGGACGCCGATGGCTTGCTGTCTGTATCGGCGAGAGAGAGCACCACGGGCGTGACGGCGAGCATCGGCGTGAAGCCCTCCTATGGCCTCTCGGACGAGCAGGTCGCAGCCATGTTGCGCGAGGGATTCGACCACGCCAGCGGCGACCGGGATGCCCGGGCGCTGGCGGAGCAGCGTGTGGATGCCGAGCACCTCCTGCAGGCCTTGCGTGGGGCGCTGCAGGCGGATGGCAACCTGCTGGCACCTGCAGAGCGGGAGGCGCTGGAAGCCGCCATGCAAAGCCTCGACCAGGCTCGCGTTGGCAAAGACCACCGCGCCATCAAGTCCGCCATCGCGGCACTCAACACCACCAGCGAGCCGTTCGCAGCCCGGCGCATGGATCGCGCCGTCTCCAGAGCGCTCACGGGAAGGCGCCTCGATGAGGTGCCCTTGAAATGACCGTCGTTCGCATCCTTCCGCATGCCGCGCTTTGCCCCGAGGGCGCCAACCTCGAGGTGGCCGAGGGCACGACCATTTGCGCGGCATTGCTTGCCAACGGCATCGCGATCGAGCACGCCTGCGAGCAGTCGTGCGCCTGCACTACCTGCCACGTGATCGTTCGCGAGGGTTTTGACTCCCTGGAGCCGGCGAACGAGAAGGAGGACGACCTGCTCGACAAGGCATGGGGCCTCGAATACACATCGCGGCTGTCGTGCCAGGCGCGAGTGGCAGGCGCGCCGCTTACCATCGAGATTCCCCGCTACACCATCAACCAGGTTTCGGAGTCGCACTCATGAAATGGACCGACACGCGCGAGATCGCCATTGCGCTTACGGAAGCCCACCCGGAAGTCGACCCGAAGGCCATCCGGTTCACGGACCTGCATCGCTGGGTGCTGGGGCTGCCTGGCTTCAACGATGACCCGGGCCGTTCCGGGGAGAAGATTCTCGAGGCGATCCAGATGGCCTGGATCGACGAAGCCGAATAAGGCGACAATAAGAACACCATGGGATACGTATCGGAAGCCACGAAGTTCCTGCGCCAGCTTCTCCAGGAAAATCCAGAGCTGGCCGATCTGCGGGCCCGCAACCGCGCCACCTGGTGGGACCGTCCCCAGGATCTCGAGGAGCGCGGGGAAAAGGAGGCCGCGAGGGTGGCCCAGCCTTCGTACGTGTACTTTCCGCTTCCTCGCCCTCAGGGCGGGAACAAGCCGAGCACGCCGTCGAGCCCCGACACATCCAAGGCGTAGCGGGCTCTTTCCTTCACAACCGGCTTGGCCCGAAACGCCACGCTCGCGTCAGCTTCAGCGAGCATCGGCAGGTCGTTGGCCCCGTCGCCGATGGCCATCACCTGGGACTTCGCCCAGCCCTGGCTCTGCCTCGTCTGCGCGAGCCACCGCGCCTTGGCGGTTGCGTCGACGATCGGAGGCAGGACGCGGCCGGTGAGCTTGCCGTCCTGCACCTCCAGCTCGTTGCTTCGCGCGACATCCATCCCGAGCCGGTCGCGCAGGCGGGAGGTGAAGAAAGTGAAGCCCCCCGACAGGATGGCGGTGCGAATGCCGTGCGTGCGGGCGGCGGACACGAGCGCCTCGGCGCCAGGCGTGAGCCGAGTGCGCTCCACGTAGACGGCCTCCAGGATTGACACGTCGAGCCCGGCGAGCGTCGAGACGCGCTGGCGCAGGCTCTCCGGCCAATCGATCTCGCCGCGCATGGCGCGGGCGGTGACGGCTGCCACCTCCGCCTTGCAGCCGGCATAGTCGGCGAGCTCGTCCAGGCACTCGATCGTGATCAGCGTCGAGTCCATGTCGAAGGCAAGCAGGCGGAAATCGGCTAACCGTTGTCCCGAGGGCACCAGGTTCACGTCGACTGCCTTGCCCTCGATAGTGCTGCGCAGGGCGTGTGCTGCGGCAGGGTCCGACTCCCGCAAGCGAAGGGAGTTGCCGTGTCCTGGCTCGACGATGCGCGCCCGAGCGGCGTCCCGCAGCGTCACGGGGTCCGCGTCAGACAGGCCGGGGCCTTGCAGGACAAAATCAAACCCGCTCATGCCGGGGCAAGGCTCTGCAGAAAGCGCCGCGCCTCCGCGGCTCGTGCCGGGAGGTCATCCAGCGCCACGTCGATGCGAATGCGGTCGGGCCCCGTAAGACGGTACTTCTTGCCGGATTGCACCAGCGAGATGATCCTGCGCCCGTCGACGGGGGCGTCCTTCTCGAATTGCACGACGATTGCCGCCGAGCTCGCGTCGATTCGAGCCACGCCAAGTGGCGCGCCAAGAATGCGCAGCCGGTGGCATTCGAGCAGCACCCGGGCTGCGTCGGGCAGGGAGCCAAATCGGTCGACCAGCTCTTCCGTGAGCTCCTGCAGCGCCGGCTCGGTGCCGCAGTTGGCGAGCCGCTTGTAGACCACGAGGCGCTCGTGCACGTCCGCGCAGTAATCCTCGGGCAGCAGCGCCGGAGCGTGCAGGTTGACCTCGGCTGAGACGGCCACCGGGCCAGCAAGATTGGGCTCCTTGCCGGCGCGCAGTGATTTCACCGCGTGCTCGAGCATCTCGGTGTAGAGCGCGAAGCCAATGTCGTGGATGCCGCCGGATTGCGACTCCCCCAGCACCTCGCCCGCGCCCCGTATCTCCAGGTCGTGCATCGCGAGGTGAAAGCCTGCGCCCAGGTCCTCCATGAGCTGGATGGCCTCGAGGCGCTTCTTGGCGCCCGCGCTCAGCGCCTCCTCGGGCGGGGTGAGGAGGTAGGCGTACGCCTGATGGTGAGAGCGGCCGACCCGGCCCCGCAGCTGGTGCAGCTGCGCTAGTCCGAACCGGTCTGCGCGGTCGATGAGAATGGTATTGGCGGTGGGAACGTCGATGCCCGTCTCGATGATGGTCGAGCAGAGCAGCACGTTGGCGCCCTGGTGGTAAAAATCGCGCATCACGCGCTCGAGGTCCCGCTCCGGCATCTGGCCGTGGGCCACTGCGATGCGCGCCTCCGGGAGGAGCGCCTGAAGCGCCTCGCGGCGGTTTTCAATGGTCTCGACTTCATTCCATAGGTAATAGGCCTGGCCGCCGCGCTTGAGTTCGCGCAGCACTGCCTCGCGGATGACCCCTGGCGACTGTCGGGTAACGAACGTCTTGATCGAGAGGCGGCGTTGCGGCGCCGTCGCAATGACGGAGAAGTCGCGCAATCCTTCGAGGGACAGCGCGAGCGTGCGGGGAATCGGCGTGGCGGTGAGGGTGAGCACGTCGACTTCGGCCCGCAGCTTCTTCAGCTGTTCCTTTTGGCCCACGCCGAAGCGGTGCTCCTCGTCGATGATCACCAGGCCGAGCCGCTTGAAATCGATGCCACGCTGGATCAGCTTGTGCGTGCCGATGGCGATGTCCACCGTTCCGTCGGCGAGCCCCTCCACGGCGGCCGCGACCTCCTTCGGGCTGCGGAAGCGCGACAGCTCGGCGATCTTCACGGGCCAGCGCGCGAACCGGTCGGAGAAGTTCACGAAGTGCTGTTCGGCCAGCAGCGTGGTGGGGACCAGGATCGCCACCTGCTTGCCGGCTGCCACGGCGATGAAGGCCGCGCGCATGGCCACCTCGGTCTTGCCGAAACCCACGTCGCCGCAGACCAGGCGGTCCATGGGGCGGCCACGGGTCATGTCGTCAACCACCGCGCGGATGGCCGCAGCCTGGTCCGCCGTTTCCTCGAAGGGGAAGCTGGCGCTGAACGCCTCGAAGTCCTGCATCTTGAGCGGAAAGGCGAAGCCTTCGCGTGCCGCACGGCGGGCGTAGAGGTCGAGCAACTCCGCGGCCGTGTCGCGAACCTGTTGCGCGGCCTTGCGTCGCGCTTTCTCCCATTGGCCACTGCCCAGGCGGTGCAGCGGCGCGTCTTCCGGCGCGGCGCCGGTGTAGCGGCTGATCACCTGCAGTTGGGAAACCGGCACGTAGAGCTTGTCGTCGCCGTCGTAGGCCAGGTGCAGAAACTCGGTTGGGCCTTCGCCCAGGTCCATCGTCACCAGGCCGAGATAGCGGCCGATGCCGTGCTGGCTATGGACAACCGGGTCGCCTGGCTTGACCTCCGCCAGGTCTCGCAACATGCCCTCCGGCGAGGCGCGCCCTTTCGGGTCGCGGCGCCGTTGCTGGCGAACCTGGGCGGGGTAGAGCTCGTTTTCCGTGACGATCGCAAAGGCGCCGTCACGTGCGATGAATCCCCCGGCGATGGGGCCGTGGGAGAGCGCGAAGCGCGCCGACCCGGCCAGGAAGTCCGGCCAAGACTCGCACGCCGCGGGCTTCAGCCCGTGCTCGGCGAAGAACTGGGTGAGCGTTTCCTGGCGCCCCGGGCCGTCGGCGAGCACGAGCGTCTTACCGGGGAAGGTGTCGACGAAGCGGGTCAGCGAAGCAAGCGGCTCGGGGCTGCGCCGGTCCACGGCGACATCGGGCATGCGCTGCTCCTCTTGGGGCGAGACGGCCTCCGCGGCGGCGGGCGAGCGCACGTCGAGCCGAGGGTGCGGCTGCAATGCGACGAAGAATTCCTCCGCAGAGAGGTAGAGGTCCTTCGGCGGCAGCAGGGGGCGGTCGCGATCGCCCCGCCCCAACTCCCACCGGCTCCGCAGGTCCTGCCAGAAGGCTTCGGCGGCTGCCGGCACGTCTTCGTGCAGCACGCAGGTGGCCTGTGCTGGCAAGTAGTCAAACAGGGTGGCCGTCGCTTCGAAGAAGAGCGGCAGGTAGCACTCCACACCGGCCGGGGCGATGCCGTTGGAGACATCCTTGTAGACGCGGCTCTTCGAGGGGTCGCCCTCGAAGCGTTCGCGGAAAGCGGCGCGAAAGGTCGAACGGCCGACCTCATCCATCGGAAACTCGCGCGCCGGGAGAAGGCGAATCTCGGTCACCGGATAGATGGAGCGCTGCGTATCGACATCGAAGGTCTTGATCGTCTCCACTTCCTCGCCCAGCAGGTCGATGCGGTACGGGACCGCGCTGCCAGTCGGGAACAGGTCCACGACACCCCCGCGCACGCAGAACTCGCCGGGCGCCATCACTTGTTGCACGGCGCCGTAGCCCGCCACGGCCAGTTGGTGGCGCAGTGCCGCGATGTCGAGGCGGTCACGCTGCTTCAGCAGGAACGACCTCGCGGCCAGGTAGGCGGGGGGCGACAGGCGCTGCAGCGCGGTCGACATCGGGACGATGCCGATGTCGCAGCCGCCGTGGGCAAACTGGTACAGGGTCGCCAGTCGCTCGGAGACCAAGTCTGGGTGTGGCGACAGTTGGTCGTAGGGGAGGGTTTCCCAGTCCGGCAACCGGTGTGTCCGCAGCGCCGGTTCCGCCCAGCTGATTTCCTCGCGCAGCCGCTCCGCGTCCTGAGCCGAGGCGGTGATGACGAAGAGTGGCTTGCTGTCGCGCGCTGCCGCTGCAAGCCAGAAGGCATCAGAGGAGCCGAACCGATGGGCGATGGGCCTGGCCATGCGGTGTGCCCCGGGGCCGCGGACGGCTACCGGGTGGAGGAGTCAGGGCCTAGAGCGCGACGACGGGGATCTTCCCGATCTTCGCCTGCCAGGCGGCCGGGCCGCTTCGGTGCACGGAGTCGCCGGTTGCGTCGACTGCCACGGTGACCGGCATGTCTTGAACCTCGAATTCGTGAATCGCTTCCATGCCGAGGTCTTCGAAAGCGAGGACGCGGGCGCGCTTGATGGCTTTCGACACCAGGTAGGCGGCGCCGCCCACGGCGATGAGGTGCGCGCCGCCGTGGCGCTTGATGGCCTCGATGGCGACGGTGCCGCGCTCGCTCTTGCCAATGGACGCGAGCAGCCCCGCCTTGCCGAGCATGGGCTCCATGAACCGATCCATGCGTGAGCTGGTAGTGGGACCGGCGGGCCCCACCGCTTCCTCCCGTACCGCTTTCACCGGGCCGACGTAGTAGATGAGGCGGTTGGTGAAGTCGACCGGCAGTTTTTCGCCTCGCTCCATCATGTCGACGAGCCGCTTGTGGGCCGCGTCGCGGCCGGTGAGGAGCTTGCCCGACAGCAGCAAGGTCTCGCCCGTTTTCCACGAGCGCACTTCTTCGCGCGTAAGGGTGTCCAGGTTCACGCGCCGGCTGGGGCCGAAGTCGAGCTTGAGGTCCGGCCAATCGGCGAGGTCCGGCGGGTCGAGGCGCGCGGGTCCGGAGCCGTCCAGCGTGAAGTGCAGGTGGCGCGTGGCAGCGCAGTTTGGGAGAAGGGCCACGGGCTTGCCCACCGCATGCGTCGGGTAATCGTTCACCTTAACGTCGAGCACGGTGGAAAGCCCGCCCAGGCCCTGTGCGCCGATGCCAAGCGCGTTGACCTTCTCGAAAATCTCCAGGCGCAGCTCTTCAGCCCGGCTGCGAGGCCCGCGCGCGATGAGCTCGTGGATGTTGATGGGGTCCATCATTCCCCACTTGGCGAGGAGCATGGCTTTCTCGGGTGTGCCACCGATGCCCAGGGAAAGGATGCCGGGCGGGCACCAGTCCGCGCCCATCGTGGGCACCACCGACAGCACCCAGTCCACCACGGAATCCGATGGCAGGAGCATGGCGAACTTGCTCTTGTTCTCCGAGCCACCGCCCTTGGCGGCGACGATCACCTCGACCGTGTCGCCGGGAACCAGCTCCACATGCACCACGGCCGGGGTGTTGTCTCCCGTGTTCTTGCGAGCGCCATCCGGATCCGAGAGTACCGAGGCACGAAGCGGGTTGTCCGGGTTCGTGTAGGCGCGTCGCACGCCTTCGTCCACCATTTGCTGGAGCGAGAGCTTCGCGTCCCAGCGAACGTCCATGCCGACGCGCAGGAACGCGATAGCGATGCCAGTGTCCTGGCAAAGGGGGCGGTGCCCGAGCGCCGACATCCGGGAATTGACCAGGATTTGCGTCATCGCCGCTTTGGCCGCCGGCGATTGCTCCCGCTCCCAGGCTTCCACCAGCGCCCGGATGAAATCAGGCGGGTGATAAAAGCTGATGTACTGGAAGGCGTCGGCGACGGAGGCGATCAGGTCTTCCTGGCGGATGACGGCCATGGGGGGCTTTCTCAGTGGTCAGCGGCTTTGGACGGCATCATGATGCGGTCGCAGGCGGCAATAGCGATGGCGGAGAACAGGAACGCGATGTGGATGGCCGTCTGCGCAATGAGCGTCTTCTCCGAGTACGCCGCGGCGTTGATGAAGGTCTTCAGCAGGTGAATCGAGGAAATGCCGATGATGGCGGTGGCGAGCTTTACCTTGAGCACCGAGGCGTTCACGTGGGAAAGCCACTCGGGCTGGTCCGGGTGGCCTTCGAGGTTCAGGCGCGAGACGAAGGTTTCGTAGCCGCCAATGATTACCATGATCAGGAGGTTCGAGATCATCACCACGTCGATGAGCCCGAGGACCACGAGCATGATGACCGTCTCGGTGAGGTGGGTAGGGCGCGCCACGGCGGCCGCTTCGGCCGACTTGACCTCCGAGGCGACGCTCACGCTCCGGTAAATCGCCTCCAGGGCCGGCTGGTTGCCGAAAGCCGCCTCGATCAGGTGCACGAGTTCGACCCAGAAGTGGTAGACATAGACCGCCTGCGCGAGAATCAGGCCAATGTAGAGCGGCAACTGCAGCCACCTTGAGAAGAAGATGGCCCGCGCCATAGGGGAAAGAGCGGGGGGATTGGGCGTCGAGTTCATCGGCGAATTTTACACCCCGGCACTGCGGCACCCCTCGCCATGCTGCAACGCGACAAACGCCGGGCAGGAGTCCTTGAGGATGCCTGTGCTATAAAAAGTTGCGGTCGACATCCGCAAAACTAGCCGCCGCCGCGCGGTGTCTCAATCGGGGGGTTCATGGCAAACATTCAGTCCGTTCTGACCGAAAACCGTATCTTCCAGCCGCCCGAGTCGCTGGTGAAGCAGGCCAACATCTCCGGCATGGCGGCTTATCGCGCGTTGTGCGCTGAAGCCGAGAGGGATCTCGAAGGCTTTTGGGCGCGGTTGGCGCGCGAGCACCTCGCCTGGCACAAGCCGTTCACAAAGACTCTGGACGAGTCCCATGCACCGTTCTACAAATGGTTCCACGACGGCGAACTGAACGCGTCGTACAACTGCCTGGATCGGCACCTGAAGACGCAACCGGACAAGGTTGCCCTGATCTTCGAGGCCGACGACGGCAAGGTGACGACGGCCACCTATCAGCAGCTTTACCAGCGCGTCTGCCAGTTCGCGAATGGCTTGAAGGCTCTCGGCATCAAAACCGGCGAGCGGGTTCTCATCTACATGCCCATGTCGATCGAGGCGGTGGTGGCCATGCAGGCGTGCGCACGTATTGGCGCCACGCACTCGGTGGTGTTTGGCGGATTCTCCGCCAAGAGCCTGCACGAGCGGATCGTGGACGCGGGCGCCGTGGCGGTGATCGCGGCCGATGGCCAGTTCCGCGGCGGGAAGGAGATTCCCTTGAAGCCCGCGGTGGATGAAGCGCTGGGCATGGGCGGAACGGAGTGCGTGCGCAACGTAGTCGTTTACCAGCGCACTGGCTCGTCCATTGCGATGACGGCCGGCCGCGACAAGTGGTGGCACGACGTGGTGAAGGGCCAGGCGGAGGCGTGTGAGCCGACGTGGGTGAATGCCGAGCATCCGCTCTTCATCCTCTACACCTCGGGCTCCACGGGGACCCCGAAGGGCGTGCAGCACTCCACGGGGGGCTACCTCCTCCACGCGGCTCTCACCATGAAGTGGACCTTCGACAACAAGGCCTCCGACGTCTTCTGGTGCACGGCGGACGTGGGCTGGGTGACGGGCCACACCTACATTGCGTATGGGCCGCTCGCCGTCGGCGCCACGCAGGTGATCTTCGAGGGCGTGCCCACCTACCCGGACGCGGGCCGCTTCTGGAAGATGATCCAGGACCACAAGGTCACGGTGTTCTACACCGCGCCCACTGCGATTCGCTCGCTCATCAAGGCGGGCGGCGACCTGCCGAAGAAATACGACCTCTCGACGCTTCGAATACTCGGTAGCGTTGGCGAGCCGATCAACCCGGAAGCGTGGATGTGGTACTACGAGACGGTCGGCGGCAGCCGCTGTCCCATCGTCGACACGTTCTGGCAGACGGAGACCGGCGGCCACATGATCACACCGCTTCCGGGTGTGACGCCGCTCAAGCCCGGCTCCTGCACGTTGCCGCTGCCGGGGATCATGGCAGCCATCGTCGACGAGGCGGGGCATGACGTGCCGAACGGGCAGGGCGGCATCCTGGTGGTCAAGCGCCCGTGGCCGTCGATGATCCGCACCATCTGGGGCAACCCGGAGCGCTTCAAGAAGGCCTACTACCCCGAGGAGCTGGGCGGCAAGCTCTACCTCGCGGGTGATGGGGCCGTTCGCGACAAGGACAACGGCTACTTCACGATCATGGGCCGCATCGACGACGTGCTGAACGTCTCGGGACACCGCCTGGGCACCATGGAAATCGAGTCGGCGCTGGTCGCCAACTCGAAGTTGGTGGCCGAGGCGGCCGTCGTGGGCCGGCCCGACGATCTCACCGGCGAAGCTGTCGTCGCATTCGTCGTCCTCAAGGGCGCGCGGCCGTCGGGCGACGAGGCCAAGGCGCTCGCCAAGGAATTGCGTGAGTGGGTGGGCAAGGAGATCGGCCCCATCGCAAAACCGAAGGAAATCCGCTTCGGCGACAACTTGCCCAAGACACGCTCCGGCAAGATCATGCGCCGGCTTCTGCGCGCGCTCGCGAAGGGCGAGGCCATCACGCAGGACGTGTCGACACTGGAAAATCCCGCCATCCTCGAGCAGCTGAAGCAGTCCGTCTAAGGAGCCTCCATGGCCGCCCAGCCCGCCCCGTTGCTCGCCACCGCCGCGGCGGACCTGCTTCGCAAGCACGCGCCGTTCGATGCCATGGCCGAGGCGGACTTGCTCCGGCTCGCGGGCAACCTGAAGGTTCGCTACTTCGAGAAGGGGTCGTTGATCCTGTCGCCGGCGACCGGCGTGGTGCGCACACTCTTCATCGTGCAGCGCGGCGCAATCGAGGCCGAGGAGGCAAAGGCGAGGTCGCTGCACACCGTCGTTGCCTCGTTCGCGGAGGGCGAATGCTTCCCGCTTGGCGCGTTGCTGGGCGGGCGTGCCACCACGCTCAATTACAAGGCTGTCCAGGACACCTTCTGCTACACGCTCGAGGAGCCGCAGTTTCGCGAGCTGCTTGCGTCGAGCGCGCCGTTTCAGGCGTTCTGCACCGGGCGGCTCGCCACACTGCTTGCCGCCTCCGCGAGGGGCACGCGCGAGGCGTATTCATCGCGCGCCGCGGAGGAAATGACGATGTCAGCGCCGCTTCGCAAGGCGGTCCGCCATGCGCCGGTGACGATGCCGGACAGCTCGACCGTGCGCGCGGTGCTGGAGTGCATGAAGTCGCGCCGCATCGGCTCGATCGTGCTGATGAGTGGCGAGGGCAAGCCGACAGGCATCTTCACGCAAACGGACGTGCTCAATCGCGTGGCGCTGTCAGGCGAGCCCTTGGAGCGTCCGATCTCGACAGTGATGACCGCCAGCCCGGCGACGCTCGCGGCCGATAGCCCGCTCTCCGCCGCGGCCGAGCTGATGGCGCGCAAGGGGTTCCGCCATTTGCTGGTGATGGACGGCGGCCAGTTCGTCGGCGTGATCTCCGAGCGTGACTTGTTCGGCCTGCAGCGCCTGTCGATGCAGGGCCTGCGCAAGGACATTGCCAAGGCCGAGACCATCGAGGACCTCGCGCACGCCGCCCGCGAAGTGCGATCGCTAGGCGCGGCGATGCTCGGGCAGGGCGTGGCTGCCGAGCAACTCACGCAATTTCTCTCGGCGCTCAACGACGGGGTGGCCGAGCGGGCCATCGCGCTCGCCCTGCGGGCCGACGACGTGAGCGACACCGGTTTCTGCTGGATCGGGCTGGGAAGCGAGGGGCGCGGCGAACAAACGCTTGCCACAGACCAGGACAACGCCATCATCTTCCCGGATAGCGAGGGCGTCGATCGCGAGGCGACCCGCAAGCGCCTGCTCGCGTTCGCTGATCGGGTGAACGTGATGCTCGACCAGTGCGGCTACCCGCTCTGCAAGGGCAACATCATGGCGAGGAACCCCCAGTGGTGTCTGAGCCTCGCGGAGTGGAAGCACCGCTTCGATGACTGGATTCGCAACTCCGACCCGCAGGCACTTCTCAACTCGACGATCTTTTTCGACTTCCGCGCGCTGCATGGCGATGGCGCGATGGTCGACTCGCTCCGCGACTTCCTGCTGGCCAACGTCAAGGGTCGCCCGGTGTTCCTGCGGCAGATGGCCGCCAACGCAATCCAGGTTCGCCCGCCCATCGGCTTCTTCGGCGGCATCGTGGTGGAGAAGAACGAGGGTGGCACGGTGGACCTCAAGAAGCAGGCCGCTCGCGTGTTCGTGGATTGCGCGCGCATTTTGTCGCTCGCTGCCGGCGTGGGCGGCGTGTCGACTGTCGAGCGCCTTCGCCGCGTCGCCCCGGTTCTCCAGATGAGCGACGACGAAGTGGGCTCCGCCATCGACGCTTTCCACTTCATTCAGATGCTGCGGTTGCGCCGGCAGGATGCGCTGGAGCGGGAAGGGGGCGGAAGCGGGGACGAGCCGAACCGGGTCGACCCGGAGGCCTTGAGCCCACTCGACCGGCGCATTTTGCGAGAAGCGCTTCGGCACGCGCGCAAGCTGCAGAACCGCATCGCGCTCGACTACCAGTTGTAGGAGACGCGTGGGCATCGGGCGCCTGTGGCCGTTCGGGCCCCGGCCTAGCCGGGCGCTGGACCCGCCGGTCGCCGCGGCGCTGTCTCGCTGGCTCGACCTGCCGGAATACAACGCCCGTCGACCGGTGCGCGAGGGCCGGTGGGTGGTGGTCGATGTCGAGTCGAGCGGCCTGGACCCGTTGCGCGACCGGCTCATCGCCATCGGGGCGCTGGCGGTGGTCGATGGGGCCATCGACCTCGCCGACAGCTTCGAGGTCGTGCTCCGCCAGGCGGAGGCGAGCAGCACGCCCAACATCGAGGTGCACGGCATCGGCGGCACCGAGCAGCGCGAGGGTGAGGAAAGCCCCTCGGCCCTGGTCGACTTTCTTGCCTTCATCGGCAAGGACCCGCTGGTGGCCTTTCACGCTCCGTTCGACGAAGCCATGCTGCAGCGCGCCATCTCCGCCACCCTGGGCGTGGCGTTCAAGCGGCCCTGGCTGGACTTGGCCGACGTGGCCCCGCTCGCCTGGCCCATCGCCAGTCACAAACCGCGCGGGCTCGATGCGTGGCTTGTGGAGCGCGATATCCAGATCGCGCATCGCCACCGGGCCATTGCCGACTGCCTTGCTACGGCGCAATTGCTGCTGTGCATCCAACCCGAGGCTTCGCGCTTGGGCGCCCACACCGCGAAGGACCTGTTGGGCCTGGTGGGGAAGGGGCGGTGGCTCGCCTGAAACCCAGTAGACGACCCGGGCGCTTTCGTGCAGATTACGGGGCGCTACGCCCACGCAGAGCCCCAGCGCGCCGAAATTGGCGGGGCGTCCGACGATAACGTTACAAAAAGATGGGAAAAGGAGGCAGGGGATGAAGCTCACGCAAACGCACGTGGATTACTGGAACAAGAACCTGCGGCTCACCGCGGTTCTGCTAGCCATCTGGTTCGTGGCCACTTTCGTGGTGATCTGGTTCGCCAGGCCGCTCGCGGAGATCAAGTTCTTCGGGTGGCCGTTCTCGTTCTACATGGCCGCCCAGGGCTCGCTCATCGTGTATGTGGCGATCATCGGCTACTACGCGATCGCCATGCGCAAGAACGACCGCGATCATGGCGTTCACGAAGGGGAGGAGGACTAACATGGCCGTTACGCAAAAGAGCTTCACGCAGCAGCTTAAGAAGTATTACTCCTTCTACACGGGGGGCTTCGTCGCCTTCGTGGTTTTGCTGGCCATTGCCGAGCAGATGGGCGTGCCGATCAAGTGGATCGGCTATGCGTTCCTGCTCTTCACGGTGGTCCTTTACGCTGGCATCGGCATCATGAGCCGCACGCTGGAGGTGTCGGAGTACTACGTCGCCGGCCGGCGCGTCCCCGCGCTCTTCAACGGCATGGCAACCGGCGCGGACTGGATGAGCGCCGCGTCGTTCATCGGCATGGCCGGCACGCTGTACCTCTCCGGCTTTGACGGCCTTGCCTTCATCATGGGCTGGACCGGCGGCTACGTGCTGGTGGCGCTGCTGCTCGCGCCCTACCTGCGCAAGTTCGGCCAGTTCACCATCCCGGACTTCCTGGGTGCCCGCTACGGCGGCAACCTGCCGCGCATCATCGGCATCATCGCCGCGATCATCGCGTCGTTCACCTATGTGGTGGCGCAGATCTACGGCGTGGGCCTCATCACCAGCCGCTTCACGGGCCTCGAGTTCGGCATCGGCGTGTTCGTCGGCCTCGCCGGCATCCTCGTCTGCTCCTTCCTGGGCGGCATGAAGGCGGTCACGTGGACCCAGGTCGCGCAGTACATCATCCTGATCATCGCCTACATGATTCCGGTGGTCTGGCTGTCGGTGAAGCACACCGGCGTGCCGGTGCCGCAGCTGGTCTACGGCACGGTGCTCGAGAAGGTCACCGAGCGCGAGAAGGTGCTCACGGCCGACAAGGGCGAGCAGGAAGTGCGCACGATCTTTGCGGACCGGTCCAAGGCTGCCGACGAGAAGTTGAAGGGCCTGCCCGCCAGCTACCAGGCCGGCAAGGACGAGCTTTCCAAGAAGGTGGAGGACCTGAAGGCTGCCTCTGCCCCGCCGGCAGACATCGACGCGGCGGAGAAGGCGCTCAAGGCCTACCCCGCCGACGCGGATGCAGCCAAGAAGGCGTGGACTGCGGAAAAGGGGCTGGCTGCACGCGCCAACCCGCCGCGCCCGCACGCCACGCCTTTCCCGGGCAAGGATGAAAAGGCACGGGACACGGCGCGCCTGAACTTCATCGGCATCGTTTTCTGCATGATGATCGGCACCGCCTCGCTGCCGCACATCCTGATGCGCTACTACACCACGCCTTCGGTGCAGGAGGCGCGCGTGTCCGTGTTCTGGTCGCTCTTCTTCATCTTCCTGCTTTACTTCACGGCCCCCGCACTGGCGGTGCTTGCCAAGTACGACGTCTACACGCTGGTTGTCGGCTCCAAGTTCTCCGAATTGCCAGCGTGGGTCAACGCGTGGCAGGCGGTGGACAAGTCGCTGCTGAGCATCACCGACATCAACAAGGATGGCATTGTGCAACTGGCCGAGATCGTCATCGGCGGCGACCTCATCGTGCTGGCCACGCCGGAGATTGCCGGCCTGCCCTACGTGATCTCGGGCATGGTGGCGGCGGGCGGCCTGGCTGCGGCGCTCTCCACCGCGGACGGCCTGCTGCTGACGATGGCCAACGCCCTCTCGCACGACCTCTACTACAAGATCATCAACCCGAAGGCGTCGCCGGCTGTTCGCATCACGGTGTCGAAGGTTCTGCTCCTTGGGGTGGCGATCGTTGCGGCCTACGTCACGTCGCTGAAGCCGGGCAACATCCTGTTCCTTGTGGGTGCGGCGTTTTCGATCGCGGCGTCGGCGTTCTTCCCGGCGCTGGTGCTGGGGGTGTTCTGGAAGCGCACCTCGAAGATCGGGGCGGTCGTGGGCATGCTCACGGGTCTGGGCGTCTGCCTGTACTACATGGTCCACACCTACCCGGTGTTCATCCAGTGGTTCGGCACCACGCCGATCCAGAAGTGGTTCGGACTTGAGCCGATCTCGGCAGGCATGTTCGGCGTGCCGGCGGGGTTCCTGGCCATGGTCATCGTGAGCCTCATCACCCCGGCGCCAGACCAGGCCACTCAGGAGCTGGTGGACCACGTCCGCTACCCGAACCTGGAAGGCGACATCGACACCACGGCGACCTGACCTTCGCCCGACGTGCCACAATCAGCCCGCGCCCTTCCGGCGCGGGCTTTTTCTTTCATGGACCCGGAATTTCTTCTTCGCGCCGCCAAGGCCCTCATCGAGGTGGCGGGCTTCGCCTACCTGGGGCAGGCGATCGTTGGCCTGTTCTCCGGCGCAGGGCGTGACCAGAACGTGGTTTACCAGATCTTTCGTATCGTCACCTCGCCCGTGACGCGGGCCACACGTTTCCTGATGCCGGCGTTCATCCCGGACCGGCACATCCCGTTCGTGGCCTTCGGGCTGCTGCTCTGGGCCTGGATCCTCACGCTCGTCGCGCTCGCCAACGTCGTGCGGGGCGCCTGAGCGGCGGGCCATGCTCTTCCGCTACATCGCGCGGGAGATCCTGCTCGCAAGCCTGCTGGTGCTGGCCGGCCTGCTCGCGCTTTTCGCATTCTTCGACCTCATCCGCGAGCTGGACGACGTCGGCAAGGGCAGCTACCGCATGGCGGTGATGCTGATCTACGTGCTTCTGTCTCTTCCAGCGCATGCGTACGTCCTGCTGCCCGCAGCAGCACTGATCGGCACACTTTTCGTCTTGTCTCGACTCTCCGACCAGTCCGAGCTCACGGTGATGCGCGCCTCGGGCCTTTCGATGGCCCGGCTTGCGGCCTACGTGGGCGGGGCGGGGTGCGTGGTGGCCACCCTGACGGTGGCGACCGGGGAATTCATCGCGCCCTTCTCAGAAGACGCCGCCAAGAGCGTGCGGCTCAAGGCCACCACGGCAATCGTAGCTCGCGAGTTTCGCTCGGGTTTTTGGGTTAAGGACGACCGGAATTTTGTGAACATCCAGGATGTCACGGCAGACACCGCGCTGGTGAATCTGCGCATTTATCAGTTTGACGAGGCTTTTCGCCTCGAGGCCATCAGCCGGGCTAGCCGAGGCGTTTACGCAGGGCCAAATCGATGGGCGCTCTCGGACGTGGAGGTGACGCGCTTTGAGGGGGGACGAGCCGTGCTGGAGCGATTGCCCTCGACCACCTGGGTGTCCCCGCTCACGCCAGACATCCTGTCGGTGCTTCGCATCGTGCCCGAGCGCATGTCAGTGCTCAACTTGGTCTCCTACATCGATCATTTGCGCGACAACCGGCAAAAAACCACGCGCTTCGAGATCGCGCTGTGGCAGAAGGCGCTGTACCCGTTGGCGGCGCTCGTGATGATGGTGCTCGCGATTCCTTTTGCCCTGCGCACCAGCCGGACGGGTGGCTCCGGGGTGCGCATTGTTCTGGGCATCTTGATTGGCGTAGGTTTCCACTTTGCCGGGCGCCTCTTCTCGCACCTGGGCCTGCTGAACGATTGGCCGGCCGGTGTGTCGGCGGGGATGCCGACGCTGATCTTCCTCGCCTTCGCCCTGGGGGGGCTTGCCTACGCCGAGCGGCGCTGACGCTCAGCGGATGTCGATGAGGCGAGTGCCGGCGAGACGGTCGTGCAGGAATTGCTTGTCGCGATCGAAGAACGCCCACAGGTAACTGGCACCCAGCAGGAGTGCCCCCAGTGTGGCGAGCAGAAAGCGATGCAGGGCGACGCGGGGCGTGACAGGCCCGCCATTGGCCCGCTCGATGCGCATGCGCCACGTCTTGAGGGCCAGTGTTTGGCCGCCGCGGCTCCACGAAATGACGAAGTACGCCCCGATTGCCGCGAAGACGTACAGGCGAAAGAGTTGCAGGCGCCAGCCGCTCGCGACATCGCCGGCGAGTGCCGCGACCGGAAGTGATGCGATGAGGACGAAGGCGGTGACCAGCAGTGCGTCGTATACCGCGCAGGCAAGCCTTCGAAACCAGCCGGGCGTGCGCCCGGCCGGCGCAGCGGGCGTCAAGGCGCCTTGCCCGGCGCGCCCTTGCCCTGTTGGCGCTCCACCCAGCGCTGCCGCATCTCGCGCTTCTGTTCCTCGTTCAGCTTCTGCACGCCCTTGAAGCGTTCTCGTGCCTCCCGGCGCTGCTCGGGCGTCATGGTGGCCCATTCCCGGACCCGGGCCTGAAACCGCTCTTGCTGATCGGGCTGCATGGCGGGATAGCGCTTGGCGGCGGCCTGCAGCCGGCGCTGCTGGTAGCCGGGTAGCCTTTCCCACTCGGACGCCAGGGGCGCAAGCACCTGCTGTTCCGGCACGGGCAGTTCGGACCAGGGCAGGCGCTGGGCGGCCTTTTCATCCTGCGCGAAGGCCGCGCCCGACAGGCACAGGGCCAGCGCCAGCAGCAGCGCGGCCTTCAGCGGCGTTGGGCGTTCTTGAGCCATTCACCAAAATCCTTGTCCACCAGGGCCTCGAGAGGCACTTCACTCGCGAGGATCTGCGCATCCAGCTCGCCAAGATCCGGGGCAGGGGCCAGTGCCTTCATGCCGAAAAACGTGACCAGGGCAGCCACCGGCAGCCAGACCAGCCCGTGCCAAATGGCTGGGTGCGCCGAAACTCGCGCAGCCATGCCCGCCGGCAGGATTCCCCAGAGCCGGGGCTCCTGGTAAGCCTCCAGCGCCCGAAGGCGGGCCGCCTTGAGCCGGACGGCCTGCAGGTCGCCCACCTCCCGGGCTGAGCGATCGAGCCAGGGACGGAGCTTTTCTGAAAATTCCTTTTCATTCATAGCGTTATACCTTTCAACCGCAGCAGCTTGGACAGGGCTTGAACAGCTCTGGAGCAGTGCGTTTTGACGCTACCTTCCGAGCAGCCCATGGCTTGGGCGGTTTCCCGAAGGTCCAAATCTTCCCAATAACGCAGCAGGAAGGCTTCTCGTTGACGCGGCGGAAGGGTTCCCAAGGCTTCCTCGATCGCGGCCATTACCTCGGCTTGCTCCCACTGGGCCGCCGGCGTTGGCGCGATGGCTTCGGCGCTTTCAACGGCCAAGAACTCCAGCGGATCCTGTTCGTCGTCATCGGTAAGGGACGACCATGATGTGATGGCCCCGTTCCGAACCTGTGTGCGGCGGTAGTGATCCCGGATGGCATTTTGCAGGATCCGGTGAAAAAGCATCGGCAACTCCTCCACGGGCTTGCCGGCATACTTTTCCGTCAGCCGCAACATGGCGTCCTGCACCAGGTCGAGGGCGGCGTCTTCGTCGTGCACCGCAAACATGGCTTGCCTGAAAGCCCGGCGCTCGACGTTGGCGAGAAACGTGGCGATGTCTTTGCGGGTTGCCAGGTCAGTTCC
>JAFMJY010000024.1 GCA_017853245.1 Burkholderiales bacterium | reverse complement strand
AAATCTGAAGTACGGCTTGTCCGTACCGTGGGTTCGAATCCCACCCTCTCCGCCAGCGACCCACTAAGTACGCGCCTTTCAGCGCGTTATTATCGGTGGTGTTATCTCTCGGGTTTTAACGGCTTATTAGGTAACAGGAGTTTTTTGTGGGTAAAAAAAACTTATTGATCACCCTGCTTGCGTGTGTTTTGTCTTTGATTTCACATCAAGCGAAAGCTCTTGATGCTCCTGCAGGTCTAGTGCCGTCTGGATTGAATCCTGGAGATAAGTTCTATATTATTTTTGTTACATCATTTAGTGGTGGTCCTCCTGACGGAAGTTCAGCAAACATATCGGTTTACAACTCGTGGGTTCAATCTAAGGCGGCATCATCAACAGTTTCAGGTATACAGACCCTTTCTAACCAGTTTCTGGCCGTTGGTGCCACTGCCACAGATGATCAATGCAAGCCTTTTTTGGACGGGGCTTCCCAAGATTTAACGAAGCCTGTCTACACTGTTGCCTCTGGCACTCCCACGCGTGTTGCTAGTGCTGCAAGCTCCCTTTATTCGGCACAAACCGTGCCTCTCCTCACACAGATTCGGAATGAATCTGGTGCGGGCGCCGATGGTGGATGGACCAACACGGGGTGTACCTACCAGGGTCCTTCTGCATCAAACAAACTTGGTGCTGCAAGTGTTTGGTCTGGCTATAGCGGTGGTACTGGTACTACGGCTTGGGTTGACAATGGTGCCGCTGGTGGTCGTCTTTCGGGGCGCGGGTATTTTGCTGTTTCCCCGCTTTTGACAGTGCCGGGCACACCAATCTCCCTCACCCCTTCTTCTCAAACAGTAAATGGAACAGTCGGTATACCAATTACTGCCACGACCGCCTTCACGCAGACGGGTCTGACAGGTACAGTAAGCTACTCGGTTAGCCCGGCTTTACCTTCTAGTCTTTCCATAAATTCATCGACTGGTGTGATCAGTGGAACGCCTGCTTCAGCTCAATCTTCTGTCAACTACACGGTAACAGCTACTGGATCAACTTCGGGTTCTGCGACAGCCACGGTTTCAATTAGTGTCAACGCGGTAGTACCCGGCGCACCGACCATCGGCACCGCCACGGCCGGTAATGCACAAGCATCGGTGACGTTCACGGCGCCTGCCAACAACGGCGGAGCCTTAATCACCGGCTATACGGTCACATCCAACCCCGGGGGCCTGACTGGCACAGGGGCATCCAGCCCGATCACGGTGACTGGGTTGACGAACGGAACGGCCTACACCTTCACGGTGACTGCCACCAACAGCGCAGGAACCGGATCAGCCTCTGCCGCTTCAAACTCGGTGACGCCGACCTCGGCCGTGAATGGGGCTTGTGGCACGGCAAACGGTGTTGCCTCTGCCCTGAAGCCTTCGGCGAATCTGTGCAGTGCCGGCACGGCCAGCAGCGTTGCATCCGCAAGCCCTTGGACTTGGAGTTGTGCTGGAAGTGGTGGCGGCACGACTGCATCGTGCAGCGCACCGAACAGCACAGCCGGGTCTGGGACTGCACGGGTGGGTGATGCATCAAACAGCAGCGGTGCGGCGGCGTGGCAGGTGCAAAGTGCGGCATTCAGCAACACGCCGCCTGCAACGCCGCCTGCTGGAGTGACGCTTCCCAACGGCGTGCTGGCACTGAACCTGAATAGCGGCACTCCCGGATCCAGCACCCAGGTCACCATCACGTACTCTCAACCGTTACCGGCGGGCGCCAAGTACTGGAAATACGGAAAAGAGCGGGTGGGTGATGCGGATCACTGGTACGTGTATCCCAATGCGGTGATCAGCGGCAACACCGTCACGCTCACGTTGACCGATGGCGCACTGGGTGACAACGACTTGGCGGCCAATGGCCTGATTGCGGACCCCGGCGGGGTTGGGGTGGGTGGCGACGCAACGGCCATTCCCACCCTTTCCGAGTGGGCGATGATGCTGCTGTCGGGATTGCTCGGCCTGTTCGGATTCTTGGCATACCGGCGCACTCGCTGACGGGCTAGAGCGGCCCCACGACGATGCCCGTCTGCAGCCGGGTTTTTGCCGCAACGATTCTGGCCTCTTTGATCTCCTGTGGGGGCGTAGGCGAGGGCGCGGTTGCGCCTCAGCCGGCCGTTCCGGCGCCACCTCCTCCCGCCATTGCCGGTGATTCCTACGCCAACTACAAGGCGATTGGCCTGTCGCCGCAATCACTGCCGGGCGGGGACAACACGGTTCGAGCGTATGGCAACTTCGCCGGAAGCGGGCGCCTAGACCTGTTCCGCGCCGTCCTGACCTACAACGCCTCACTACCCGCGTCTCAGGCCACGCCGAGCCGATTCGAGTTCTTCGCCAGGCAGGCGGATGGCGCCTTCATCTTGAACACATCGGTCATGCCGCAGTCCAACGGCTGCCTGCACCCGCGCAAGGCCATCGTGGCCGATTTCAACGGGGACGGACGCCCGGACATCTTCGTGGCCTGTCACGGCTATGATGCCGCGCCGTTCCCGGGTGAGACAAACAAGGTCGTGCTCAGCCAGCCCAATGGCACGTATGTCGTCAGCGACGCATCCGCCGACGTGGGGTTTCATCACGGCGCGGCAGCGGCAGACTTGAACGGGGATGGCAAGGTCGACGTTGTGGTGGTCAATAACTTCGACCCGGATCGCGCGTATGTGCTGCTGAACGACGGGGTAGGGAAGTTCACGCGCGAGCGAGTGCCGCGTTTGCCATCTGCTATCCGCGGTGCGGGCTTCTTCTCCGTCGAGCTTGTCGATGTCAACGAGGACGGCAAGCTGGACCTGGTGTTGGGCGGCCACGAATTCGAGGGGGCGGCCACGTCGGTGTTCATCAAT
Organism: Burkholderiales bacterium; assembly: GCA_017853245.1. Taxonomy (GTDB): domain Bacteria; phylum Pseudomonadota; class Gammaproteobacteria; order Burkholderiales; family Usitatibacteraceae; genus FEB-7. Next base: position 26,002 of record JAFMJY010000024.1, on the reverse strand, counting down.
CCGGGCGCCAACAATTTTTTGGCTGTGTCTCCGTCGGTCGTTCCGTCAGTGCCCAACGAGGGCGTGGTTCTCGACTTTACGCTGACTGGCACCGGCAGCAGTCGCGCGCTTTGGGTACTGAGAACGTCCGGAGGGGACGGGACCTTCTACCAGAGCAGGGTGATCCAAAGGGTGACCTGGCCGGGGCTGACCTCGACGGTGGCGCTCAATCGTCGGCCGGCGCAGTGGATTCCGTGGCTGGTGCCGGCATTGGCTAACGGCGTGCCCATCGTCGCCAGCGACAACCTGTCGGATGCCACCTCGGTGCCCCAATGATGACGATCCGGGATCGCCTAAAAAGCAACCGCGCCTGGCTTCTCGCTGGCGCCCTTGGTCTCGCCGTGCTGGCGGGCTTGTCGGGGTGCACCAGTGCCGACGCAGGGACAAAAGTCACGCTGCGCGAAGGCGTGTCGGCAGGCTATACCCACACCCGATATCCGATCGTGCTGGTCCACGGTTTCCTGGGTTTCGACAACATCGGGTTCTTCGAATACTTTCACGGCATCCCCGCCGCTTTGCGTTCCGGGCGCGCCATGGTGTTCACCCCCCAGCTTTCTGCCATCAACAGCACCGAGGCACGTGGTGAGCAGCTGCTGCTCGAAGTCAAAAGAATCATCGCGGTAACCGGGGAAGACAAAGTCAACCTGATCGGCCACAGCCATGGCGCCCCCACGGCGCGTTATGTGGCGTCCGTGCGGCCTGACTTGGTGGCGTCGGTCACTTCAGTAGGGGGGCGTCAACAAGGGTTCGGCGATATCCGACATGTTGTTGGGCATCGCGCCGCTCGGCTCGATGTCGAACGGTGTCCTTTCTGTGATCGCTGACGGCATCGGCGCGTTGTTGTCGCTCCTGACAGGCCGGCGGGATTTGCCCCAGGACTGGACGGCTGCCCAGGTGTCCTTGTCCACGGCAGGCGCGGCTCGTTTCAATACTGCCCACCCGCAGGGCGTACCCCTGAGTGAATGTGGCGAGGGCGCGCACGAAGTGGACGGCGTCTTCTATTTCTCGTGGAGCGGAGCCTCCACCTACACCAATATCCTGGACCCTGTGGACCCATTGCTCGCAATCACCGGGCTGGTGTTCGGTTCGGCAAAAAACGATGGCCTTGTGTCGTCATGCTCGAGCCGGCTCGGGAGGGTGATCCGAGACGACTATCCCATGAACCACACGGATGAAATCAACCAGAGCCTCGGGATCGTGAATCTGTTTGCGGTGAGTCCTGTGTCGATTTATCGCCAGCACGCAAACCGCCTGAAAGGCATGGGGCTATGAGGCGAGCGGGTGGGGTCGCGCTTGCGGTCGGGCTGGTTGTGCTGATGTCTTCTTTCGTGGGTACACGGTTGGCCGAGGTGCCAGAGGCGGGCCGCTCTGACTCCTTAGGGCCGCTGGGAGGAGAGGTTCACACGTTCGCAGCATCGTTGCGCGGCACCTACCCGGACGGGCGATTGACTGTGCGAGGGGGCACCTTGCTGCCTGATCCCGAGCTGCTCTACCTCTTCGACTACTACCTGTCGGTGCAGGGCGAAAAGTCGGTCGACCAGATCGTGGCAGCCATCGGTGAGGATCTTCGCCGTCGATTGGCCTCTTCCCCGGAAGCGCTCGTGCAGGCAGAGCGGCTCCTGGCTCGGTATATCGATTACAAGCGGGCGCTGCTAACGCTTGAGTTGGGTGAGGCGGGCGCTGAGGCCGGAGGGAAGGCGACCTCGGCTCGGCTGGAGGCGAGGCTGCAGCGCGTGCGCGCCCTGCGCTCGCAGTTCTTTTCCGATTATGAGGTGGCATCGCTCTTTGGCTTGGCTGAAAGCCGAGATGCCGAAGCCATACGCCGGCTGGCGATTTTCGAGAGTGAAGCGCTGAGTCTGGCCGAGAAGCAGGCAATTTTTGCGCAGCTCGATTTGGGGTTGCCGAGCGCCCTTGCGGAGGAGCGGGAGGCGCCAAGGCGGATACAGAACGTGGAGACGCAGGTTGCGCTGATGCGCGCCTCAGGCGCGAACGAGCAAGACGTTTACCAGTTTCGAGTGTTGCAGTTCTCGCCGGACGCCACGCGCCGCTTGCAACAGTTGGACGGCGAGGAACGGGCTTGGGCGAGCCGTATCGGGCAATACGAGGAAGAGGTACGCCTTTTGTTACGCCTCCCCGAGGGGCCGCTGCGCATCCCGGCAACCACGACACCCAGCCAGCGCGTTGCACTGGAGATGCTACGCAGCCGTCATTTCAGTCCGCGGGAACAGCGGCGGCTTGCCGCGTACGAAAGCGGAATGTAGCCGGCTTCAGCAGCGCGAAGCTCAGTGGCTTTCCTCGATGTTGAGAATCCTTCCCAACCCGAGGAAAAAATTGGCGATGATCAGCGCCACGGCAGTCGTAAAGATATAGAGCACGGAAAGCGCTGCCAACGTCGGGTCTGCATACTCGCGCACGTAGTTGTACATGGCCACGGGCAGGGTCTGTGTTGCTTGCGTCGTGACGAACAGCGATGCGGTGAATTCGCTGAATGACATGATGGCGGCAAAGAGCCATCCCCCAAAAAGGCCGGGCGAGAGCAGCGGTACCGTGATCGTGAACAACACCCGCACGGGCGATGCGCCCAGGCTGCTCGCCACCTGCTCGAGCCGCTCGTCCAGGTTTTCCATCGAGACATAGACGCTGCGCAGAACGAAGGGCAGCACCAGCATGACGTGGCAGGCGATCAGCAGGCCGTACCCCCGTCCCGCCCCCAGTTGCGACACCAGGATGAGCAGGCCGAGCCCCAGAGTGAAGTGCGGAATCACGAGGGGGGAAAGCAGGATGGCCTCGAGCGTGTTCTTGCCGGGGAATTCGAATCGCTTGATGGCAATGGCCATGCCGGTTCCGATCACGAGCGCGATCGTCGAGGACCACAGGGTGGCGATGATGCTGGCGCGGAAGCCGCCGCGGAAATCGGGATAGGTAAGCGCGCGCTCGAACCACTTGAGCGACCAGCTCTGCGGCGGAAATGACAGAAGGGCCTTCTCGTTGAACGACGCGATGGTCACCACGATCACGGGCAGGAGCACGAAGCCCAGCAGCAGCACGATCAGTGCAGGTCCGGCGATGCGCAATGCCAGGGGGAGCGAGGGGCGATGCTTCATCTCAGTGAGCCCCCAGTTTCTTCAGGCGCCGGGTTCCCACGCCCATCATGGCTAGCGCAGCCGTGGTGAATAGCAGCCCCGCCACGCTCAAGCTCGCGGCGAAGGGGAAGTTCGTCGATGCCAGCCCGAGCTGGTAGACGAGAGTCGAAATGGTTGGCACGCGGCCGCCACCGATCATTTGCGGCGTGGCGAAGGCGCTGAACGTCCAGGCGAACGAGGTGGTCATGGCCGCGATGATGCCTGGCATGGATAGGGGCAGCGTCACGGTCAGAAAGGTCTGGATGGGACCGGCACCGAGGCTCTGCGCGGCCTTCTCGTAATCCCGGTCGATGTGCGCGATGCCGGTTGCCAGCATGAGCACCACCACCGGAATGGTGATGTGCACGAGGGCGATCAGCACGCCCAGCTTGGTGAACATCAGCGGCAAGGGCGTGTCGACGAGCCCCATTTTCAGCAGCAGCGAATTGGCAAAGCCGTTGCTGCCAAGAACGATGATCCAGGTGTAGGTGCGGACAATCTCGCCGAGAAACAGCGGTGTGATGGAGACGATGAGGATGAAGGACTTGAGCAGGCGGTCGCGCACGCGCACCAGCGCGTAGGCCAGCGGATATCCGACAAGCAGGGTCCAGAGCGTCGTTTCAACGCTCAGCGCGAGCGTGTTCCAGAAGGCGGTCTGGTAGATCGGCTTGGAGAGCCCGGTGAAGTTGGCGAGGGTAAAGCCACCGACCTCGAGCGAGCCTGGAATGTACGCACGCAGGCTGAATTGAAAGACGCTCAGCAGTGCGACACAGACGCCAAGCGCCACCAGCACCGAGGGAAAGACCAGGAAGAACTTCAGCCGGGATCGCATGCGTCGCCTCGTACGGGAATGGCAATCCAGAAATGCATCGCCCCCGCAAGGGGCGGGGGCGATGGGTGGTCAGGCAGCCAAATCAGTTCATCATGTTTTCAGTGAACCACTTGCGCCACGCCGCCGTCTCTTCGGCGCGGAACTTGTGGTCGATCAGGATCGCCTGGGTGTTCCACTGCTGCTCGGTGGTGAACACGCCGGGCAGCTTCGCGTCTTCCGGCGAGACCTTGGCGTTCTTGATGATGGGGCTCGCCTTCTTCATGGCGACGATCTTGGACTGCACGTCTGGAGAGAGCGCGATGTTCATGAACTTGTAGGCGAGCTCCTGGCGCTTCGTGCCCTTCATGATTCCCATGGAGTCGATGCCGAGCACTGCGCCTTCCTTGGGGATCACGACGTTGATCTTCACGCCTTGCGAGATCATGTAGTAGGCGTTCATCGAGAGGAGCACCTGCACCGGCGTCTCGCCCGTGGCGATCAGCTGCTGGCTGTTGGCGTCGTTGGTGTAGAAAGCCTTGAAGTTGGGCTTCAGCGCCTTGAGCTTGTCCTGCCCCTTGGCCCACGACTTGGCGTCCGCTCCGGACAGAATCGCCGAGACCGTGATGATGTGGCTGGGGTCGAAGTCGGGCGAGGCAAGCTTGCCCTTGAGCGCTGGGTTCCAGAGGTCGTTCCACGAGTCGAACTTGATGTTCGCGGGCACGAGGTCCGGGCGGTAGCCGATCGTGTAGACGTAAGCCCACGAGCCGATGTGGAACGGGCTCAGCTTGCCGCGCTCGACGATGTTCGCGTAGTTCGGGATCTTCTTGAAGTCGAGCGGCTCGAACAGGTTGCTCGCGACGTACAGGAAGCCGATGTGCGACGTGGTGAAGGTGATGTCGCTTTCCGGGTTGCTGCCGGCAAGCTTCGCCTTGTTCAGGCGGTCGATGGTGCCGCCCGTCACGTACTTCACGGGCACGCCCGTCTGGCGCGTGAATTCCTTGCTGATGTTCTCGTCGATCAGGTCGCGGAAGCTTCCGCCCCAGGTGCTCACCACCAGGGCGTCCTGCGCCTGCGCCACGCTGCCCACCGCCATGAGCGCAGCCAGCACGCCACCAGCGAGATACTTTTTGATCATGTTTAGGTTCCAATCATCATGAGGTTGGAGGAAACGCCGTTTCGAGCGCCTCGGTTAGCGTGCCGGCCAAATGATTAAAAGGCAACGGCTTTTTGCGAAGTCTTTGCCTTACGGGCGCTTCGCTTTTTTTGACGCCTCGTTCCGGTGCCGTTAGCTTTTGGCTAACGCCCGCGCTCCCCGTTTTGGGGCACCATGCAATCCATCCGAACCCCCCTCGACTGCCCGCCCTGAGCCCATGAAACACAAGCGCTTCCGTACCTTCAACACCAAGAAGACCTACCCCGAGCAGAAACTGGACAACGACCTGTGCCAGGTGGTGGTGGCCCGTGGCCAGATGGTCTTCCTCCGCGGCCAGATCGGCCAGAACCTCGACACCTCCGAGAGCGTGGCCATCGGGGACGCTGGCGGCCAGGCGGAGCAGGCGATGGCCAACATCGCCATGCTGCTCAGGGAAGCCGGCGGCGAGCTGCAGGACATCTGCAAGATCACCATCTATCTCACGGATCCCCGGTACCGGGAGGCCGTGTACCTGGTGGTCGGCCGGTGGCTCAAGGGCGTCTTCCCCGTCTCTACCGGCATCGTCGTCTCGGCGCTGGCACGGCCCGAGTGGCTGGTCGAGATCGACGCCATCGCCGTGATTCCGGACTGAGCGCGGCTCAGCACGCATGACGTTTTCCATCGTTGCCCGCTGCGGCCGAACGGGCCGGTTCGGCGCGGCAGTCTCCTCTTCGTCGCCGGCTGTGGCTTCCCGCTGCATCCGGGTTCGCGCTGGGGTGGGCGCTGCGGTAAGCCAGAACATCACGGATCCAGCGCTGGGCGTGGCGGCTCTGGACCTCATGGCCGGCGGCGCTTCCCCGCAGGAGGCGCTCGCGCAGCTGCAAAGCAAGCCCCACATCGAGTATCGCCAGCTGATGGCCATCAACTCGGGTGGCACGCCTGCTGCGTTTACGGGTTCGAGGGCACTCGGCACGCTGGCCACGGCAGTGGGGGCCGAGGCGGCTTGTGCGGGCAATTTGTTGGCCAACACGGGAGTTCCCGCAGCCATGCTCAGGGCTTTCGAGGTGTCCGAGGGTTCGTTGGCCGAGCGCCTGATGCTCGCGATGCTTGCCGGGCAGGCGGCGGGCGGTGAGGAGGGCCCGGTGCACTCGGCGGGCCTCCTGGTCGTGGGTGACCTCAGCTGGCCCTCCGTCGATCTTCGTCTGGACTGGGTCGACGACAACCCGGTCCAGGCGCTCTACTCGGTCTGGAAGCTTTACGAGCCCCAGGAGCAGGCCTACATCACGCGCGCCAAGGACCCCAGGGCGGCACCCACATACGGGGTACCCGGCGACCTCTGAATCGCCCCGCACGGGGGGTAGAATTCCTGACTCTTTCCGCAGGCCCGTCCCCATGCTGTACCGCGTCTCCCTGAGGCAGATGGAATATTTCGTCGCGGCCGCGAAGTGCGGCACGATCGCGGCGGCCTCGAGCCAGATCCACGTCTCCTCGCCATCGATTTCCGCGGCCATCGCGCACATCGAGGCCGAGCTGGGGGTGCAGCTCTTTGTGCGTCACCCGTCCAAGGGGCTCTCGCTCACGCCCATCGGCAGCATCGCGCTTCAGCACTGTGAGGATTTGCTCGAGCGGTCTTCACGCCTCTACGAGATCTCCGCCAACTCGAGCAATTCGATCGAGGGCCCGCTGCGCGTAGGCTGCTTCCAGTCGCTGGCACCCCTGGTGGCACCGGAGGTCATCTTCGGTTTTGGCCGGGCGTTCGAGAAGGTCAACGTCGAGATGATCGAGGGCGACCAGTCGGTGCTGATGGACAAGCTTTACTCGATCGAGATCGACCTCGCGATCACCTACGACCTGCAGGTGCCCGAGGATGTCAGCTTCGAGACCCTGGCCACCTTGCCCCCGTACGCGTTGCTGGGGGAGTTGCACCCCCTGGCGCAGCAAGCGGCCATCTCGCTGGAGGAGCTTGCGCCGCTCCCGATGGTGCTGCTGGACCTCCCGATGAGCCGGCAGTATTTCCTCTCCATCTTTGCCAAGCAGGGGCTCACGCCCAACATCGTGGCCCGCTCGCGCTCGGAGGAGGTCGTGCGCTCGATGGTGGCCAACGGCATCGGCTATGCGCTGTTCAACGTCCGCCCGAAGTCCTTCCTGGCGCTCGACGGCAAGCGCACCGTCCGCCTGCGCCTCGTGGGTGAACACCGCCCGATGCTGCTGGGGCTCGCCTCCTACAAGCCCGTGCGGCAATCGCGCCTGGTGCAGGTGTTCATGCAGCGCTGCCGCTCCTACATTTCAGACCAGTACATTCCGGGGATGAGTGCGCCGAGCTTCTTCGATCCGCGGCTTGCCACGCCTCCCGCCGATGAGGCGCCCTCGGTGATCCCGTTCAGCAAGGGCACTCGCGCATGAGCGGGCCGGCAGTAACGCAGAGCCTTGCGCTGCTCCGGCAGCTGATTGCCTTCCCCTCGGTCTCGCGCACGCCGAACATCGAGTTGATCCAGTTGGTGAAGGAGATCCTCGCGAAGGCGGGCATCTCGTCGACGCTCGTGGCGGACCCGCAGGACCCCAAGCGCAGCAACCTCTTCGCGAGCGTCGGCCCCGAAGGCGTGTCGGGCGTGATGCTCTCGGGCCACACGGACGTCGTACCGGTCACCGGTCAGCCGTGGACCATGCCCCCGTTCGAGGCCGCCGAGCGCGACGGGCGTATTTACGGGCGGGGCACCGCCGATATGAAAGGCTTCGTCGCATGCGCCGTGGCCGCGATGGTTCGCGCGTCAGCCCTGCCGCTGAAGCGCCCACTTCAACTGGCGCTCTCCTTCGACGAGGAGGTCGGCTGCGTGGGGGTTCGCCACCTGCTGCGCGCATTGGAAGGAAAGATGCCGGCGCCGTCTTTGTGCCTCGTGGGCGAGCCGACGCTGATGCAGATCGGCACGGGCCACAAGGGCAAGGCGGCCTATCGCGCTGTGTGCTGCGGCCAGGCCGGGCATTCGGGTCTCGCGCCGCGTTTCGCGAACGCCATCCACACGGCGGCCGATCTGGTGGCGGCGATGCGGGACATCCAGCGGGAGCTTGCCGACAGCGGACCGCGCGATGAGGGCTACTCGATTCCCTACACCACCGTGCATGCCGGGGTCATTCAGGGCGGCGTGGCGCTCAACGTCGTGCCGGACCGTTGCGAGGTGAGCTTCGAAGTGAGAAACGTGCTCGAGGACAACCCCGAGGCCATCGTGGCGCGGATTCTCGAGCGCACGGCGCAGCGCATGCGGGAAGCCGGGCCGGCTGTCGAGCGCGCTGCACCCACCGTCGAGCAGGTCAACGGCTACCCGGGGCTGCGAAGCGATGACGATGCCGAGGCCATCGCCCGGCTGGCGGCGTTGCTGCCGAAAGGCACAGCCTGCACCAGGGTGGATTACGGCAGCGAGGGTGGCCTCTTCAAGCAGAGCTGGCGGGCGACGTCCGTGCTGGTGTGTGGCCCCGGCAGCATTGGCGTAGCGCACAAGGCCGATGAATATGTCGAGCTGTCTCAGCTTGCCACCTGCGACGCCCTGCTCACGGCGCTGGCTGATTCCCTTTGCCACTGACAGCGTAGGGCGGCGCGCGGCGAGGCGTACTCACCGCTGCAGCAGGATGCTCCGATCCACCTGCCGCACATCGGTCTTGCCGCAGAAGGCCATGGAAAGATCGAGCTCATTGCGGATGATGCGCAACACCTCGGCAACGCCTGCCTCGCCACAGGCACCCAGCCCGTACATCATGGCCCGCCCAATGTAGACGCCGCGCGCGCCGAGGGCGATGGCCTTCAACACGTCCTGGCCCGAGCGGATGCCGCCATCCATGTGAACTTCCACGCGCCCGCCCACTGCTTCCACGATCGGGGGCAGCGCTGAGATGGAGGAGGGCGCACCGTCCAGTTGCCGGCCCCCGTGGTTGGACACGATGACCGCATCGGCGCCACTGTCGACGGCGAGCCTAGCGTCTTCCGCATCGAGGATCCCCTTGACGATCAGCGGCCCGCCCCAACGCTCCTTGATCCATTCCACGTCGCGCCAGGAAAGCGCCGGGTCGAACTGCTGCGCGGTCCATTCCACGAGCGACCCCATGTCGCTCACGCCGTCGACGTGGCCGATGATGTTGCCGAACTGGCGATGCCGGGTGCCCAGCATGCCGAGGCACCAGCGTGGCCGCATGGCCATGTCGACGATGTTGCGTAGTGTCATCTTCGGCGGCAGGGAGAGGCCGTTCTTCTTGTCCTTGTGCCGCTGGCCGAAGACCTGGAGATCCATCGTGACCATCAGAGCCGAGCAGTTGGCAGCCCGGGCGCGCTCTATGAGGCTTGCCACGAACCCGCGGTCTCGCAGCACGTAAACCTGGAACCAGAACGGGTGTCGCTGCGTAGCCTCAGCCACCGCCTCCATGGAGCAGATGCTCATGGTCGATAGCGTGAACGGTATGCCGAAGCGCTTGGCAGCCCGGGCAGCGAGGATTTCCCCGTCGGCGATCTGCATGCCGGTGAGGCCGGTAGGGGCAATGGCCACCGGCATGCTCACCGCCTGCCCGATCATCGTCGTCGCGGTTCTGCGCTTCGAGATATCGACGGCAACGCGCTGCCGGAACTCAAGCTTGCGAAAGTCCGCCTCGTTGGCGCGGTAGGTGGATTCAGTCCACGACCCGCCATCCACGTAGTCGTAGAACATGCGGGGCACACGCCGCCGGGCGATGCCTCGCAATTCCTCGACACACGTGAACTCCTTCATCGACGTGCGGCGGTGGGCTGCGACGAAGGCGCGTAGAAGTCGTAGGCAGTCTGCTGGGCGATGTGGTCGGCGATGTACTTCGCGTCATGCCACACGCCATAGATGAACGAGGACGCCCGGTTCACCAGGTTCGGCAGCCCGAGGAAGTACAGGCCGTTGTGCGCCGAGATGCCCCGCTTGTGAACCGGCGAGCCCTTCTCGTCGAAGGCATCGACCTTGAGCCAGCGGTAGTCGGACTTGAACCCGGTGGCCCACAGAACCGTGGCGATGCCAGCCTGGCCAAGGTTCAGTTCAAGGATGGGGTTCTTCACGCAGTCCGGGTCGGGGAGCAGTTCCCAGGCCGTCGGCTCGGGCGGCAGGTCCAGGCCGTTCTCCTCGATGTAGGCATCGGCCTCGCGCAGAACGTCAAAGTAGGCGCGATCACCCTCGGCGATGTCAGCGGCCAGGCGGTTCTCGAATTGGATCGTCCCATTGTTGTAACTGTGGGTCATGCCCACGAGGGTGATGCCTGCGTGGGCGAGGCGGCGGAAGTCCACTGTCTTGCCGCCGTCGTAGCCGCTTACCGCAAATGCGACGTGCTGCTTCTTGGGCCGCACGCGAACCTCGTCCCAGAGGCCCAGCGCGGCGAGCCACCACGTGTAGTCGCGACCGCGGTAGGCGCGCGGCGGGCGGTAGTGCTCGCCGACGGAGAGATAAACGGAGCGGCCCGCCCTCTTGAGCTCTTCCGCGATTTGGGAGCCGGAGGCGCCCGCGCCAATGACCAGCACGGCACCGGCTGGAAGCTGCCCCGGATTCTTGTAATCCGACGAGTGCAGCTGGTGAACAGGTTCCGTGGTCGGAATCAGCGCCGGGACGGCGGGGGCCTGAAAGGGGCCCGTGGCCACCACCACGTTGTCAGCGTCGTAAGTGCCGCTCGTTGTCGTCACCCGATAGCCGGGCCGGCCAACGTTTCGCACCACCTCCTTGACTTCGACCTGGGTGCGGATCGGCGCAGACACCAGCTTCGCGTAATCCTCGAGGTACTTCGCCATTCGCTCCTTGGTGGGGAAGGTCTCCGGTGTTACGTCGTCGAACTTGAGCCGTGGGAACCGGTCGTGCCAGGCGGGGCCGTTGGCGACCAGCGAATCCCACCGCTGCGAGCGCCAGCGCTCGGCGATGCGGCTCCGCTCCAGCACCACGTGCTCGACCCCCATCGCACTGAGGTGCTCGCTCATGGCGATGCCGGCCTGGCCGCCGCCGACGACAAGGGTGTTGATCTTTTGCGCTGACATTGCGTGCTCCGGTAAGGGTGAAGGCATGCTGGCCACTTGAGGATGCGTGAGTTTGACCCGGCGGGGTGGCGTTTAGCCATCAAGATTTCCTGAGGTCCTCGCATCGGAAATGTCAAACGGCGAAAACCCCGCCTGGGCCTGGGTGCTTCCGATTTCTTGAGGGAGGGCTTCGGGTTCTACAAAGGGGCTGGGGATAGGGCATGCTTTATTCTCGACCCCACGCGCCCTAGCCCACCCCGAACCAGGCAATCATGAATCCAGCCGACCCCTCTGGCGTTGCGGATCCCAGCCGATCCGCAAGCCAGCCCATCGCGCTTGCCCTGAAGGGCGTCGTCAAAAGGTATCAGGCGCAGACCGTCCTGCACGACCTCTCGCTGGAAATCCCGCGGGGCGAGTTCATCACGCTGCTGGGGCCCTCTGGCTGCGGCAAGACCACGGTGCTCAACCTGATCGCCGGCTTTGCCGAGGCCGACGCGGGGGAGATCTTCATCGATGGCGTTTCGGTCACGCATCAACCGCCCCATCTGCGCGAGATTGGCATCGTCTTCCAGAGCTATGCGCTGTTTCCGCACATGACGGTGGAGCGCAACATTGGTTACGGCCTGCGGATGCGAAGCATGCCGAAGGCGGAGATCGATCAGCGGGTGAAGGAGGCGATGGCCCTGGTTCACCTGGAAGGGCTCGCTGAGCGCAAGCCCCGGCAACTCTCGGGTGGCCAGCAGCAGCGCGTGGCGCTCGCCCGGGCGCTGGTCATCCGTCCGCGAGTCCTGCTGCTCGACGAGCCATTCTCAGCTCTGGACAAGAGCCTGCGCGCCTCGATGCAGGTAGAGGTGCGCGAGATTCAGCGCCGGCTCGGCGTGACCACCGTCTTCGTGACGCACGACCAGGAGGAGGCGCTCGCCATGTCGGATCGCATCGCCGTGATGTCGAGCGGCGTCATCCGGCAGATCGCCCACCCGGCTGACCTTTACCAAAACCCGAAGGACCCCTTCGTGGCGTCGTTCCTGGGCGACGTCAACGTGCTGCCTGCCGTCTATCACAGCGAAAACGCCGACGGGCTGATGCTGCGCATCGGCGCGGCAGTGCTTCAGGTCGGGCGCGATCGACTCGTCGGCGGCTCGCACGACGGGGGTCGGCTGGATATCTACGTGCGGCCCGAGCAGATCCAGCTGGAGGCCCTGAGTGGCGAGTCGGCCTTGAGCGGCACGGTGGTTAACCATGTTTTCCAGGGGGACCACGTGGATTCCTACATCAAGGTCGACATTCCCCTGGATGGCCGGCCGCTGCTGTCGGTTCGCAGCTCGGACCTGCAGACGATTTCACGCTGGCCGGTGGGGGCGGTGGTGGGGCTCAAGTTCCCGCAATCCGGGATGACCGTCTTCCAGCCGCGGAAATGATGCAGCTTCTTTACGCGCCCACCTCGCCCTTCGTCCGGAAGGTCATGGCGTGCGCGCATCTGGCGCGCCTCGCCGACCAAATCCAGTGGCTTGATAGCGCTGCCCATCCCATCCGGCGCGATGCGCGCATCGCGAAGCACAACCCGCTCGCCAAGGTGCCCACGCTCACGCTCGAGAATGGGCAGTCTCTCTTCGACAGCCGGACCATCTGCGAATATATCGCCGCCACGGGGCAGGCATCGAATTTGTTTCCGCCGAACGGGCCTGAGCGCTGGCGAGCGCTCTCCCTGCAGTCGCTGGGCGATGGCCTGATGGACGCGGCGCTCCTTGCCCGTTACGAAACTGTCGCGCGGCCTGCTGAATATCAGTGGCCGGAGTGGCGGGCTGCGCAGCTGGCGAAAGTCACGGCGTGCCTGGATGCCATCGAGGCCGAGGCGCCCGCGCTGCATGTCGACTCCCCAACAATTGGAGATGTGACGATTGGATGCGCGCTGGGCTACCTCGATTTCCGGTTTGCCGAACTTCAATGGCGGGAAGGCCGCCCGAAGGCCGCGAAGTGGAATGAATCGTTCCAGGCGCTGCCCGCCATGGCGGCAACCCGACCCCACGAAGCCTAGGAGTTCCTCATGACCAGCACTGCAGCCGCGACCGTGTCCAAGGTCTACTTCCTCAACGGCCCCAACGCCAACCTGTACGGGCTCGACGCGAACAAGGTCTACGGCTCCGAGAGCTTCCCGGTGCTCAAAGACCGGTGCGAGCGCAAGGCGAGAGAGCTGGGCATCGACCTGCGCTTCCTGCAGTCGAACTACGAAGGCCAACTAGTCGACTGGATCCAGGAGGCCCGCTCGGAGGCGAAGGGCGTGATCATCAACGCCGCAGGGCTTACTTACTCGTCGGTGCCGATCCTCGACGCGCTCCTGTCATTCGGCGGGCGCATCATCGAGGTGCACATGAGCAACATCTGGCGGCGCGAGAGCTTCCGCCATCACTCGTACATTTCGAAGGCGGCCGATGGCGTGATCGCCGGCCTGGGCGGCATGGGATACGAGCTCGCGATCGTCGCCATGTCCCAGCTGCTGAACAAGCCCGCCGACTGAGCGAGGCTCGCTCGTGCCCGATTCCCTGCTGTCGAAGCGCGCTGTGGTGCCGTCCGGCGCTCTGGTTTTCTACAGCGACTTCGACGACTTTTCCGCCTGGAAGAACGCGCTTCAGCTTCACTGCCCCCAATTGGAGGTGCTGCACTCCAGCGAGGCGTACGACCCAGCGCGCATCCATTACGTGATGGCGTGGAAGCCGCCCGAGGGGTTCTTCGCGCCCCTGAAGAACCTTCGACTCTTCATCAACCTTGGCGCGGGTGTCGATTCGTTGGTTGGCCGGGAGGATCTTCCACCGGACGTCCCCGTCACGCGGCTCTCGGATCCGCAAATGGCGCGGATGATGGCGGGGTACGTGTTGTTCTCGGTGCTGCGCTACGCGCGCGACATCCCGCACTTTGAGCAGGCGCAGCGCAGGGGCCAATGGTCGTACAAGCATCCACGGTCCCCCGAAGACGTGCGGGTTGCCGTTCTTGGCCTCGGTGAGTTGGGTGGCCGGGCTGCGCAGGAGTTGCACCGACAGGGATTCACGGTGAGCGGGTGGTCGCGCAGCCAGGCGAACATCGAAGGCATCCAATGCTTCGCGGGCCTGGGGACTCTCGACACCGTGCTGGGCGGAGCGGAGATCCTGGTGGTGATGCTGCCCCTGACACCCGCGACCCGCGGCCTGCTGACCCGGGAGCGGCTCATGCGCTTGCCGCGGGGTGCCTTCTTCATCAACGTGGCACGCGGGACCTTGGTCGACCAAACGGCGCTGACCGAGCTACTGCAGAACGGCCATCTCGGCGGCGCGACGCTGGATGTGTTCGAGCGGGAGCCACTGCCCGCCGATGATCCCTTGTGGCGGATGGAGAACGTGCTCGTCACGCCGCACCTTGCTTCAGTGGCGATTCCCACGTCGGCTGCCGAGCAGGTAGTGGAGAACATACTCGCCGCGTCCAGCGGGGCGGCGCTCAAGCACGTCGTCGATTTGTCGCGCGGGTATTGAACGGCGCCGCGCCATCGGCCCTGCGAGGCGCCGGGAGTGCCGGCCGCTCGAAGGGTATTGCGCCTCGAATTCCCCGGCGCCTGTTGGTGATACCGTTGGCGTCGCATGAAGACCCTCTGGGATATCTCGCCGCCCATCGACGCGAAGTCACCGGTCTTTCCCGGCGACACGGGGTACCGCCAGCGGTGGGTGGCCGAAATCGGGCCGGATTGCCCGGTCAACGTGAGCGCAATCACCCTGTCGCCCCACGTCGGTGCCCATGCCGACGCGCCGTTGCACTATGACCCGCAAGGCGTCGCGGTTGGGGCGTTGCTGCTCGAACCCTACTTGGGCCGCTGCCGCGTGATCCACGCGATTGGTGCCAGCCCGTTGATTGAATTGACGCATGTCCAGCATGCCCTCGCAGATGTTCCGCCTCGAGTGCTGATTCGTACGTATCACCGATTCCCGGTCGATCGGTTTGACCCGGCGCTCAGCGGCGTGGACCCGGGCCTCGTCCATGCGTTGGCTGATCGGGGTGTGACGCTCATCGGGTTGGATAGCGCGAGCCTTGACCCCGCCAATAGCAAGGAACTGCCGAGCCATCAGGCGATTCGGGCCCGCGGGGTGCGGGTTCTGGAAAATTTGCTGCTCGACGATGTCCCCGAGGGCGACTATGAGCTGATTGCCCTGCCCCTGAAGCTAGTGACGGCGGATGCGAGCCCCGTGCGCGCGATATTGCGGGAACTTTGAGAGCTTCCTGATGACAGCCACCTCGTTACAAGATTGCGAAGCCTTGGACCGGCAAGATCCCTTGCGGGAGCTCCGCGATCGATTCGACCTGCCGGATGGGGTGATCTACCTCGACGGCAACTCCCTGGGCGCATTGCCGCGCGCTACACCGCGTCGGGTCGCCGAGGCAGTGGAGCGGGGTTGGGGGCGGGGCCTCATCAAGAGCTGGAATGCCGAGGGCTGGGCGGGGCTGCCACGCACCGTGGGGGACAAGATCGCGCGGCTCATCGGCGCCGGGCCCGGCGAGGTGGTGGCTGCGGACAGCACATCGGTCAATCTCTACAAGGTTCTTTTCGCGGCAATTCGGCTGGCTGCGACAGCCTCGCCGCAGCGCAGGATCATCCTGAGCGAGCGGGGCAACTTCTCGACCGATCTCTACATCGCGGAATCGTTGTGCCAGCAGCATGGCTACACGCTCAAGCTGGTGGCGCCCGGCGACTTGCAGCTGGCGCTCGACGGCGATGTGGCCGTGCTGATGCTGACCCAAGTGAACTTTCGTACGGGCGCGATGCACGACATGCCATCGCTCACGGCCCGGGCCCATGCGCAGGGCGCACTGGCGGTCTGGGATCTTGCGCACAGTGCGGGGGCGGTGCCGGTCGATGTGCATGGTGCCCAGGCGGACTTTGCCGTCGGATGCGGTTACAAGTATCTCAACGGGGGGCCGGGCTCGCCGGCTTACGTCTGGGTGCATCCCCAGCACGTCAATCGCGTCGCGCAGCCGCTCTCGGGATGGTGGAGCCACTCGGCCCCCTTTGCCTTTGCGGCTGGCTACGAGCCAGCCACGGGCATCGACCGATACCTGGCAGGCTCGCCGCCCATCCTCAGCCTGGTGGCGTTGGATTGCGGGCTGGACACGCTGTTGTCCGCCGAGCCGTTGGGGGGCATGGCGGCGCTCAGGCGGAAGTCCCTGGCCCTGACTGAGATGTTCATGGGCCTGGTCCGCGAGCGGCTCTCCGGGCACGGGCTCGGCATCGTGACACCAGAGGAGCAGTCGCGTCGCGGGTCTCAGGTGTGCCTGACGCGGGACGAAGGCGGCTATGCGATCGTGCAGGCGCTCATGGCGAGGGGCGTCATCGGAGATTTTCGGGTCGGCGATGGGCAGCAGCAGCCGGATATTCTCCGGTTTGGTTTCGCGCCCCTGTACGTCCGATTCGTCGACGTGTGGAATGCCGTGGAACAGCTTCGGCAAGTTCTTGACCGCGGGGAGTGGCGCGATGCCCGCTTTGCCCAGCCCAAGCCAGTAACGTGAGCTCTGCTCAGCCCAGTGCCCAGCGCGCCACGCCAATGTAGGCAGGAATGCCAACGAGAATGTTCAGCGGAAAGGTGATGCCGAGGCTCAAGCCAAAGTAGATGGCGGGGTTGGCTTCGGGGATCGCCTGGCGCAAGACGGCCGGGACAACGATGTAGGACGCGCTGGCTGAGAGAACCATGAGCAACGCGGCATCAGCGACAGTCATGCCGATCCCCATGGCCAGCGCAAGCGCGATCGCTGCGTGCACAGGTGGGGCGAGGAGGGCATAGGCCACCAACACGGGCGAGGCCTTTCGGGCGTCCTGGAAGTTGCGCGCCACCATCAGGCCCATGTCCAGCAGGAAGAAGGCGAGCATCCCCTTGAAGAGGTCGAGGGAAAAGGGCTGCATGACTTTCTGGCCGGCTTCGCCACTCACGTAGCCGATCAGGAGCGCACCCAGCAGGAGCAGGTGGGCCCCGTTGGTGAACGACTCATGGAGGATCTTCCCGATCGTCGTGTCGCCCGGTGTCGTTGGCGCTGCCGCCCCATTGGCGTGCCGAAGGGTGTTGGCAATGAGTACCGCAACGATGATCGCTGGCGATTCCATCAGCACCATGGCCACCGCCATGTGCCCCCCGAATGGAAGCCCGGTGTTCTCCAGCATCTGCATCGCGGTCACGAACGTGACGGCACTGACAGACCCGTAGGCGGCAGCGACGGCCGCCGCATCAAACGAGGCGACGAAACGGCGAAGAAGGAAATAACCCAGAACCGGCACGACGAACGCCATGGTGACAGCGGCTGCAAGGCTGACGGCAACGGATAGCGTGACGCCGGATTGGGCAAGTGCGAAACCGCCCTTGAGCCCGAGCGCCATCAGCAGGTAGAGCGAAAGGAAGGTGGCGATCGGCTTCGGAATCTCCAGGTTGGAGCGCACCGCGCCGGCGAACACGCCGAAGACGAAAAAGAGGATCGCGGGGTCGAGGAGGGTTTGCATGCCGGGCGGGGCGCGAAGCCGGAACGGCGCGGATTATCGCTCGAGGGCCTGACTCACGCGCGCCACGAAGCCCGCCGTGTGGGCACCATCGAGCCAGCGCGCGACGATGACAGCGTCATGATCGGGGTCGATCCAGGTGAGGTGCCCGCCGGCGCCGACCATGAACCAGCTTGCTCGAGACGCATCGGGAAAGAGCCGGCCGTCTCGATTGAGCCAGGTGAGCCAGCCATAGAACGGCGCGATGGGGCAGGGGGCATGCATCGACGCGACCCACTCGCGGGGAATCAGCTGTTTGCCGTCGTGAGCGCCGCCAACGAGCAGCAATTGCCCGATGCGCGCCTGATCGCGCGCACTGATGCGAACGCCGCCTCCCCAATGCGTCCCGCCGGGCACAGACTGTATGCGCCGGCCGTCCAGGCTCACCCAAGCGTCGTCATACCCCTCCCACGCGAAGCCCTCGCCGCCGCCGATGGGGCTGAGGATGATGTCGAGGAATACCTCGGCCAACGGGCGCCGAAACAGATGCAGCAGCGCGAGGGACAACTGGTTGATGCGAACGTCGTTGTATTCCCAGTACGTGCCCGGGGCCTGAAGCTCGCGACGGTCACCCTTGCGGCCCGCCGGCGGCTTGGGGTCGTGGGCGACGCGCCGGTGATGCTCGACGTGATCGGGTAACCCGAAGCATTCCCCCTGCCACTCGCTCGTTTGCGTGAGCAGGTGCCGCCAGGTGATCGCGTGATTGTGTGCAGAATCAAACCCGATGCCCGGCAGCGTCTTGCCGACAGGTTCATCCGGGGACAGGCGTCCCTGGTGGTGAGCCACCCCCGCCAGCATGGCGAGATAGGTCTTTGCGACGCTGAAGGTCTGGTCGGCCCGATCGGGCTCACCCCAGGCCGCGACCTCCCGCCCGGCCACGCGCACAACGCCCGACACCGCGCCTCTCGGGTGAGCGGGGCCTCGCAACCGGTTGAACGGTGGCGGGTCGTCGTGATGCACGCCCCAGCCTTCGGCTTTCGGCCCTGGGTCCCGCGGCCACGGGATTTCATGGGCCGTGGAGTAGGCGATCGCGTCCTGCAGCTGTGCCATGTCTGGCATGGATGGCTCCGGAGGAAAAGAGGCAGGCCGGGAGGGTACACTTCCGGCCGAGTGCCGGAGTTTCCCCGATTCATGTTCCTCCAGAGGAGATCGTCCATGCAGAAGCACCGCCGTTCTTTCGTCAAGGCCGCTGCCGCCTCGGGCTTGCTTGCCGGCCTTTCGCCCCGTGCGTTCGCTCAGGGGGCGCCGATGTTCGACACCATCAACATGTTTGTCCCGGCTGCCGCCGGTGGCGGGTGGGATGGCACCGCTCGGGCAATCGAGGCTGCGGCCAAGGGTGCCGGGCTCGTGGGCACTTTCCAGTTTGAAAACGTCGGCGGCGCCGGTGGCATGGTCGGGCTGCCGCGGTTCGTCAACCAGCGCAAGGGCCAGGGCAACGCGCTGATGGTCGGCGGCTCCGTCATGGTGGGCGCGGCTATCACCAACAAGAGCCCAGTCACCATGCGGGACGTGACGCCCATCGCGCGGCTGACGGAAGAGGCGGGCGTCATCGTCGTGCCGACCTCCGGCAAGGTCCAGTCTTGGCAGGACCTGGCTGCGGCGATCAAGTCGAATCCGAAGGCTGTGTCGGTGGCAGGCGGCTCCGCCGGTGGCACGGATCACCAGCTGCTGGGACTGATCATCAAGGCCCTCGGTGGCAATCCCAAGGACGCCGCCTACGTCGCGTTCGCGGGCGGCGGGCCGGCCAATGCCGCGATCATCGGCGGGCAGGTCGTGGCTGGCATCTCCGGTTACTCGGAATTCCAGGAACAGATCACGGCGGGCCGCATGAAGGCCCTCGCGGTTTCAGGGACCAAGCGCATTCCTGGCGTCAACGTCCCGACCCTTCTCGAGCTGGGGGTCAATGTGACGGCGGCGAACTGGCGCGGCGTGTTTGCGGCACCCGGAGTCAACGCCGATCAGCGCGCCAAGCTGGAGG
Organism: Burkholderiales bacterium; assembly: GCA_017853245.1. Taxonomy (GTDB): domain Bacteria; phylum Pseudomonadota; class Gammaproteobacteria; order Burkholderiales; family Usitatibacteraceae; genus FEB-7. The sequence goes on along the minus strand of JAFMJY010000024.1, from coordinate 6,384 downwards.
CCCTCGTCACGCGCATGCACGCCTCCGCAGGCTGGAAAGATGCGCTCCAGAAGCGCAAATGGACGGATGTGTTCCTCGCCGGTGAGGGTTTCGCCAAGGAAATCGCCAAGAGCATTGCGGAGACCGAGGCTGTGCTGAAGGACCTGGGGCTCGCGTGAGTCCTCGCGTGCTTGCCGGGCTGCTGCTCGCGCTCGTTGGCGTGGCAGCCTGGCAGGTCACGGTGATACCCGTCTCTCCGATGTACGCAGAGGTGGGCGCGACGCTGGTACCCGCCGTGGTCACGGGCCTACTGGGCCTGCTGTGCCTGATTTACGCCGTTCTGGCCGCACTCAAGCGGGTGCCCGACGCCACAGTTGAGCCCGGCCAGGAACCGCTGCCCGGCTCGATGAAGCGGCTGGCGTTTTTTGCCGGGGCTTGCCTCGTGTTCACCGGGCTCGTGGCGCACCTTGGCTTCTGGCTCGCCGGCACGCTTGGCGCCGCCGGCGTCGCCCGGGCCTTCGATGCGCCTCTTGGCCTGCGCACGCTCGCTGGAAGTGCCGCCATTGCGCTGGCGTTCTGGGCGCTTTTCGCCCTGCTGTTGGGCATCGATCTCGGGCCCGTCGTGCCCGGCCTCGGCGCAACCAGCAGCTGACCCTTCCCCCGCGCGAGCCCGACCATGGATGCCTTCGATGCCCTGATGCAGGGCTTCGCCACCGCGCTTCAGCCCTCGGTGCTGATCTACGGTTTCCTCGGCTGCCTGGTGGGAACGATGGTCGGCGTACTACCGGGCATTGGCCCGGCGCTCACCATCGCGCTGCTCCTGCCGCTCACGTTCAAGGCGCCGGCAGTGGGCATGTTCGTGCTCTTCGCAGGCATCTACTACGGCGCGATGTACGGGGGCTCCACCACGTCGATCCTGCTCAATACGCCGGGCGAATCCGCTACCGTCATGACGGCGGTGGAGGGCAACCAGATGGCTCGGCGAGGGCGGGGCGGCGCGGCGCTTGCCACCGCGGCCATCGGTAGCTTCATTGCCGGCACCATCGGGACCGTTGCGCTCACGTTTTTCTCGCCTTGGGTGGTGGAGGCGGCGCTCAAGTTTGGCCCGGCTGAGTACTTCAGCCTCATGGTGCTGGCACTGGTGGCGGTGACGGCGGTGCTCGGCAGCTCAGTGCTGCGCGGGCTGATCAGCCTCTGCGCCGGCTTGCTCTTCGGCCTCGCGGGAATCGACCTGCAAACCGGCCAGCCGCGATTCACCTTCGGGCAGGCGGAGATGCTCGATGGCATCGAGATGACTATTGCCGTGGTCGGGCTGTTTGCCGTGGGCGAGGCGATGTTCCTTGCCTGGCAGGGGCGTGAAACCAGGCGCCACGAGCTGCACCGGCTGTCGGGGAAGGTGTCGCTCACAAAGGACGATTGGAAGCGCTCATGGAAGCCGTGGCTTCGCGGTGCCTTCATCGGCTTTCCCATCGGCTCGATGCCGGCGGGCGGGGCGGAATTGCCCACGCTACTGAGCTACTACACGGAAAAGCGCCTATCGAAGCACAAGGAAGAGTTTGGCAAGGGCGCCATCGAAGGCGTTGCGGGCCCGGAGGCGGCCAACAACGCCGCTGCCGCCGGCGTTCTGATGCCGCTGCTGACATTGGGCATCCCCACGTCTGCCACGGCGGCCGTGATCCTCACCGCTTTTGAGTCCTACGGGTTGCGCCCGGGGCCAACGCTGTTTACGGAGCAGGGCGGCCTCGTGTGGACGCTCATCGCGAGCCTTTACATCGGCAACGTGATCCTGCTGATCCTGAACCTTCCGTTGGTGGGGCTGTGGGTACGCCTGCTTCGCATCCCGGCGCCATGGCTCTATGCGGGAATCATCGTGATCTCCGCGGCTGGCGTGTACGGCGCCTCGAAATCAGCCTTCGACCTGCTGCTCCTGTTCGGGTTCGGGCTGCTGGGCTTTGCGTTCCGGCGCTTTGACTTTCCGGTGGCACCGCTGATCATTGGCCTCATCCTGGGCCCGATGGCAGAGCAGTCTCTGCGTCAGGCGCTCACCATCAGCATGGGAAACTACTCGACGTTTGTCACGAGGCCGCTGTCGGCCGCCATTCTCTGCATCGCTGTGGCGCTGCTGGTGCTGCCGGCGCTGTTGCGCTGGCGGGACCGGCGTCGTCGCCTGATAAAGTAGCCCGTTCTCGCCTCCAGAAGGCCTCCGGGCCTGCCTCCATGATTTACGGCCTGGTCATCTTCGTTTCTGCTTTCCTGCTGTTTCTGGTCCAACCCCTCATCGCGAAGCAAATCCTGCCCTGGTTCGGCGGTTCTGCTGCCGTCTGGGCGACGTGCCTGCTGTTCTTCCAGTCCGCCCTCCTGGCCGGCTACGCCTACGCCGACGTCATCACACGCTGGCTCTCGATCAAGCGCCAAGCCATGCTGCACACGGCGTTGCTGATCGTGGCTGCCTTCATGATGCCGATCATCGTCGCCGGCCACTGGAAGCCAACGGGCGACGAGGAGCCCATCTCGCGGATCCTGCTGCTACTCGCAGCGACCATTGGCCTGCCTTATTTCCTGCTGTCCACCACGACCCCGCTCGTCGGCGCGTGGTATTGGCGCCGGCACCGCTCGTCGGCGCCGTATCGGCTGTTTGCGCTGTCGAACTTTGCCTCGCTTCTCGCGCTGCTGGGGTTCCCCTTCCTGATGGAGCCGTGGGTGGGCAACCAGCAGATCGCCATCGCGTGGTCGGCGCTGTTCGGCGTCTTCGTGGTCTTGTGCACGATCATCGCCTGGCAGACCGTGCGGCATGGCCACGCCGTCGAGCCTGCCGCGAGCGGGGCCCCGCAGGGGGTGAAGGCGCCGGCGGAAGGCCCCGGCTGGCTCACGTGGATGACCTTGTCGGGGATGGGGTCCGCCATGCTGCTTGGCGTGAGCAGCCACCTCACCCAGAACATTTCGTCGGCGCCGCTGCTCTGGGTGATTCCCCTCGCGCTGTACCTTGTCTCCTTCATCGTCGCTTTTGACCACCCGCGCTGGTACTTGCGCTGGCTCTTCCTCCCGGCTGCCGCAGTTCTGTTGCCGCTGATGGCGTGGCTGTCGGACTCGCTGGACCTGGCCAAAGTCACGCCGATCTATGCGCTGGGCCTCTTCGCGGTGTGCATGGCCTTTCACGGGGAGCTGGCGCGACTGAAGCCGGGGCCCGAGCGGCTCACCAGTTTTTACCTGGCGATTTCAGTCGGTGGCGCGCTCGGCTGCCTCGCGATGGCAGTCGTTGCGCCCCTCGTGTTCAACGGGTACTACGAGCTCTACGTGGTGCTCGCCGTGTCGGCAGCCACGGGGCTTTTCATGCCGTGGGGGCGCACGGCGTCATGGCGACTCGCGGGGCGCGTGGCTGCGGCGGTCGTTCTGTCGGCCGTCGTCGGGGCTTCGTGGCAGGGCATCGCGACCTATGGGGATCGCGTCCGATCCATGGAGCGCGATTTCTACGGCGTTGTGCGAACACGCGACTCGCAGGGGGACGTGGTGTTCCGCAGCATGATTCATGGCGCCATTTCCCATGGCGGCCAGTTGCTTCGGGAGGACTTGCAGATGGCGCCCTCCACGTACTTCGGGCCCGCGAGCGGGTACGGCCGCACGTTCAGCAGCCTCCCGGAAGGGCCGAGGCGCGTCGGTGTGATCGGGCTGGGAGCTGGAGCCCTCGCCGCCTGGGCGCGCCCGGGCGATCATTGGGTCTTCTACGAAATTTCCCCGGCGGTGGTGCGGGCAGCCAAAGCGGAGTTCACTTTCCTCGCCAAGATGCCTGGCACGCACGAGATCGTGATTGGCGATGGGCGCCTCGCGCTCGAGCGCGAGTCGCCCCGGCAGTTCGACCTGTTGGCGATGGACGCGTTTGCCGGCGACTCCATTCCCACGCACCTGATCACACGCGAGGCGATGGCGGCATACGTGAAGCACCTGAAGCCGGACGGCGTGCTCGTCTTCCAGGCCACCAACCGTTTCGTCGACCTAATGCCGGCGGTCAAGAACCTGGCCGATGCCTTCGGCATGCAGGCGGTGCTGGTTTCCGACTCGCCGGATTTCGACAGCGGCCCGGAGTATTGGCTCTCCACCACGGACCAGGTGATCGTCACCCGCAACAAGGCGATCCTCGAGGCGGCGGCGGTGCGGGAGGTCGCCACGCCCATCCAGTCCAAGCCCGGCCTTCGCATCTTCACCGACGACTACATCAACCTGGTGAAGATCCTGAAGTGAGCTCCCCCGCGGGGAGGCGAGGCGCGACATGAGTCACCGCCTCATCGGCACGGCTTTCGTGATGTTTGCGGCGGTGGCCTTTTCCTTCAAGGCAATCCTGGTGAAGCTTGCCTATCGCCACGGCGTCGATCCCATCACGCTGCTGGCGCTGCGCATGGCGTTCAGCGCCCCCTTCTTCGTGGCCATCGCATACGGGTGGTCACGGGATGGCGCGCTCCAGCGGCTGAGCATGCCAGACTGGGCTCGCATCGCCGGGCTGGGCCTGCTGGGCTACTACCTCGCGAGCTACTTCGATTTCCTCGGGCTGCAATTCATCAGTGCCGCGCTCGAGCGGCTGGTGCTTTTTCTGTACCCCACTTTCGTGGTGATCCTCTCGGCACTGCTGTTCGGGCGCCGCATCACCCGGCGCGACGTCCTGGCCTTGTGCCTGTCTTACATCGGGATCGCGATGGTGGTGGCGGTCGACCTGTCCACCGGCCATCGGAACGTCGCCCTCGGCGTGTTCTGGGTGTTGCTGTCAGCGCTGTGCTACGCGATTTACCTTGTCGGCAATGGCCGCATGGTGAGCACTATGAACTCGGTCGTCTTTGCGTGCGTCGCATCGGTTTTCTCGTGCATTGGCGTACTGGCCCACTTCCTGCTGGTTGGCGAGGTGTCGCAACTCTTCCGCCAACCCTGGCCGGTGTACGCCTACTCCGGCGTGATGGCCCTGGTGTCTACCGTGCTGCCGGTGATCGTGATGTCTGAGGGTATCCGGCGGATTGGCTCCAGCCAGGCATCGATGCTGGGCACGGTGGGCCCGGTTGCCACCATCGTCTTCGGCGCGACGCTGCTCTCCGAGCCGGTTACTGCCATTCAGCTGGGCGGCGCAGCGCTGGTGTTGGGGGGCGTCTTGGCGATCACGATCGCGAAGCCGCCGCCGCCCGCCACAGGCTGATGCCTGCGGGCGGAGCGGTATACTCCGCGGCGCCTTGCGAGTCCTGCACCAGCAAGGATTTTTCATCGACCGCTTTCCACGGACCGGACCCAGGAGACCCCCCATGAAGAAGCCCGTGCGTGTTGCCGTGACCGGCGCCGCTGGCCAGATCGGCTACAGCCTGCTCTTCCGCATCGCCAGTGGCGAGATGCTCGGCAAGGACCAGCCGGTGATCCTGCAGATGCTCGAGATTGCCGACGAAAAGGCCCAGAAGGCCCTTCGCGGCGTGATGATGGAACTCGAGGATTGCGCTTTCCCGCTGCTGCAGGGCATGGTTCCTGCGGCCGACGCCAAGGTGGCGTTCAAGGATGCAGACTTCGCGCTTCTCGTGGGCGCTCGTCCCCGCGGCCCAGGCATGGAGCGCAAGGACCTGCTGGAGGCCAATGGCGCCATCTTCACCGTGCAAGGCCGAGCGCTGGATGAGGTTGCCGCTCGCAACGTGAAGGTTCTGGTGGTGGGCAACCCCGCCAACACCAACGCCTATATCGCCATGAAGTCCGCCAAGGGCCTCTCGCCGCGTCAATTCACGTCGATGATGCGGCTGGACCACAACCGCGCCATTTCCCAGCTGGCGACGAAGACGGGCAAGGCCGTGACGGATTTCGAGAAGATGGTGGTGTGGGGCAACCACTCGCCGACGATGTTTCCCGACATCCGCTTCGCTAGTGCTGGCGGCGCGCCGGTGAAGCCAATGATCGACGATGCGTGGTATCGCGATACCTACATTCCGGTGGTAGGCAAACGGGGCGCGGCCATCATCGAGGCGCGCGGGCTTTCGTCGGCGGCTTCGGCGGCCAACGCAGCCATCGACCACATGCGGGACTGGGCCCTGGGCTCGAACGGCAAGTGGGTCACCATGGGTGTGCCCTCGGAAGGCGATTACGGCATTCCCGAGGGAATGCTCTACGGGTTTCCGTGCACGACGGCGAACGGCGAGTACCAGATCGTGAAGGGGCTCGCCATCGACGCCTTTGCCCGCGAGCGCATGGACAAGACCCTGAAGGAGCTGGAGGAAGAGCGCGCTGGCGTGGCGCACCTGCTCGGCTAGAGCTTGTCCCGTTCAGGAAAAGAAACGGGGCAGCCTTGGCTGCCCCGTTTGACTTGCAAGAAGCCACCCGCGACAAGCGCGGGTAAAACGCTTACTTCTTGGCGTCGGCCTTCTTCTCTTCCTTCTTGGCTTCCTTCTTGGCTTC
>JAFMJY010000199.1 GCA_017853245.1 Burkholderiales bacterium | reverse complement strand
ATGGCTTCCTCGCGCGCCTTGGCCGCGGTCTGGGCGTCCATCTGGGTGCGGATGTCCCGGCCCCGCGTGTAGGCGCCCACAGCGTCAAGCGGCTGCAGGGCGTTGAAGTTGATCCCGAAATCCATGATCAGGCCACCCGTCGAAGAGCGTTGCCGCCGGTGTAATAGCTTGGGGTTCCGTAGTAGGTCGCAGCGCCGGGCGCGGTGTATCCCGCCGTCTGGGGCGCGCCGCCCCCGCCATAGGCTCCGCTGTACATGCCGTAGGCCGTCAGGGCGTTCCCCACGGCGTTCGTGACGCCATTGGCCCCGGCGATGGCCGCATTGCCCTGCGTGCCGGCCAGGGCCGCATTGTTGGCCGTCAGCGCGTTCGTGGTGTTCGTGCCGGCGTTCACCGCAGCCGACGCCGAGTTGGCCCCCAGGCCCGCCAGGCTGAACAGATCGGACACCTGCTTGTCGAAGCGGTTGGTGTTGTAGATCAGGTCGGTGTTGTAGTTGTCCGTCCCGTAGGCGCGGTCGGCGATGAAGTTGGTGTTCGTCGTCGCCCGGTCGGTGTTGAACTGGTTCCGGTCGCCGACCAGCAGGGCGTTCTTGCGGTTCCACCAGGCGTCGTACTGCTGGTTGGCGAGGTTTACCGCGCGGTCTTGCAGGGCGATGTCCCGCGAGCCCGAGAAGTACTTGCCCGACGCACCGGCCCTGGTCTTCACAGCCCGCAGCGCCTGGTCCATCGCCCACTGATAGCCAGGATCGGCCTGGAAATCGGTGAAGTAGCTCGTGGCGCTGGGCGCGGCGCCCGTGTCGGGCCGGGCGTAGGTTTCGCGGGTCGGAACCTCCGGGCCATAGGTGGTCGCGCCGTCGCCCGTATCCCGCCGCGCATCGTTGCCCGGCATGGTCTGAGGCTTCACCATCGGCAGGTCGCGACGCTGACCATCCGTGGTCCAGTGGTTCTGAACGAAGGCTTGCGGATCGGTCGCGATGGCGTCGGTGCGGCCCGAGGCCTGCAGCTCCTGGAAATTCGCCAGGGCGTCAGGGTTGGCCTCGAAATAGGCCCGCGTGTCGATCTTGGGCGTCGCGCTGCTCTGATCGCCGCCGCCGCTGGATTGAACGGCGCTCTGCGCATAGCCGCCGCCCGTAATCAGGGCTTGCAGGGGCGACAGGGCCGAAGATCCAGTGTTGACGAACGGCGTCATGTACTGGTCGGCGCGCTGCTGGTTCGCCTGGATCAGTTGGGTGTTCTGGTTCGCGGCGCTCTCAGCGGTGTTCGACGCCTTGCTGGCGCCATACACGGTTGCCGCGGTGCTTGCCGCCGTGGCCGCGAGAATGGCTGTGGAAGTCGCAACCGCCATGTCAGAGCCTCTTGAGGAAGGTGGTTTCGGCGGGCGTGAACCCGGCGGAACGGAAGATGCGGGTCACGGCCGGCAGGCGGTCGTCGTGAAGGGCCGAGAAGCCGGCGAGTTGCGCGCCGCTCTCCTTCGCCCAGGCCTCAAAGGCTTCGCGAAGTTCACGGCCACCATCCGGCGCCCACCAGACCAATTCCGTCGCCAGGAGGGCCGAGGGGTTGAAATACAGCGGCGAGACCACCCCGCCGCACATGCCGGTCTCCGTCACGAACACCGCGCCCGGCCCGCTGATCACGTCGGTGATGAACCTCGCCACCGCCTCAGCGTCGAACGCGATGTCCTGCATGGGCGAGTACCCGTGGAAGGCGCGCGCCATTTCCACGATCCTTGGCACGTCTTCCAGGGTGGCGCGGCTTACAGCTCCCATACGTCCACCAGATCCTTGGTCGCCCGACCGTTGGCGGTCAGCAGCACATCGGGGATGCGAGCGCTTGGAAGGGCTTGCCGCCAGAGCCCCCGAAAGGCCGGCGACGGCGCGCCCGAGGTGTCAGCGAAAACGAGGGCCGTTTGCAGCGCGGGCGTGAGACCCTTGCGCCGCCATTCCCCCAGGAACACGGTCGAGGGCCGAAAGCCGTCACGCACCCGCTGGCCGATCAGGTCGCCCTCTTTCACGGCAACCTAACGTCCGTGACCCGGCGCACCACGGGGTCGGTCATGCGGAACTGCATGATCCAGCCATAGGGCGGGGTGATCTGGCCGCACTGGCGAAACCGCACCCGGCCCGCGAAGTCACCCGTCACCGGCATGGGTTCGGTGCGCCAGTTGCCGAAGGTCTTTCCCTGGTCGCGGGAAATCCGCATCTGCATCACCGGGGCCGACCCGTCGCCGGTTCGAGGCACAAAGCCCACCGATCCGATGACTTCCACCACGGGAACAGTCCGCCGGCCCTCGGGGCTCTCGATGACGCACGTCCACTCGATGGGGATCTCGCCGTCGTCGTCCGTCAGCAGGTCCGCGTCGAACCGGAACACCTGGGACGCCCCGAGTTCCGCCGAGAGCGCATAGACCGATCCCGAAACGTCGCACCCCAGGTGGCCGGCGAAGATGTTCATGCCGGCGGACGAGAACCGCGACCACAGCCGGGTCGAGAGGTCGAAAGCCCAGCTCGAGGCCGTCGAGAGCGTGAACAGCGCCACCGGGTGCTGATCGAAGGTGAAGCCCCAGGCGCGCAGCTCGTCGGACGGAACCTTGCGGATCTGCTCGGACAGGCCGTTGTCCGAAACGATCTCGGGCGCCCCGCCCTGCGTCATCCGCACCGTGGCGTTGTTGTCGATCCACAACAGGGCGCCGGGGATGCTCACCGCGGCCTCGCTCGACCGGATGCCGAAGCCGAAGTTCAGGCCGCCATACGGGGTGATGGGGTCGTCCGGGTTGCCGGTGAGCGCCCACGCCTCGCTCGATGCGGCGCCCAGTATCCACACCTGATCGCCCAGCGACCGAACAGCCAGGGCGACGTCGGGTTGAGACTCCGCAGAGGCGTAGGTCAGCGGGTCCCAGGTCGTGTCCCCCGGAAGCTGCAGATAGACCTTGTCCGTCCCGGCCTGGATGCCCAGCCAGTGCTGGCGGTGATAGCAGATGTCCGTGCAGCCGGCGTTGTCGCTGTCGGGGAAGTTCTCAGCCGTGACGGTGACGCCGTCCGTCTGGTAGAGTTGGCCGCCCGTGACAATGCGGGCCAGGGCGTTTCCGTCCCCGTCGAGGCCGCCGTCGATCTTGACCCGGCCATCCCCAGGCACCGACCCGGAAAGGGCCGTCACGGTTCCGTTTTCGGCCAGGCGGTAGACGGTCTGCGCCGCGACCACGAGCGCGTCGCCCTCGAACAGCCCCGACTTGCGGAAGATCCCCCGCAGCGGCGCGTCGATCTCCACCCAGTTTTTCAGGGCGGCGCGCATGATGAGCGCCACCTGCTTTTCCTGTTGAGACGGGGCCTTTTCCGCCAGCATGTTAAGCTGAACGAGTTCGGGGAACTCCCCGACCGTGCGCTTGTAGCCGCCGTAGGCGATGGGCGCCGACCCCATCAGAAGTATTCCGAGCCCTGGTCACGGCGGGTGGAGGCCCGCTTGGTGGCGAGGGACTTCATGAAGCGAGCGGCGGTGAGTTGGGTCGTGACCGGCACAGCCGCGCGAGCGCCGGCCAGATGCACCGCCATGAGACAGGTGAGCCCAAACTTGCCCCGGTTGTTCAACGGCGGCTCATCGGTGAGCGCCAGGCCGTTCAGCGTGACCCATTCGCCGCGCGTGGCGTCGTAGAGGTGGCGGGCCGGGTCCTGGCCCTCGGTGACAAGCTCCACCGGACACAGGTCAATCGGAGGCCGGGTGACGCCCGTCTTGGGGTCATCCACCGACGACGGCAAGGTGATGGTGAACGCGCCCACCTGCACGCGCGTGAACTCTTCCGCATCGCCGCTTGCCGTGGCGATGACGTCGGTCATCCGACCGAACATGGCCTGGTTCCAGAGGTCGTCATAGACGCCCTGGACCACGATCAGGCCGCGATCCGCCTCGGCCGAGCTGATGTCCTCGTTGGGGTCATAGATCCCCAGCTCCACCAGCGCGGCCTTGATGAGGTCAGAGATCGTCACTGGCCGGCTCTTCCGCCGCTTCCGGCGGCAGGTTGTCCAGGATCAGCTTCGCCAGCGCTTCCGGGCTGGCGTTCTTGCGGTACTTCACGCCCATGGCGTCCAGTTGGTCCCGCATTTCCTGCACAGACGGATCGCCTTCGCCGTCCCCGTCCAGGTCAACTTCGAAGTGCGAGTTTCCGGCGATCTTGCGTTCCGCGGCCGGCGGGACAAGCGTCCAGTCCGTGCGGTTGAACTCCGCTCCGAAGAGCGAGAGGCTTTCAGGCCCCTCGCCCCCGTGCTGCGGGTCTCCGATGAAGCGAGCCCGCATGTCGATCAGTCCACGATGTAGAAGAGTTCGAGGGTGATCGTGCCGCCGGTGTTGGTCGCGGCGTCCTTGATGGTTGCCTTGACCTTCAGCTCGCCACCCGGATCGGTCGTCTGGCCGTTCACGAACAGGAAGGCGCGCTTCCCATAGTTCGCGATGTCGGTGATCAGCGACGTACCCGTGCCGGCTGCGGTGACGTCGAGATCGGCGCGCAGGGCGTCATCGTCGTCGGTCACGTTGCTGTCCACGGCGAACAGGCCGATGTCCAGGGTCGGCGAGCCGGTCGAGGCCAGATCGTCCCAGTAGGCGCGAGACTGGCCCAGAATGCGGGCGTTCGACGGGATATTGAAGAACTCGTAGGTCGAGGTCGCCGAGGCCGCAGCCGAGACTTCCACGGTCGCCACGAGGGACTTCACGGAGTTCGCCAGACCGTTCGAGGCGGCGGCGCTGGAGCCACGCTGGGTGGCCTTAAGGGCTTCAACAGCCATGGTTTTCTGTCCTTCTGATGGAGGGTCGGGGAGAGCCTAAGCCCTCCCCGATTGGCCTTAGCTGTCGGCGCCGGCCGCGGTGTAGACCGTCACGACGCCTTGCTGCTTGCCGTTGAAGGCCAGCTTCTTGACGTCGCGAAGTTCTTCGATGGCCACGCCGGGGCGGAACCCGTAGTCCTTGGCGTAGTCGGTGCGCGGGGTCGGTTCCTGGCCCCAGGCGATGCCGACCGCTTGCTGGCCGCACAGGAAGTTCGGCTCAACGTCGGTCGTGCCGCCCGAGCCCACGTTCACGATGTGCGGGATTTCCGGCACTTCGCGGAAGATGATCCCGTCATAGATCAGGTCCCCGTCCTGGAAGAGCGGGTTCTTGTCCATGCCGCCACCCTCGCGGGAGCGGGCGTCGCGGTTGGCCGCGAGCATCGCCGTGTCCTGCTTCAGGTCGCGGAAGGACCGCGGGCCGCAGAACATGACGTAGTACTCACGACCGTCCTCGGTCATGTACGGGCTGATGTGCGGGTTCGCGGCGCCGGCCATGCGCTTGGCGAGCGAGGCCGTCGAGGTGGTCAGCTTGTCCGCCGTGGTGTCCAGGTTCGCCAGCGACGCGGAGTGGTCGTTGGACGAGTTGTTGGACCGAGCGGCGCCGAAGAGCACCCGGTCGGAGTTGGCTGCCAGCCAAGCGTCCTTGTTGGCCTCGGTGGCCGAAGTCCAGGTGACGCCCTCGTAGCGCTCCCAGGTCGAGCCGGGGGTGTAGCCGCTGGCGATCATGTAGCCGCCGTTGGTGGTGTCCTCGGTGATCTCGGCGTAGGGGACCGTGGTCGAGCCCGACGTGATCATCTGCATGAGCGCATAGATCGTGTCGTCGCGCAGGGACTCAGCCGACCACTGGCGAAGCAGGCTGCGACCGGCGCCCAGGAGGTCGATTTCGGTCTTGTAGCTGGTCGACTTCGGGACGCGGACGCCGTTTCGGACCCAGTCCACCGACAGCGGGCAGTTGTAGTTGCCGATCCCGCCTTCGCGGCCGTCCAGGGACGAGGAACCGCCGACGCCCTTGTTCTTCAGGCGCGTGATCAGGGGGATGTTGATGGTCTTCCCGGACTCTTCCTGCAGCTCCATCTTCACGACGAAGATCGAGGTGTCGGCCTTGCCCATGTAGGGCTTGAAGCGCGACTGCCGGACGTACTCGGAGAAGTACTTGTTGATCCACTTTTGCTTTTCGAGGGCAGAAGCGAGGGTGACTTCGGTCATGGGACCTTACCTCATTTGAAGACGTCGTCGAACGCCGCTCCAGGTCCTTTCGGGACGCCTGATTGCGGGCCTCCACCGGACGGCAGAGACGCAAGGCTCGGGCGCGGGGTGGGGTTCGACGGCGGTGTGGGGGAAGCCGTGGCCGGTTGGCCTGCGGCGGGTTGCTGCGCCCCCTGGCTGGCTTTCCAGGCCAGGAATGCGTCGATGTCGGCGGGATCGCGGACCTGGGACAGAAGCTGTTCGCGCTTCCATTCCTCCACGATCAGGCCATAGGGGTCGGGACTTTGGGCGACCTTCGCGTTGAACAGCGGGTCGTCATTGCAGCGCTGGAAGCCCCACTCATGAGCCTGTGAGACCACTTGCGGGGTGTGCTGCATTTCAGCGATGCGGCGAGACCAGTTAAGGTTCGTCGCGTAGATCCGCTGATCGACGAGCTGCTGCTGATAGGCCGGAAAATCCGGGTCATCAGGCGAGGGCGGCGGGCTTTCGAACTGACGCAGACGCTCTTGCGCGGCTTGATAGTCGCGTTCGAGGCGCTGGCGCTTTTGGCGCTCGTCTTCCACAGCCGCCAGCGGGACGTATCCAGCCGGGATTGCGGGTTGAGCGGGTTCCGGCGCGGGCTGTTGGAGTTCCGCGGGCGCGGGCTCCGGTTGCGCGTCGGCCTTGGGCGCGAAACGGCCCTGGTCGTCTCGGATCGGGCCGGCGTCGGACGTATCCGGCGCGGGCGCAGCCTCAACGGCAGGCGAAGTGTCGTCAGCCGGGGATTGCTCCCCGTCGAGAAAGTCCAGCTTGTCCATGTTGTCCCTAAGTCGCCCGTATCGTCGGCGTCACGGTGCGCCCGGTCCCCGGCGGCAGGTCACAGGATCACGCCCCTGTGCTGGCGAAGCGCCCGTTAGAGCCCGGCGGCGGCTGGCTGCATGGGCTCCATCGCGTTGAAAGCGCCCTGCATGACGGTGTTGCGCGCGTCGGCCATGTAATTGGCCGCGGCGGCGCGGTTCTTGGTGGCGGTGGACTGATCCACTTCGATCTTGGCGGCGGCTCCGGCCTTGGCGATCTGCTGCATTTCCTGCTGCTGTTGCGCCTGGGCCTGCATCGCTTGTTCGCGGTTGGCCTTGATCTGGTCCACCAGGTCTTTCTTGTGCGGGATGGCCGACAACTGCAGCAGCATTTCGAACGGGACCTGCTGCGCGTAGGCCGGGTTGGCCGCCACAAGCTGCATGAGGTCCTGGAACTGCTCCTGCTGGACGTTCGCTGTGTCCGGCGTGGTGTCGAGGATGATGTCCACGTCCATCTCGGCCAGGCGGTTGCGGTAGCCGAGAACGGCTTGCTGCTCCTGCATGACGGGCTGGCCGGTCATCGGGTTGACGATGGGCTGTTGCGTGATCGGGTCCATGAGCGGGACCTGCTGCATCCCCATGACCGGCTCGTTCACCATCACGAACTTTGCGGCGCCCTCGTCGTCGGTCACGCGCAAGTATTGCGGTTCGGTCCAGAACTGCTTCGCCCGCGCCCAGCACTGGCGCAGAACCCGAAGCTCCCAGTCCTCCAGGCCGCCGAACAGGATGGCGAGTTCGACGAGGCCGGACTGTTGACGGGCCAGGAGCGCGCGGCCCGACGCATCGGTGCTTTCCCGACCCAGGATCGCCGGGTTCGGCCCCATCCGCTCAATCTCGGCCTTGGCTTCGGTGAGC
>JAFMJY010000111.1 GCA_017853245.1 Burkholderiales bacterium | reverse complement strand
GCGTGTGACTTGCTCGAACCCGAACGGTACCTACTACGGCATCTGCCGCGTGAAGGAATACGTCACGGTCGACCTCTCGACCGAGTATCGCGGCTTCAAGAACCTTCGCCTGTCGGCCGCCATCCGAAACATCGCCAACAGCAAGCCGTCTGATGACCCGCTCTCCACGTTCAACACCGCGTGGTATCAGCCGCAGGGCCGCCGTTACTCCGTTGGAGCGCAGTACTCGTTCTAAGCCCCACGAGGGCCGCGGTATCCGGAACGGGGGGCTTCGGCCCCCCGTTTTTGTTTGCGGCGGCGTCAGGGCCAGCCCAGGGTTGGCGATTCCGGCCAATACGGCTATCATCCGCTCGTTTAGCGTCCGGGGAACTTGTAGGGTCCCCCGCGGTCACTTTTCGTAACCCATTGATTTAAAAGCGTTTTAGTCTTTCAAAGCCCAAGTCCAAGGAGCCCCTGATGAGCAAGAAAAAACAGTCGGTGCTGTCCTTCCAGCGTAAAAGTTGCGTCATTGCAACCGAAATTGCGCTGGCCATGATGGTGGCGCCCGTTGCGTTCGCGCAACAAGCCGCCAGCCCCGAGAAGGTCGAGAAGATCGAAGTCACGGGTACGCGCCTGCCCCCGGCGAACTTGGAGGCGAGCAGCCCGGTAAACGTGATCACGGCCGAGGACATCGCCCTCGAAGGCGCTCGCAACGTCGAGAACATGCTGAACAACCTGCCGCAGGTCTTTGCCGGCCAGGGCAGCACGTACGCGAACGGCGCAACCGGTACCGCCACGGTCAACCTCCGCGGCTTGGGCTCTGCCCGCACCCTCGTGCTGGTCAACGGCCGCCGCCTGCCGGCTGGCTCGCCCACCATCTACGCAGCCGACTTGAACCAGATTCCCGCCGCCCTGATCAAGCGCGTCGAAGTCCTCACCGGTGGCGCGTCCGCCGTGTACGGCTCGGACGCCATCGCGGGCGTGGTGAACTTCATCATGAACGACAAGTTCCAGGGCGTTCAGGGTGAAATCAACTACAACTTCTACAACCACGACCAGGGCAACCCCAAGGGCGTGGCGGACGTGGTTCGCGGCCGTAGTGCCACCAACCCGGCCA
Source organism: Burkholderiales bacterium (assembly GCA_017853245.1). Classification (GTDB taxonomy): domain Bacteria; phylum Pseudomonadota; class Gammaproteobacteria; order Burkholderiales; family Usitatibacteraceae; genus FEB-7. The sequence goes on along the minus strand of JAFMJY010000111.1, from coordinate 6,697 downwards.
ACTTCAAGGTTCCGGGCGACAAGAGCCGCGACGGCGAGCAGTCGGACTACAGCCTCACCATGGGCTCGAACTTTGCCGACGGCAAGGGCAACGCCACGGTGTTCCTGGGCTACCAGAAGACCCGCGCCCTGCTCCAGTCTGAGCGTGATTTCAGCGCTTGCACGGTGGGCTACGTCAGCGCTGCCGCGCAAGGCTATGCCTGCGGCGGCTCGTCCACCAGCTTCCCGGGCCGCTTCTATCGCCTGTCGGACTTCGCGTCCTTTACCGTTGCCGATTCGAACGGCGGCGTGCGCCCCTTCGCGGCGGCAACGGACCAGTACAACTTCGGCCCGCTGAACTACTTCCAGCGTCCGACGGAGCGCTACACCGGCGCGGCCTTTGCCAACTACGAAATCAGCCCGGCGGCCAAGGTGTACTCCGAGCTCGGCTTCCACAACGACCGCACGGTGGCGCAGATCGCGCCGAGCGGCCTGTTCGGAGTGGAAACGAACGTCAGCTTCGACAACCCCCTCCTCTCGCCGGCCTGGCGCAGCACTTTCGGCCTGGCTGCCCCCGGGGACACGGCTGGCGCCCTGATCCTCCGCCGCAACGCGGAAGGTGGCGGCCGCCAGAACGACCTCGAGCACACCTCCTTCCGGGGTGTGGTCGGCGTGAAGGGCGAGATCAACAAGAACTGGAATTACGACGTGTTCGCGCAGGTTGGCCGCGTGAACTACGCCAACTCCTACCTGAACGACTTTTCCATCGCTCGCAGCCAGCGTGCCCTTGATGTGGTGCGTGACCCTGCCACCGGCAACGCGGTTTGCCGCTCTGTGCTGGACGGCACGGATCCAACCTGCGTCCCCTACAACATCTGGCGTCTTGGTGGCGTAACCCCCGAAGCCCTGGCTTACCTGCAAGTGCCGCTGCTGGCTCGCGGCTTCACCGAGCAGCGCGCCCAGGGCGCAACCTTCTCGACCGACCTCGGCACCTACGGCATCAAGGCACCGATGGCCAAAACCGGTGTCGGCGTTGCGTTCGGTGCCGAGCGCCGCGTTGAGAAGCTGGATCTCCTCACCGACAACAGCTACGCCACCGGGGATGGCGCTGGCCAAGGGGGCCCGTTCATCGGCCTCGGTGGCCAGTACACGGTACGCGATTACTTCATCGAGTCGCGCCTGCCGCTCATCGAAGGCCAAGCGTTCGCGGACCTGCTCAGCATCAACGCGAGCTTCCGCCGCTCCAGCTACTCGACCGGCCAAGACGCCAACTCCTACGGGATCGGTGCCGACTGGGCCCCGAACCGCACGGTTCGCGTTCGCGGCAGCTACCAGCAGGCGGTGCGTGCAGCCAACATCATCGAGTTGTTTGCGGCCCAGAGCGTGGGCCTCTACGACAACGACGAGGATCCCTGCGCCGGCGCCACGCCGACCCGCTCGTTCGCCGAGTGCGCGCGCACGGGTGTCACCGCTGCCCAGTACGGCCGCATTCAGGACAACCCGGCGGGCCAGTACAACGCGCTCTTCGGTGGCAACCCCAACCTCAAGCCCGAGACGGGCAAGACGCAGACGGTTGGCCTGGTGCTCTCCCCGATGAAGGACCTGAACATTGCCATCGACTACTTCAAGTTCAAGGTTGAGGACGTGGTGGGCGGCATCAGCCCCGTCACGGCGCTCGACCAGTGCTTGAACACGGGCAACAGCGCCTTCTGCGGCCTGATCCAGCGTGACCAGTTCGGCTCCCTCTGGATTTCCCCCAACGCGCGCATCGTCGCAACTGATCAAAACCTGGGGGTTCTCAAGACCTCGGGCTTCGATCTTTCTGCCGACTACAGCATGAAGATCAAGGGCTACGGCGGCGTCAACCTGAGCGCCATAGGCACCTACCTGCGCAATTACGAAGTCGAGGAGCTCCCGGGCCTCGGCACGTACGACTGTGCTGGCCTATACGCAGGCTCGTGCGGCACGCCAAACCCGACGTGGCGTCACCGCGTGCGTGGCACGTGGCAGACGCCGTGGAACCTGGATCTGTCGCTCACGTGGCGCTACTTTGGCGACGTGAAGAACTCGCGTACCAGCTCCAACCCGCTGCTCGGCGGCGTGGTCTACGAGGTGGACAAGCAGTTCTCCGCGCAGAACTACATCGACCTCGGCGCCTCGTACACGGTCAACAAGAACATGACTGTGCGCGCGGGTATCAATAACCTGACGGATCGCGACCCGCCGCTTAGCGCCAACGTCGGTGCCGGCGCCGGTAACGGCAACACGTTCCCGCAGGTCTACGATGCTCTCGGCCGCCGCGTGTACATGAGCCTCACGGCAAAGTTCTAAGCCTCCAAGCTTCGGAAACAAAAACGGCGGGCTTCGGCCCGCCGTTTTTTTTTTCGTCCTCTCGCCGTGTGTCCGGCAAAGAGCGGGTCGGCCCGCTACAGGCTCGACTCCTGCGGCGCGCCGGCGAAAGCGTTCATCGCCGCCGACAGCGCCGACACCAGGCGCCGCTCCTCCTCGGACAGAAGCGGGTTCCAGATATCGAAGATCAGCACAGCACGAGGCTTGTCGCTCTCGTTCCACGCCTCGTGCTCGATGCTGTCATCGAACACGAACGCCTGCCCGGGCACCCACTCCCGGGTTGTGTTGCCGACGCGGAAGCCGCACTTCTCGGGGACGATCAGGGGTACGTGGGTGATGAGGCGCACATTGGTTTCGCCGGTGTGCGGTGGAATGCGCGTCTGGGGCTTGAGAAGGGAAAACATGGCCGCTGGCGTGCGGCCCACCTGGTCCGGCTGCGGGGCCGTCGCCAGCAAGGCCATGGTGCGGGGACAGCGGCTTGCGTTTTCCTCGACGCGAAGGCCCTTCTCGATCAGCCGGAAGGCGCTCCACTTGGGGTTGTGGTTGAGCTCCGCCCACTGGTTGAGCGGCACGCCATCGGGATACCCGATGTAGGGGGAGAAACCCCGATCCTCCTGCAGGACCGCCACGAATTCATCCCGGATCACTTCCGTGTTGGCCTCGAAGGCATCCAGCCAGGGGAATAGCGGCCGGTCAAAGAACTCGATCGTCTCCAGCCTGGGAAAAAAGAAACTTGAAGGGAAGGACTCAAACCGCCGCCGACGGCCGGCCAGCAGATCCACGGCCTCGCGGAAGCGGCGGGTGTGCTCGGCCGGGAGGCCGTCGAGATGCCGGGCCAGCTGCGCGTCCAGGAACTCGCCATACCGGCGCTGATGCTCGCTTCGAAAGGCGATGGCATGTGCGACGCTCGCTCGCAGGTCCGGGTGCAGGCGCTCCGCCGGCGGCGCCACCACGGCAACGGCACCGTATAGGCGAGCCGCGTCCGCCACCTTGCCCTGCCGCTCGAAAAGGTTCGCCCGGAGAATGAGCGCCAGCAAATCGCTGGGGTCGGCCTTCAGCGCCCCCTGCAACGCGGCTTCCTCGCCCGCCTCGTCCTTGAGGCCCTGGCAGGCCACCGCAAGGCTCAACCATTGCTGCGGGTCGCGGCCGTCTGCCTTCACGACTTGGTCGAGCCAATGCCGGGCGCGTGTCGGATCGTTCTTTCGAAGCGAATACTGCCCCAAGGAAAACAGGGCTGGGGCATGGGTAGGGACGGCAGAGACGATGCGCTCCCAAAGTTGGGCTGCATCGTCGAGGCGACCGGACATTTCCGCCTGGGCTGCCTGCCCTTCGAGGGCTCGCAGGTCTTGCGCCGAGATTGTGGGGTTTGCCAAGGGTGTGAGCTCCAAAGTTCGGATGAGGTCAGATTTCCCAGTCTTTTGAGGCGGCACCAGCAGCATCGAGCGCCGAAAAAAGCGACTGCACGGCCGATCGCTCGGCTTGGGTCAGTTCCGGCCGCCAGACTTCGAAAAGCAGAATCACGCGCGTCTGGCCGCTGCGGTTCCAGGCCTCATGTTCGATCGTGTCGTCGAACACCCAGGCCTTGCCTTCGCGCCAGTCTCGCGTTTCATTGCCAACACGAAATGAGCAGCCGGGTGGCACGATCAGCGGCAGGTGCCCGATCAAGCGGGTGTTCACCAGCCCGCAGTGCGGTGGGATGTGCGCGCCGGGCCTCAGGAGCGAAAAAAGCACTGACGGGGAGCGGTTTGGCAGTTCAGCCAGCGGCAGGCGCGCTACCGCTGCCGCCGTGCGAGGGCAAAGAGCTATGTTCTCCTCAACCCGGGAGCCGTTTTTCCACAGGTAGAACGCGCTCCAGCTGGGGTTGTCGACCAGCCCGTCCTGGGATCGCTGCGGCCGCGACGGATCGCTCTGGACGTAAGGGCGGAACGCCTGGGCGTGGGACGCCAGCACAACCTTGAGCTCATTCTGGATTTCCTCGGTCGCCTGCTCAAGCCCCTCGAGCCACGGAAACGTGTCGCTCGGAAAGAACGGGATGTGGGCAAGCCCCGGAAAGAAGTAATAGCGCGGCTGCTGAAAATATGGGCGCCGGTGTCCAAACAAGATTTCGAGTGACTCGCTGAACCGCGCCCCGGCGCCCCCAACCTCGCCGAGCCCGTCCCGAACACCCCTTTCGATCGCTGCGCCGACGGCCTCGCACGCTGCGCGGGCGCGCTGCACATCGGCGGGAGGCAGGCCGGCGAGATCCTGCTGCGACTCGGCAATCCGCACAGCCTCGAGGTAAAACGGCCCAGCAGCCTGAAGGTCTCCGCCATCGGCCAGCAGGTCCGCCTTGAGCAGGAGCGCCCGGGCATCCCTCGGAGAGGCCGCCAGCGCTTGGTCGGCAGACGCCAAGGCAGCCGCCGTATCTCCCAGAGCCCGGCAAGCGATTGCCAATGCGACTTTGACGGAGGGGTCATCGAGGCCGCCCGAGGCGATGGCCTCAAAGGCCTTGCGCGCGCTTGCGGGATCCCCCCGACGGAGGTATTCGACCCCGTCCCGAGCCAGTTGCCGAGGGTCGCTCACCGACTGCAACCGTCCCTAGAAATCGACGTCATCGTCGACTAGAATACAAGGATTCTGACGCTGCCCCCTACCTGGGCACCACCCGGGCTTGGCAAGGCGGCACCATAAACCGGCCGCGTGGCTTCCACCGGCCGCACCCCGAAAGTGCGGCCCCGGGGGCGTCGTTGTCGGAGCGAAGGGAGCGAGTCGATGAGGGATTACCGGGAGACCCAGTCGAGCGGCACAGCGCGCCGCACGCAGACCATCGTGGTGGTGGGTGTCCTGCACGTCCTGGTTGGCTATGCCCTCGTGTCGGGGCTCGCTCGCAAGGTAGTCGAGGTAATCAAGGCGCCCATCGAGACCAAGATCATCGAGGAGGTGCGAAAGCCCCCGCCGGATACGCCGCCGCCCCCGCCGCCCAAGCTCGCTGCTCCTCCGCCGCCCTTCATCCCGCCGCCGGAGATCAACATCACGCCGCCCCCGGCCGTGGCCCAGACCATCACCACGGTCACCACAACCAAGCCTCCGCCCGGCCCACCGCCGAAGGCTGCTCCGCCCGCGCCGCCGGCACCGGCACCGGGCCCCGCGGTTCGCAAAAACGTGAAGCCCGTTGGCGACATCGTGCGCCCGGTGTTCCCCCGCCAGGCAATTCGCGATGGCATCCAGAGCGGCACGGTCGTCGCCCACCTCGTTATCCGCCCGGACGGTTCCGTGAGTGAAGTGCGCATCATCTCGGCGAAGCCCCCGCGCATTTTTGATCGCGAGGTGCAGCGTGCTCTCTCGCAGTGGCGCTTCGCGCCGGAGCCCGTGGGCTTCGTCGGCGAAGTGGAAATCGAATTCAAGCTCGAATAGCCGTTTTCTCTTCAACCCTCTGACCTGGTTTCTCCTGAAGGAGCTCTCATGCAACTCATCCGTCGACTGAGCGCGCTGCTCACCGCTGTCGCCCTCCTCGTGGCGATGGCCGCCCCCATCGTGGTCTCCTCGCCCGCGCAGGCTCAGGCGCCCGCCGCCGAAGCCAGCAAGGCCCCCACGCCGCCGGCGGCTCCCAAGGCTGAAAAGCAGGTCGTCGACAACCCCTACGGCCTCGAGGCCATGTGGAAGCAGGGCGACTTCGTCTCCAAGGGCACGCTGATCATCTTGATCATCATGTCCGTGGGGTCCTGGTACATCATCTTCGCCAAGGTGATCGAGCAGCGGAAGCTTTTCGCGGAAGCGAAGGCCGTTCGCGCCTCGTTCTGGGACGCCGGCTCCGTGAGCGCCGGCGCCAGCAACCTCAAGGAAGCGAGCCCGTACCGCTTCCTGGCCGACTCGGCCGTGGAGGCCACCAAGTCGCATGCCGGCAAGGTCATCGCCGAGGTGAGCTTCAGCGACTGGCTCCTCATGAACATCAACCGCGCGGCCGACAACGTCAACAGCCGCATGCAGGATGGCCTCTCGTTCCTCGCGACCGTGGGCTCCACGGCCCCTTTCGTGGGCCTCTTCGGCACGGTGTGGGGCATCTACCATGCCCTCACCGCCATCGGCGTGGCGGGCCAGGCCTCCATCGACAAGGTTGCCGGCCCCGTGGGCGAGGCGCTGATCATGACGGCCATCGGCCTCGCAGTCGCCGTGCCGGCGGTGCTGGGCTACAACTGGCTTGTTCGCCGCAACAAGGTGGCCATGGAGCAGCTCAGGGGCTTCGGCGCTGACGTGCATCTGGCCCTGCTGAAGCAAGGCCGGGGCTAACGCCATGGGAATGAGCGTCGGCGGCGCCGGCGACGAAGAGGAGGTGATCTCCACCATCAACACCACGCCGCTGGTCGACGTGATGCTGGTGCTGCTGATCATCT
>JAFMJY010000110.1 GCA_017853245.1 Burkholderiales bacterium | reverse complement strand
GCGGCCTGCAGTTCCTGGACCTGATCCAGGAAGGCAACATCGGCCTGATGAAGGCCGTGGACAAGTTCGAATACCGCCGCGGCTACAAGTTCTCGACCTACGCGACCTGGTGGATCCGGCAGGCGATCACCCGCTCGATCGCCGACCAGGCGCGCACCATCCGCATCCCGGTGCACATGATCGAGACCATCAACAAGATGAACCGCATCTCGCGCCAGATCCTGCAGGAAACGGGCGTGGAGCCCGACCCGGCGACCTTGGCGGTGAAGATGGAGATGCCCGAGGAGAAAATCCGCAAGATCCTCAAGATCTCCAAGGAGCCGATCTCCATGGAGACGCCGATCGGGGACGACGACGACTCGCACCTGGGCGACTTCATCGAGGACCAGCAAAGCATCGCGCCGGCCGACTCGGCCCTGTTCTCGAGCCTGAGGGACGCCACCAAGGACGTGCTGGACTCTCTCACACCGCGCGAGGCCAAGGTGCTTCGCATGCGCTTCGGTATCGAGATGAACACCGACCACACGCTGGAAGAGGTCGGCAAGCAGTTCGATGTCACCCGCGAGCGCATCCGGCAGATCGAGGCGAAGGCGCTGCGGAAGCTCCGCCACCCGTCGCGCTCCGAGAAGCTGCGCAGCTTCCTCGAAGGCGAAAGCTAGGCCACGCCCCTTACCCCGGGGCCCGTAGCTCAGTTGGTTAGAGCAGGGGACTCATAATCCCTTGGTCCCTGGTTCGAGTCCAGGCGGGCCCACTCTCTGCGGCTGCACCCCCGAACGGATTGGATCGGGGCCTGAAGCCGCTATGATCGCCTCCCATGGGCCGACCCGCGAACCTCATCTACGCCGTCGATGACGCGGTGCCCTGGCGGGTTCTCGTGCTCGCCGGGCTGCAGCACACCGCATTGATTCTGGGTGTGGGAATCTCGCTTCCCCTGCTCGTCTTGAGCAAGGGCCAGGTTGACGCGGCAACGACACGCACGCTCCTCAGCATGGGCCTCGTGGCGCTCGCAGTCGCCACCGTGCTGCAGATCCAACGCCGCGGCCTGCTCGGCTCCGGTTACTTCGCGCCCGCCACGTTCACCGCCGCCTACCTTCCGCCCTGCGTGTCGGCGATACAGCAAGGCGGGTTGCCACTGGTGATGGGCATGCTGATCTTTGGCGGCCTGTTGCAGATGGCGCTGGCGCCCGCGATGAAGCGCCTGCGCGCCTACCTGCCGCCCGAGATCGGCGGCCTCGCGGTCGTGATGATCGGCATCATCTTGGGCTTTCTGGGCTTCGAGCTGATTACGGGGGCCCCCGAGTGGACGCTGAAGGCTGGTGCTCTGCTTGCGCCCGCGTGGCTGGGCGGGCTTACGATGGCGGTGATCATCGCGCTGGGCGTATGGGGCAAGGGGGGCTTTCGCATCTATGCGACGCTCATCGGCTTGGTGGCGGGCAGCGCGTTCGCGTTTCTCACCGGCGTCGTCGAGCCCCTGCACTTTTTCCGGGACGCGGTTGAGCAGGGCGTGGCCATCCCGCGGCCGCCGCTGATGATGCCGACGTTCGAAGCCTCGCTTGCGCCCGAATTCGCCGTGAGCGCCCTGGCCTGTGCGTTGCGCACCATGGGTGACCTGCTCACCTGCCAGCGCGTCGAAGACACCGAGTGGGTTCGACCCGACCTGCAGACGCTGCGCGGCGGCGTCTTCGCCGACGGGCTGGGCACGTTGGTGGCGGCGAGCCTCGGCAGCCCGATTGGCACGAATACGTTTTCAGGCAGCGTCGGCCAGGCGGTTGCCACCGGGACCACGGCGCGTCGGGTGGGCTACGGGATTGCAGGTTGGATGATCGTGCTGGCGATACTGCCGGGCGCTGCCACGGCATTCATCGAGCTGCCCAAGCCGATTCTCGGCGCGATCCTGCTGGTGGCCTCGGCGCACATCGTGTTCAACGGCTTCATGGTGATCACCAGCCGGTTGCTCGACACCCGACGCATACTGGCCATCGGCCTTCCGCTGATGCTGGGCCTCAGTTACTACAGCAACCCGGAGGCGTACCGGTTGCTGCCGGACGCCACGCGCGCGCTGCTGGGCTCGGGGTTGATGGTGGCAATCTTCGGCTCGCTGCTCCTCAATTCCCTGTTCCGGATTGGCGTGGCCAGGAGCGCCCAGCACGTTTGCCTCGCCACCAGCCTCGACGCCGAGAAGCTCGAGCAGTGGGTCATGGAGCAAGGCGCACGCTGGGGCGCGCGAGCCACCGTCATGCAGTCTGTCGCCAACGTGCTGCGCGAGTTGGTGGAGGCGCGATCCGAATTGATGGCCAACGACGCCATCGTGGAGTTCAAGCTCTCGTTTGACGAGTTTCGCGTCGACCTCTGGATGTTCTATCGCGGGGGCCGAATCGACCTGGGCGAGCCCGGTGCCGACGATGCGGAGGGGCTTCTGGATGCCGATCCCGACGAGGTGCTCGCGCGGGTTCGCGGGCGCATCATCCGCGGCCTGGCGAGCAAGGTCGAGTCGTGGCAGACGGACGCCGGCCAGCAGGCCATCGGCGTCTCGTTCGAGCACTGACCCCCGGAGCCTAGCGCTCGGCCTTGTGCAGGTCCGCTGCAACGTCTCGCTGAAATTGCAGCGTCAGGTAGTCGAGCGTCATGGGCAGCGACAGCTCGAGCCGGCTCAGGAATTGCACGCCAACCTTGACGCCGGCGGGGCGACACTCGAGCAGGTGGCCGCCGCGTGTGCGGTCCTCCGATAGAAAATGCAGGTGGATTCCCGGCACGTTGAGGGAGCTCATGAAGGCGGGCGTGTAGAAGCCCGCGAGCGTCCCCCTCACCTGGCGAAACTCGAACGTCGACTGCGTGCCTGCCGCATCGACAAGAGGCCGGTAGTTCTCCGTTCGCGGCACGGAGCGAGCCCGAATCAGGTCGAACTTGCCCTCGATGCGAAAGGCGTAAAAGATGTTCCTGGACGGCATCAGTGCGTCGAGGCGCAATTGGAACGCGTCCCAGCTCAGGCTCTCGGCCACGTCATCCTCGGAGACGGCCCGGAAGAACGTCACGCAGGCGAAGGGGGTCATCGCCTCCCGCCCGATGCGATGCACTGCCCCGGCCGAGTCGATCTGGAACACTTCACCGTCGAGGAGGACCATCTCGCCATCGAGCTGGTCGAAGGTGCCCAACCCGAAGTCGCCATGCTGCAACAATTCGTTGAATGCGATCTTCTGCTCGTAGAGGCCTTCCACGATCGCATTGACCGGCGAGCAGAGATAGAGGGCGGGAGGTGAGACGGTGGTGTTCATGGCAGGGCTTTGGTGAGTCGGGGCGGGCGGCCAAGGGTTCCCCTGATTGTGATGGATGGCAGGTAACGGATGGGCAGGTCCATTACCCTGTGTTTCCGCGAGCCGCCACCGTTAGTGCCAGTTGCCCTGGTAGCAGTGTCGCATCTCGTGCCCCAAATCATGCATGGTGGGTAGCTTTTTCGTGTAGATGGTGCAGGTTCTCGTGGTGAAGTTCCAGAAGGGGCAGGCGTCAACTTTGTAGCTAAAGGTTGAGAGTCGACGCCGTTTGTACTCGCGCTCGCAGACGCCCTGTATGTCATCCACCGGCTTCCACGTGATCAGCATGGTTTCGCGGCCATTCGTTTCCGTGCCGAAGGGCTTGACCGGGCTGTCCCAGCTGAATGCATAGCCACTCGCTGAAACGGCGCAGAGGGAAACTATTGCAAGCGTCTGCATGGCGAGAGCAGTCATGACCACGTGTCGGCGGGTTGATGGCGAGAAAAATGGGAGGTGGCCCAGGCGGTGGCGAGGGTGAGGGTGCTGCCCACGAGGACGTACCAAGGCCACCCCAGGGGCGTGGCATCCGGTAGCAATCCCAACCGCTTGCCGAACTCAAGATACAGAAGGTAGCCCATCACCACGAGGCTTGTCGCCATGCCGGCGAGGGCATCGCGCTCGCGTGCGGCGGGCACGAGGCTCCCGGCGAGGAAGGCGCCCAGCACCGGGCCGTTGATGAGGGCCGCAATGGAGAGGGCGGCATCGAGCGCGGGCCGCTGCTCGTGCAGGAACAGCAGCGCCACGCCAACCTGGGCGACGCCAAACACGATCACCAGCGCGCGCGACATCCGAAGCATCGACGCCTCGCCTGCGCCCGGGCGAAGGGGTCGGTACAGGTCGTTCACCACGGTGGCGGCGATGGCGCTCAAGCTGCTGGAGAGCGCGGCGGCGAATATTGCCGCGACCACGAGCCCCGCGAGGCCTGCTGGCAGGTGGCGGGTGATGAAATCCGGGAACACGCGGTCGCCACCCGCGAAAGGGAAGGCTCCGGACGCGGCGCCGTAGCCCGGGTCGGTGAACGGGGCGTAGAACGCGAACAGCAAGACGCCAATGAACAGAAAGCCCAGGAATTGCGCCAGAACCACGGCACCGGAGGAAATCAGGGCGAGCGCCGCGGGCCGGGGCCCGTCGGTGCAAAGGTATCGTTGCACCAGGTACTGGTCGGTGCCATGCGTGGACATGGTGAGGAAGCAGCCGCCGATCACGCCAGCAAGGAACGTGAAGTTTTTTGTGAGGTCGACGGGCAGCGTGAAGGCGATGCCAGACTCGGCCAGCGGAACGGGCAGGAAATACGATGTTTCTCGAATGCCCCAATCGACCCAATCGAACTTCCCGTATTGCGCCCCCACTTCAATGGCTGCCGCGAGCCCTCCCGGCACTTCGGCGGCGATGACTGCTGCCGCGGCGACGGCGCCCAGGAGGTAGATGCCCAGTTGCAGGACCTCCACCCAGATCACCGCCTCGATTCCACCCAGCACCGTGAACGCGACCATCACGACCCCCAGGACCAGGATTGCCCCGATGACCGTCGCATCGCTTGCGGCCCCCGCTTGCGATGCGGCGTAGACGGCTGCAAGCACGAGGGCGGTGAGGAGCAGCCGAATGCCATCGGCGACGTTGCGCATGACCACGAAGAGGCTCGAGGCCAGCACGCGAACGCGCCCGCCGAACCGCTCCCCGAGCAGTTGGTAGACGGTGAGCAGCTGCCCTCGAAAGTACGACGGGATGAAGAGCGCGGCGATGACGAGGCGGCCCACCAGGTAGCCTAGAACCAGTTGGATGAACTGGAAGTTGCCTCCCTTGGCAAACACGATACCGGGCACCGAGATGAAGGTGATGGTGCTGGTCTCGGTGGCCACGATCGACATGCCGACCGCCCACCACGGGAGTCGTCGTGAGCCGGTGAAATAGTCGGCCGTCGTCCGCTGTCGGCGAGCGAGCGAAGCGCCGAGGAAGGTGATGGACAGCAGGTAGCCGCCAATGATGGCGAGGTCGAGGGGCGTCATGGGTAGTCGGCGCGAGAGTACACGGGCGCCTGGCCTCGGCCAGTGGGCCAGCGGCGCGCGCTAGGTGCCGGCAGGCAAGGGCAGTCGCCGCAGCACGGCCGCCCGCAGCGCGTCCTCGACTCGCCGCCGCCGGCCCGCGTCGCTGCCGAAGCAAAACAATCGACAGATTGCATCGGTGGGAGACTCGAAATCGCAGTGGGTAGCGCCCTCGATGAGAAGGTCTCCGTCCGGTTTGGGGAAAGCGGCCCCCCAGGGGGCGGCGATGCCGTAGGCGTTGCAACCCGCCGCAGGCGCCCGGATCGCGGTCGCAGGCACGGTGAGCTGGCGAGCCGCCGCGAGGCCGATGCCGCCTGGCCGGTCGAATGCGTCGAGGGCCACGAACCCGGCGATGCCGTCCAGGCTGGTCGCTGCGATGACGCTTGCGAGCGCGCCTGCGGAAAAGCCGATGAGGACGACCCGGTTGACGACAGGGCCGAAACCGCCGGAGCGAAGCTGCGCCACCACGTCGTTGATCGCTTCGGCATTGCGTCGCGAGTCCACTTGGTAGGGCAGATTGGGCGCAATGGACACCACTCCCTCGTTCGCGAGGTTGCGAGCGTGCTGGCCCATCGTTTCTCGGGAGCGCATGAAGCCGTGGGACAGGACTGCGCCTCCGCGCAGCGCGGTGCCCGGCGGCGGGATGAACACGTCGGCCGTCAGGATGCCGTGGCGGGTGGAAACCTCAACCGTGCGGACCGTGTCGGCATGGCTGGCCCCGCACAGGGCCAGGGCGAGCACGAGGGCGGCGACGGCTCCTGAGCCGACATGGCGTCTGTGGCGCACCGGCTCAACTCCGTTGGTGCTGCTCACGATCCTTGCGAATTGCGCGGCGCACGGCGATGAGCTCATAGATCGCCACGCCGAGCACGAGCACCTCGATGATCAGCCACTCCCATTGAAAAAGCACCGACCAGTCCACGGGCTCAGGAGCGGGCGCCCGCCCGTCGAGCGGCCTCGGGGTGCTCGAGCGCCTCAAGCCGCCCGAACAGGTCTACCAGCCAGGCAGCCCGCTCGTCGATCCGCGAGGGGCCCGGCGGGCGCTGCCGCCAACGCTCGCGAGCCCCGGCGCTGAAGCGAACCGCCTCCACAAGAAATTGCGTCTCCGGGAGCGGGGCTGAGGATTCGCGGGGCGAGCTCCGCAAGCTTGCCGTGAGCGCGCCACTCGCCAGGCGAATCTTGCGGCCAGCCGGCACAACCGCGCGTTGCGATACCGAGTCGCAGCGGTTTTCCTCCACGCGCCGGCCGATCTCCGCGTAGAGCCGGCGGGCTGCGTGCATCGCGGGCCGGCACGCGAGGGGCAGGTGGCCGATTCCCGCGTCGGCACGCGCGTACAGCGCCTCGGCCTCCGTCAGAAGCCGCGCTGTCACGCCTGCGATGCCGGGGTTGAAAGCCGGCTCTGAGAGCCAGGCGTCGGGGTCGACGCCTTCGGCGGCGAGCCAATCCAGCGGGAGGTAGATGCGGCCCAGGCGCGCATCCTCGCCGACATCCCTCGCGATGTTGGTCAGCTGCATCGCCACGCCGAGGTCACAGGCGCGGGCGACGATTTCCGGGGAGCGCGCGCCCATCAGCATCGACATCATCGCGCCGACGGAGCCAGCCACTCGCGCGGCGTAGGCAGTCAGCTGCGAAAGGTTGGCGTAGCGGCGCCCGCCCGTGTCCCACTCGAAGCCCTCGATCAGCGCATCGGGGAGGGCGCGTGGAATCGCGAAGTGCGCCACGACGTCAGCGAAGGCACGGTCGATCGGCGAGCGGATCGGGCGACCGTCATAGGCGCGAGCCAGGCGGTCGCGCAAGTCGGCGATGGCCTGCGCGGTGGGCGGCCCTTCGTCGACGGCGTCGTCGGCCGAGCGGCAGAACGCATACAAGGCTGAGGCAGGGTCGCGAACCGGCCGTGGAAGCAGCAGGGAGGCGGCAAAGAATGAACGCGAACCGTGGCGCAGGGTCTCGCGGCAGTAGCGGTAGTCGGCCCGGGTCGCGATCATGGGTCAGGCGAAGGCCTCGGCCTCGGGAACGATGCTGTCCAGCACCTTGGCCGACGAAATCACGCCGGGCAGGCCCGCGCCCGGGTGCGTCCCCGCGCCCACGAGATAGAGCCGTGCAATGTCTTCGCTGCGGTTGTGCGGGCGGAACCACGCGCTCTGCGTGAGCACCGGCTCCATCCCGAAGGCAGCGCCCTGATGGGCGAGCAGCCGGTCCTGGAAATCGCGCGGCGTCATCACGAAGGACGCCGTCAGTTCGGCGCCGAGCCCCGGCAGCAACGTGCGCTCCAGCTCGGCCTGGATTGCTTGCCGATAGGGTTCCGCGCGCTCGGCCCAGTCGACGCCCGAACCCAGGTGCGGCACCGGAGAGAGCACGTAGAACGTTTCGCGGCCCTCGGGCGCGAGGGTCGGGTCGGTCGCCGTCGGGCGATGCAGATAAAGCGAGAAGTCTTCCGCGAGCACCTTGCGCTCGAAGATGTCGTGCAGCAGCTCGCGGTAGCGCGGCCCGACGA
>JAFMJY010000109.1 GCA_017853245.1 Burkholderiales bacterium | reverse complement strand
CGAGCACGTTGAACGACTCGGGCATGCCCGCCTCGATCTTGTGCTCGCCCTTGACAATGCTCTCGTAGACCTTGGTGCGACCCTGGGTGTCGTCTGACTTGACGGTGAGCATCTCCTGCAGGGTGTACGAGGCCCCGTAGGCCTCGAGAGCCCAGACCTCCATCTCGCCAAAGCGCTGGCCGCCGAACTGGGCCTTGCCCCCCAGCGGCTGCTGGGTGACAAGCGAGTACGGCCCCGTCGATCGAGCATGCATCTTGTCGTCGACCAAGTGGTGAAGCTTCAGCACGTGCATGTAGCCCACCGTCACCTGGCGATCAAACGCCTCGCCCGTGCGGCCATCGAAGAGGGTGACCTGCCCGCTGCGCGGCAACCCCGCCAGGTCGAGCATTTCCTTGATCTCGGCCTCGGCAGCGCCATCGAAGACTGGCGTCGCGAAAGGAACTCCCTTGGTCAGGTTGCTGGCTAGCTCCATGACGTTGTCATCGCTCAGCGAAGCGATGTCCTCGGGCTTGCCTGCCGTGTTGTAGACGCGCTCCAGGAACTTGCGAACCTTGGCTGCGCTCTCGTTGGCGCGCAGCATCGCCTCAATGCGCTGCCCCAGGCCCTTGGCAGCCCAGCCCAGGTGCGTCTCGAGGATCTGCCCGACGTTCATGCGCGAGGGCACGCCAAGCGGATTCAGCACGATGTCGACCGACGTGCCATCCGCCATGAAGGGCATGTCCTCCACCGGGACGATCTTGGAGATGACCCCCTTGTTCCCGTGGCGCCCAGCCATCTTGTCGCCAGGCTGAAGGCGGCGTTTCACCGCCACATAAACCTTCACCATCTTCTGCACGCCCGGGGGCAGCTCGTCGCCCTGCGTGAGCTTTTTCTTCTTCTCCTCGAAGGCGCGGTCGAACTCCTTGCGGGTGAGCTCGAGGGACTCGCGCAGCTGCTCGAGCTGCGCCGCCGCATCGTCGTCTGCCAGCCGGATGTCGAACCACTCGTGGCGCTCGAGCTCGCCCAGGTATGCCTTGGTGAGCTTGGTGCCCTTCGCGAGCTTCTTCGGGCCGCCCTTGGCAACGTGTCCCGAGAGCATCTTTTCCAGGCGCGCAAACAGGTCATCCTCGACGATGCGAAGCTGGTCCTGAAGGTCCTTGCGGTAGTCCTTGAGCTGGTCCTCGATGATCTGCTGGGCGCGCTTGTCGCGCTCAATACCCTCGCGGGTGAACACCTGCACGTCGATCACGCAGCCCGAAATCCCGGAAGGCACGCGAAGGCTGGTGTCCTTCACGTCGGAGGCCTTTTCGCCAAAGATGGCGCGAAGCAGCTTTTCCTCCGGCGTGAGCTGTGTCTCGCCCTTCGGCGTGACCTTGCCCACCAACACGTCGCCCGCCTCCACTTCGGCGCCGATGTAGACGATGCCCGACTCGTCCAGGCGCGAGAGCATGCGCTCGGAGAGGTTCGAGATGTCTCGGGAGATCTCCTCCGGGCCAAGCTTGGTGTCCCGAGCAACGATCACCAGTTCCTCGATGTGGATCGAGGTATAGCGATCCTCCGCGACGACACGCTCGGAGATGAGGATGGAGTCCTCGAAGTTGTAGCCGTTCCAGGGCATGAACGCGACCAGCAGGTTCTGGCCAAGGGCCAGCTCGCCCAGGTCAGTGGACGCACCGTCGGCGATCACGTCGCCCGCGGCGATCTGGTCGCCGACCTTCACCAGCGGGCGCTGGTTGATGTTGGTGTTCTGGTTCGAGCGCGTGTACTTCGTCAGGTTGTAGATATCCACGCCGGCCTTGCCGGCGCTCGTCTCGCTATCATTGACCCGCACGACAATGCGGCTGGCGTCCACGTAGTCGATACGGCCGCCCCGGCGCGCCTGGACGGCAGTGCCGGAGTCAATCGCCACGGTGCGCTCGATGCCGGTGCCCACGAGGGGCTTCTCGGCCCGCAGACAGGGGACCGCCTGGCGCTGCATGTTCGAGCCCATCAGCGCACGGTTGGCGTCGTCGTGCTCGAGGAATGGAATGAGCGAGGCGGCGACGGAAACGATCTGAGAGGGCGCGACGTCGATGTACTCGATCCTGTCGGGCGAGGAAAGCGTGAACTCATTGCGGTGGCGGGACGACACCAGCTCATCGACAAAGCGGCCCGCCTTGTCGACCGCTGCGTTCGCCTGGGCAATGGTGTACTTGCCCTCCTCGATTGCCGACAGGAAGTCGATTTCCTTGCCGACCTTGCCATCGGCTACGCGGCGATAGGGCGTCTCGATGAATCCGTAGTCATTGGTTCGAGCGTAGAGCGCCAGGGAGTTGATGAGTCCGATGTTCGGGCCCTCGGGCGTCTCGATCGGGCAGACTCGCCCGTAGTGCGTGGGATGGACGTCACGCACCTCGAAGCCAGCCCGCTCGCGCGTGAGGCCACCGGGGCCCAGCGCCGAGATCCGACGCTTGTGGGTGATCTCGGAAAGCGGGTTGGTCTGATCCATGAACTGCGATAGCTGGCTCGAGCCGAAGAACTCCTTGATCGCGGCAGACACGGGCTTCGCATTGATAAGGTCGTGCGGCATGAGGTTCTCGCTCTCGGCCTGCGAGAGGCGCTCGCGAACGGCGCGCTCTACCCGCACCAGCCCGGAGCGGAACTGGTTCTCGGCCAGCTCGCCCACCGAGCGCACCCGACGATTGCCCAGGTGGTCAATGTCGTCGATTTCGCCGCGGCCGTTGCGGAGCTCGACCAGTATCCTCACCACCGCCACGATGTCCTCGGTGGAGAGCGTCATCGGGCCGGTGAGTTCGTCGCGGCCCACCCGGCGGTTGAACTTCATCCGGCCGACATCCGACAAGTCGTAGCGATCTTCGCTGAAGAAGAGGCTGTTGAAGAGGGTCTTGACGGCCTCCTCTGTCGGCGGCTCACCCGGCCGCATCATCCGGTAGATGGCGACCTTGGCGTTCATTTCGTCTACGGTTTCGTCGATGCGCAGCGTCTGCGAAATGTACGGCCCGTGGTCGAGGTCGTTGGTGTACAGGGTCTTGACCGAGTCGACACCGGCAGCCAGGAGTTTCCCGACGAGAGCTTCCGTGATCTCCTCATTCGCGTTGGCGACCACCTCGCCGGTGTCCTTGTTGACCACGGCAGCCGCGAGCGTGCGGCCGATGAGGAAGTCGGGCTCGACGACGAGCTTCTTCATGCCCGCCGCTTCCATCTCACGGATGTGCTTGAGCGTGATCCGCTTGTCCTTCTGGACGATGACCTTGCCCGCCTTGGTGGCGATGTCGAAGCGGGCGATGTCGCCTTTCAGGCGCTCTGGCACCACCTCGAACTCGATCGCCTTGCCGGACACATGAAAGGTGTCGAAGGCGAAAAACTCGGCCAGGATGCGCTCGGGGGAGTAGCCCAGCGCCTTGAGCAGGATGGTTGCCGGCATCTTCCGGCGACGGTCGACGCGAAAGTAGAGGTAATCCTTCGGGTCGAATTCAAAGTCCAGCCACGAGCCGCGATACGGGATGACGCGCGCGGAAAACAGCAGCTTGCCCGATGAGTGAGTCTTGCCACGGTCATGCTCGAAGAACACGCCTGGCGAGCGGTGCAGCTGACTCACGATCACGCGCTCGGTGCCATTCACCACGAAGGAGCCATTGCGGGTCATGAGCGGAATCTCGCCCATGTAAACCTCCTGCTCCTTCACTTCCTTGACCGTCGGCTTGGGCGCCTCGCGGTCCATGATGGTCAGGCGCACCTTGGCCCTCAGGGGCGAGGCGTAAGTGAGGCCACGCTGCTGGCACTCCACCACGTCGAACGGGGGCTCGCCCAGCACATAGCTCACGAAGTCGAGGCGCGCATTGCCTGAATGGCTGGATATCGGGAAGACCGAAGTAAAGGCCGACTGCAAGCCAAAATTGGCGCGAGCATCCGGGCGAGTTTCAGCCTGGAGGAACTTGGCGTAGGAGTCGAGCTGGGTCGCAAGGAGGAAAGGGACATCCAGGACGGCTGCCCGCTTGGCAAAGCTCTTGCGGATGCGCTTCTTCTCGGTGAACGAGTAGGTCATGATGGCTCCGGACTTGGGGGGCGCGGCACGCCGCTCCCCTGCACCCGACTGATGCTCATGGCCTGGTGGCTGGCCTCTACCAGCCGCTGGCGGACAGCTGCTCGATGACGGAATCTCCGCCCCAAGCGGCCCGACCAAACCTGCCTTCCGCAGTCGCTTCAGAAGGCAAAGACAAGCCACGAGGCTTGTCTTTGGCCTCTGGCCCGGGGCGGCCCCGGGCTGGAGGCCCGCCTGGCGCGCGAAAGCGCCAGGCAGGAACGGCGTGCGCCTTACTTGACTTCGACCTTCGCGCCGGCCTCTTCGAGCTTCTTCTTGATGGCTTCCGCGTCGGCCTTGTTCACGCCCTCCTTCACCGGCTTCGGGGCACCGTCGACGAGATCCTTGGCCTCCTTCAGGCCCAGGCCCGTGACTTCGCGAACCGCCTTGATGGCGTTCACCTTGTTGTCGCCCGCGGAGGCGAGGATCACGGTGAACTCAGTCTTTTCTTCCGCAGCAGCGGCGCCACCGCCACCCGCGGCGGGGGCGGCAACGGCGACGGCAGCAGCAGCGGCCGACACGCCGAACTTCTCTTCCATGTCCTTGATGAGCTGGGAGAGCTCGAGGACGGTCATGCTGGAGATTGCGTCGAGGATTTCCTGTTTGGCGATTGCCATGGTGTAGCTCCTTGTAACGGGGTGATTAGGTTGAATTGGGGTCGTGGACAGATGCTCAGGCAGCCTGCTTTTCCTTTTGGTCGCGAACCGCGGCGAGGGCGCGGACGAACTTGCCCGGCACATCGTTCAGGGTTCGGACGAACTTCGCGACCGGCGCTTGCATCGTGCCCATCAGCTTGGAGAGCAACTCCTCCCTGCTGGGCAGCGTCGCGAGCGCGCCGACTTCCTTCGGGTTCATGACCTGGCCCGGCATGGCGCCGGCCTTGATCACGAAGGCCTCGTTTTCCTTCGCGTAAGCATGCAGAACCTTGGCAGCGGCGACGGGGTCTTCCGACACACCGTAGGCAAGCGGGCCAACCATGTGGTCAGCCAACTTTTCAAACGGGGTGCCCTGGACGGCGCGACGCGCGAGCGTGTTCTTCATGACGCGGAGGTAAACCCCGGAGGCGCGCGCGGTGGCGCGCAACTGGGTGACCTTCTCCACCGGCAGCCCGCGATACTCCGCCAGCACGATGGTCTGTGCCTTGGCCACCTTGGCGGAGAACTCCGCCACGACTTCCTTCTTTCCTTCCAGATTCAGACTCAAGGTCTTTCTCCTTCCGATGGCGACCCGACAACCGAAGGGCGCCTTGGGGGGCACCTGGCGGAATCGGGCCAAACATAGCGACCTGTCGTCAGGAATCCGAAACACCCCGGGGGGCGCAACGAACCTGTCTTGGGACCGCTATCTGCGCCGGCTTCGGGGATGGCCTCCCCTCGATTGAGCCCCTGGCGGCCACCCCTGCAACAGGGTGACCCGGGGCGCCTGCGGTCTTGGATAACCCGCCCCCAGAGCCGAAGCCCCGGGGACGGCCCAAACTGCGTTAAGCCTCGGCTGCGGCGGAGCCGCCCGAGACCGTGGATTGATCGATACGGATGCCGACGCCCATCGTGCTCGAGATCGACACCTTCTTGAGGTAGATGCCCTTCAACGACGAAGGCTTCGACTTGTTGATGGCACCCAGCAGCGCGTTGAAGTTTTCGGTGAGCGCCTCGACGGGGAACGACGCCCGGCCGATCGTGCACTGGACGATGCCCGCCTTGTCTGCCCGGTACTGCACCTGGCCAGCCTTGGCGTTCTTGACCGCTTCCGCGACATTGGGCGAGACGGTACCGACCTTCGGGTTGGGCATCAGGCCGCGCGGGCCAAGGACCTGGCCGAGGGGGCCCACGACGCGCATCGCGTCGGGCGAGGCGATGACCACGTCGAAATCCATGAAGCCGCCCTTGATCTTCTCGGCGAGGTCGTCAAAGCCGACGATCTCGGCGCCGGCCGCTTTCGCTGCCTCCGCGTTGGCGCCCTGCGCAAAAACAGCGACTCGAACGCTTTTTCCAGTGCCGCGGGGCAGCACGACACTGCCGCGAACGACCTGGTCCGACTTCTTCGCGTCGATACCGAGGTTCACCGCGACATCGATGGACTCGTCGAACTTCGCCGTGGCCGTCTTTTTGCAAAGGGCCAGCGCGTCGCCGAGCGGATAGTTGCGCGTGCGGTCAACGAGGCCGCCGTTTGCCTTCACGCGCTTGGAAATGGCCGCCATGTCAGACCCCCTCCACTTCGACGCCCATGCTGCGGGCACTGCCAGCAATGGTGCGCACCGCCGCCTCGAGATTGGCCGCCGTGAGGTCGGGCATCTTGGTCTTGGCGATTTCTTCAGCTTGGGCGCGCGTGAGCTTGCCCACCTTGTCGGTGTGCGGCTTGCTGCTGCCCTTGTCCAGCTTCAGTGCCTTCTTGATCAGCACCGGCGCCGGGGGCGTCTTGATGATGAAGGTGAAGCTCTTGTCTGCAAAAGCCGTGATGACAACGGGCAGCATGAGGCCCGCTTCCACCTTTTGCGTCTGCGCGTTGAAGGCCTTGCAGAACTCCATGATGTTCAGTCCGCGCTGGCCGAGCGCGGGGCCGATGGGCGGCGACGGGTTCGCCTTGCCGGCCGGCACCTGCAGCTTGATAAAGCCGACGATCTTCTTTGCCACGTTGATTACCTCCCGGGTGCAAGCGGGCCTCGACGACTGGCCCTCCCCGACATGATTCGGCCCGGAATGCGCGCCGGGCCAATCGCGTGCCGCTCACGCAGCCGTGCAGATATTCCTTCCGTCAGGCCTTTTCGACCTGGCCGAAATCGAGCTCCACCGGCGTCGCCCGGCCAAAGATCAGGACGGAAACGCGAATCTTGCTCTTCTCGTAATTCACCTCTTCGACGTTGCCGTTGAAGTCGGCAAACGGGCCATCGGTGACGCGAACGGACTCTCCCACTTCGAAGAGCACCTTCGGCCGCGGCTTTTCCGCCCCTTCCTCAACCTGGCTCTTGATCGCCTGGACTTCCTTGTCCGAGATAGGCGTGGGCTTCATGGCCGTGCCGCCGATGAACCCAGTGACCTTGGGCGTGCTCTTCACCAAGTGCCAGGTGTCATCCGTCATTTCCATCTGGACCAGGATGTAACCCGGGAAGAAGCGGCGCTCGCTCGACGCTTTTTGCCCGCCCTTCATCTCGACTACCTTCTCGGTGGGCACCAACACCTCGCCAAACTTGTCGGCCATGCCTGAGCGCGCGATTCGCTCGATCAGGGCCTCCTGGATGCTCTTTTCCTGGCCGGAATAGGCATGCACGACGTACCAGCGCATTCCCATCTCAGCCTCCCTGCCCAAGCAGGCGCTGCGTCACCCACAACAGGCCCGAGTCAACAACCCACAGCAGGGCTGCGAAAGCAAAGACGAAGACAAAGACAATCCCCGTCGTCTGCAGCGCTTCCTTGCGAGAGGGCCAGACCACACGCTTGGCCTCCTCCCACGACTCGCGGGCGTAGACGAGGAAGGCCCGGCCCGCCTCGGTAAACCACATGACGCTGGCGCCCAGCACGAAACCGCCGAGCAACGCCAGAAGGCGCAGGATGGTCGGCTGGCCGGCGAGCGCGTAGAACCCCGCCAGGCCCGCAAGCGCCAGAATCGCCGCAACTGCAATCTTGATCTTCTCTGCCATCACTTTTGCCTGGGAGTGGCAGGCCAGGAGGGTCTCGAACCCCCAACCTGCGGTTTTGGAGACCGCCGCTCTGCCAATTGAGCTACTGGCCTAATTCCCGAACTCGTTTACTCCAGGATCTTGGAGACGACGCCGGCGCCGACGGTGCGGCCGCCTTCGCGA
>JAFMJY010000023.1 GCA_017853245.1 Burkholderiales bacterium | reverse complement strand
TCGCGAAGGCGGCCGCACCGTCGGCGCCGGCGTCGTCTCCAAGATCCTGGAGTAACCATGGCCGCCGCTGCCAAGCAAAAGATCCGCATCCGCCTCAAGGCGTTCGACTACAAGCTCATCGACCAGTCGGCTCTCGAGATCGTGGAAACTGCGAAGCGCACGGGCGCCGTGGTCAAGGGCCCAGTGCCAATGCCGACGCGCATCGAGCGGTTCGACATCTTGCGCTCGCCGCACAAGAACAAGACGTCGCGGGACCAGTTCGAAATGCGAACGCACTTGCGACTCATGGATATCATCGACCCGACGGACAAGACGGTGGACGCGCTGATGAAGCTCGACCTGCCCGCGGGCGTCGACGTGGAGATCAAGCTCTAGTAACGCTGGCAAGACCGCGCGGGCGCTTTCGCCCGCACGGAAGGTGAAGGGCCGGCCGATCGCAGCCGGCACCCGTTGCAGGATGGCGGGCGAACAAAGGAAAGGAAGGCACATGAGCCTCGGATTAGTCGGCCGCAAGGTCGGCATGATGCGCCTCTTCAACGATGACGGCACGAGCGTGCCCGTCACCGTTCTCGACTGCGCGGGCAACCGCGTTACCCAGATCAAGACCGCCGATGGCGACGGCTACTGTGCCGTTCAGGTCGCCTTCGGCAAGCGGCGCGCCTCGCGCGTCAACAAGGCCCAGGCCGGACACTTTGCCAAAGCAGGTGTCGAGGCGGGCAGTGTGCTGCGCGAGTTTCGGGTCGCCCCGGATGCCCTGGGCGAGCTCAAAGTTGGCGCCGAGCTCAAGGTCGACATGTTTCAGGCCGGGCAGATGGTTGACGTTACGGGCACGACGCTGGGCAAGGGTTACGCCGGGGTCATCAAGCGCCACCACTTCTCGTCCAACCGTGCCTCTCACGGCAATTCGGTTTCCACCAATGCCCCTGGCTCGATTGGCATGGCGCAGGATCCGGGCCGCGTTTTCCCCGGCAAGCGCATGTCGGGCCACCTGGGCAGCGTCCAGCGCACGGTGCAACTCCTCGAAGTGGCCCGCGTGGACGCCGAGCGCGGCCTTGTCCTGGTGAAGGGATCCGTGCCCGGCTCGAAGAATGGCAGTGTCCTGGTCCGCCCGAGCATCAAGGCGAAGAAGCCTGTGGCGAAGGGAGGCAAGTAATGGATCTCAAGGTCATCAATGACAAGGGTGAAGCACTCGCCCCGGTCGCCGCTTCCGAGGCGCTCTTCGGGCGCGACTTCAACGAGGCGCTTGTTCATCAGGTGGTCGTTGCCTACCAGGCAAACGGCCGCTCCGGAACCCGTGCACAGAAGGATCGTGGCAACGTTCGCCACACCACCAAGAAGCCTTGGCGCCAGAAGGGAACGGGTCGCGCTCGGGCCGGTATGACCTCGAGCCCCCTTTGGCGTGGTGGCGGAAAGATCTTCCCCTCTTCTCCGGACGAGAACTTCTCCCATAAGGTCAACCGCAAGATGTATCGCGCCGGGATGGCCTCGATCCTGTCGCAGCTGGTTCGCGAAGGGCGCCTGTCGGTGGTTGACGGGTTGAATGTCGACCAGCCCAAAACCAAGCTCCTGTCGGCGAAGCTTCGTGCCATGGGGCTCGACGAGGTCCTCATCATCACTGAGGGCCCGGACGAGAATCTCTACCTGTCATCGCGCAACCTGCCGAAAGTGCTTGTTCTGGAAGCGCGGCACGCGGACCCGGTAAGCCTCGTTCGCTTCTCGCGCGTGCTGCTTACCAAGGGCGCGGTCAAGCACCTTGAGGAGTCACTGGCATGAATACCGAGCGATTGATGCAGATCATCCGTGCCCCGATCATCTCGGAGAAGGCCACCCTGGTGGGCGACAAGCATCGCCAGGTGGTCTTCGAGGTGATGGCCGACGCCACCAAGGCGGAAATCAAGGCCGCTGTCGAGCTCCTGTTCAAGGAGCAGAAGGTCGAGGTGTCCGCCGTGAACGTCGTCAACATGAAGGGCAAGCCCAAGCGTCACGGGCGATTCGAAGGCCACCGGCGTGACGTCAAGAAAGCCTACGTAAGCCTCAAGGGCCAGGGCGATATCAACTTCGTGGAAGGAGTGGCGTAACCATGGCCCTCGTCAAAACCAAGCCCACCTCGGCCGGCCGCCGGTCGATGGTGAAGGTGGTGAACCCCGAGCTGCACAAGGGCAAGCCCTATGCGCCGCTCCTTGAAAAGCAGTCGAAGCGGGCCGGGCGCAACTCGCACGGCAACATCACCACGCGGCACCAGGGTGGCGGCCACAAGCAGCACTACCGCCTCATTGATTTTCGCCGCAACAAGGATGGCGTGCCAGGCACCGTCGAGCGCCTCGAGTACGACCCCAACCGCAGCGCCAACATCGCCCTCGTCTGCTACGCGGATGGTGAGCGCCGGTACATGATCGCGCCCAAGGGCGTGACGGTCGGGCAGCGCATCGAGAGCGGCGCGGAAGCCCCGATCAAGGCAGGCAATGCCCTGCCGCTTCGCAACATTCCCGTGGGCACCACGGTCCACTGTGTCGAGATGCAGCCTGGCAAGGGCGCCCAGATCGCGCGCGCTGCCGGCGCGGCGGTCCAGCTTCTGGCCCGTGAAGGCGATTACGCGCAACTGCGCATGCGCTCTGGCGAAATCCGGCGCGTCCATGTCAACTGCCGCGCCACCATCGGCGAGGTCGGAAACGGCGAGCACAACCTGCGCCAGATCGGCAAGGCGGGCGCGACGCGCTGGCGCGGCATCCGCCCGACGGTTCGCGGCGAAACCATGAACCCGGTGGACCACCCGCTTGGGGGCCGCACGCGCGGCAACCGTCATCCGGTGTCGCCGTGGGGCCAGCCCGCCAAGGGCAAGAAGACCCGTACCAACAAGCGCACGCAGGTGATGATCGTGCGCAGCCGCCACAAGAAGGCTTAAGGGGCACACATGGCACGTTCCGTAAAGAAGGGCCCGTTCGTCGACGGGCATCTGATGAAGAAGGTCGAGGCCGCCGTCGCGGCCAAGGACAAGCGCCCGATCAAGACCTGGTCCCGGCGCTCGACTGTGCTGCCCGACTTTGTGGGCCTCACGATCGCCGTTCACAACGGCAAGCAACACATCCCGGTGTACGTGACCGAGAACATGGTCGGGCACAAGCTCGGCGAGTTCGCGCTTACCCGCACCTTCAAGGGCCACTCGGCGGACAAGAAGGTCGCTGCGCCCGCTCCGGCGGCGAAGAAGTGAGGAGATGCTGATGCAAGTTAATGCCAAGCTTTACGGCGCCAAGCTCTCAGCCCAGAAGGGCCGACTGGTAGCCGACATGGTCCGCGGACACAAAGTGGACAAGGCCCTTAACATCCTCGCCTTCACGCCGAAGAAGGGCGCGCAGGTGATTCGCAAAGTGCTCGAGAGCGCCATCGCCAATGCCGAGCACAACAACGGTGCCGACATCGACGAGCTCAAGATCACGCGCATCGTTGTGGAGAAGGGGCCCGTCATGAAGCGCTTTCACGCCCGGGCCAAGGGCCGCGGAAACCGCGTGTTGAAGCATACCTGCCACGTGTTCCTGACCGTCGGCGACGGCCGGGCCTAAGGGGAAGCCATGGGACAGAAGATCAATCCGACCGGATTCCGCCTCTCGGTCAACCGTAACTGGACCTCAAAGTGGTTCGCCAACTCGAAGAATTTCCCGGGAATGCTGATCGAGGACATCCGCGTTCGCGAATACCTCAAGAAGAAGCTCTCGCATGCGGCAGTCGGCAAGGTGGTCATCGAGCGGCCGGCCAAGAACGCCCGCATCACGATCTTCTCCGCGCGCCCCGGGGTGGTCATCGGCAAGAAGGGTGAGGACATCGAAGGCTTGAGGAACGTGCTGCAGCGCCTGATGGGCGTGCCAGTACACGTGAATATCGAGGAGATCCGCAAGCCCGAGCTCGACGCGCAACTGATCGCTGACTCGATCACCGGCCAGCTTGAGAAGCGGGTGATGTTCCGTCGGGCCATGAAGCGCGCGATGCAAAACGCCATGCGCCTTGGGGCCCAGGGCATCAAGATCACCAGTGCCGGCCGCCTTAACGGGGCTGAGATTGCCCGCACGGAGTGGTATCGCGAAGGGCGAGTGCCCCTGCACACCTTGCGTGCAGACATCGAGTACGGCTTCTCCGAGGCCCGCACCACCTACGGCACGATCGGCGTGCAGGTGCTGGTGTTCAAGGGCGAGGTGCTTGGCAAGGGCGAGCAGCCCGCCGCCTCCGCGCCCGAGGCCGAGCGCAAGACCAGGAAACCGGGAGTGAAACATGCTGCAGCCAGCTAGGCGGAAATACCGCAAGGAGCAAAAAGGCCGCAACAAGGGCGTTGCCACCAGCGGCGCCAAGGTTGCGTTCGGCGAGTTCGGCTTGAAGGCCGTGGGCCGTGGCCGCCTGACGGCGCGCCAAATCGAGGCTGCTCGTCGCGCCATGACCCGGCACGTGAAACGGGGTGGCCGCATCTGGATCCGGATCTTTCCCGACAAGCCCATTTCGAAGAAGCCTGCGGAGGTTCGCATGGGCAACGGCAAGGGCTCGCCCGAGTACTTCGTCGCCGAGATTGTGCCGGGCAAGGTGCTGTACGAAATGGATGGCGTGGCCGAGGCCCTGGCGCGTGAGGCGTTCGCCCTCGCCGCGGCGAAGCTCCCGATCCGCACGACCTTCGTGCACCGGATGATCGGCTGAGGAGAGATCGATGAAAGCCAGTGAATTGCGTGCCAAGAGCGTGGACGAACTTCAGAAAGAGCTGCTCGAGCTGCGCCGGGCGCAATTTGGCCTGCGTATGCAGCTTGCGTCCCAGAGCCTTACCAAGAACAGTGAAGTTGCCCGGGTCAAGCGTGAAATCGCCCGCGTGCACACCGTGCTGACCGAAAAGTCGAAAGCGAGCAAGCCATGACCGGAACTGCCCAGATTCACCGCCAGCTCACCGGCAAGGTAGTGAGCGACAAGATGGACAAGACGGTCACGGTCTTGGTGGAGCGCCAGGTGATGCACCCCGTCATCGGCAAGGTCGTCCGCCGGACCAAGAAATACCATGCGCACAACGAGGGCAATGACGCCAAGCTGGGCGACACCGTGGTGATCGAGGAGTGCCGCCCGCTGTCCAAGACCAAGGCTTGGAAGGTAGCGAAGTTGGTGGAGCGGGCTCGCTTGGAGTAGTGTTCCGGGGGGGGGCTTGCCAAGAACAGAAGCCTCGGTCTACACTCGCAGTCTTTTTTATCGCTCCCGGCCTTGGCTTCGATGGCTGGGTAGGCGACCGCAAAACCCTGGGCTTGCCCCAGGGGCAACCGGGGCGTTAGCCGAAGCCGCTGTAACCAAGCTCCCCGGCCCAGATTCATTCACACCAGCCAACCCTCGCAGGCTTTGCCAGCGGGGCGCGGCGGAAGACGGATCCAAGACTGACCGCCCGGGGTTGCCCGTCGGTACAAGTTGGAGAGAAGACCATGATTCAAATGCAGTCCATTCTCGACGTCGCGGATAACACCGGGGCGCGCTCGGCGATGTGCATCAAGGTGCTCGGCGGCTCCAAGCGGCGCTATGCGGGCATCGGCGACATCATCAAAGTGAGCATCAAGTCGGCAGCGCCTCGAGGGCGCGTGAAGAAGGGCGAGGTCTACAGCGCCGTGGTGGTGCGCACCGCCAAGGGTGTGCGTCGCCCGGATGGCTCGCTTGTCAAGTTCGACACGAACGCCGCCGTGCTGCTCAATCCGAAGCTCGAGCCTATCGGGACCCGAATCTTCGGGCCGGTCACGCGCGAGTTGCGCACCGAGCGCTTCATGAAGATCGTCTCGCTGGCGCCGGAAGTGCTCTGAGGGGCAACAATCATGCAAAAGATTCGCAAGGGCGACCAAGTCGTCGTCACCACGGGCAAGGACAAGGGCAAGCGTGGCGCTGTGCTGCGCGTCGTTGACACGGCCCGGGTCGTTGTGGAGGGCGTGAACCGCGTGAAGCGGCACACGCGCCCGAACCCGGTCAAGGGCCAGCCGGGTGGCATCCTCGACAAGGAGATGCCGATCCACGTGTCGAACGTGGCCCTCTTCAATCCCGGTACCGGCAAGGCTGATCGGGTCGGATTTCGCCACCTCGAGGACGGCCGAAAGGTCCGCTTCTTCAAGGGCAACGGCGAAGTCACCGACGCCTAAGCGGAAGGACAGACACGATGGCCAAGTCCAAAGATCAGCAGAAGGGCGAGGGCGCTCCGGCGCCGCGCCTGCAGTCGCTCTACCGGGAAACGGTAGTGCCGGCCCTCATGAAGCAGTTTGGCTACAAGACGGTCATGCAGGTGCCTCGCATTGAGAAGATCACGCTCAATATGGGCGTTGGCGAGGCGGTCGCTGACAAGAAGATTCTCGAGCATGCGGTCGGTGACATGGCAAAGATCGGCGGCCAGAAGCCCGTTGTCACCAAGTCGCGCAAGTCGATCGCAAGCTTCAAGGTTCGAGCCGGCTACCCGGTCGGCTGCATGGTGACCCTGCGCGCCCGCCGTATGTACGAGTTCCTCGACCGCCTGGTGACGATCGCGCTGCCTCGCGTTCGCGACTTCCGGGGCGTATCGGGCCGGGCCTTTGATGGCCGCGGCAACTACAGCATGGGTGTCAGGGAACAGATCATCTTCCCGGAGATCGAGTACGACAAAGTTGATGCGCTTCGGGGCCTCAACATCTGCATCAGCACTACGGCAAAGACCGACGCGGAGGCCAAGGCCCTCCTCGCCGCCTTCCGTTTCCCCTTCAAGAGCTAAGGGTCCGCCATGGCAAAACTGGCACTTATCAATCGCGAGGCGAAGCGCCGCGCCACCGTTAAGAAATATGCCGAGAAGCGCAAGGCGCTGATCGCCATCTTCACCGACCCGAGGGCAACTGACGAAGCTCGCGACGAAGCCCGCGCCAAGTTCCAGGCGCTGCCTCGCAATGCCTCGCCGGTGCGCCTGCGCAATCGCTGCGCCATCACGGGCAGGCCGCGCGGGACGTTTCGCAAGTTCGGCCTCGCGCGCAGCAAGATCCGCGAGGCGGCAATGCGCGGCGAGATCCCCGGCATGATCAAGGCCAGCTGGTAGGAGCCCCCATGAGCATGAGCGACCCCATTGCCGACATGCTGACCCGTATCCGTAACGCGCAGGCGACGGAAAAGGTGAGCGTTGCGGTGCCCGCTTCGAAGATCAAGCTGGCGATTGCCAAGGTGCTGAAGGACGAGGGTTACATCGAGGACTTCGCGCAGCGCGACCAGGAAGGCAAGCCGGTCATCGAGATCGGCCTCAAGTACTACGCCGGCAAGCCGGTGATCGAGAAGCTCGAGCGCATTTCGCGCCCTGGCCTCCGGATCTATCGTCGCCGTGACGACATCCCGCGCGTGCTCAACGGCATGGGTGTGGCAATCGTGTCGACTTCCCGCGGCGTGATGACTGACCGTCGCGCGCGCGAGTCGGGTGTTGGCGGCGAAGTTTTGTGCATCGTGGTCTGACGAGGGCGCCATGTCACGCATTGGAAAAAATCCCATCGCGCTGCCCGACAAGGTCGAGGTAGCCATTGGCCCGGGCGAAGTCACCGTCAAGGGCCCGCTGGGCACGCTCAAGCAGCGCCTGTCTCCGGACGTCAAGGTGGCCGTGGAAGGCCGCGTGGTGAAGTTCGAGACGGCAAACGGCTCCCAGCAGGCCAACGCCATGTCCGGAACCATGCGCGCCATTGTCGCCAACATGGTGAACGGCGTTGGCAAGGGCTTCGAGAAGAAGCTTTCGCTTGTCGGCGTCGGCTACCGCGCGCAGGCTCAAGGCAACAAGCTCAACCTCTCGCTCGGGTTCTCGCACCCCATCGTCCACATGCTGCCGGACGGCATCAAGGCTGAGACCCCCACTCAAACGGAGATCGTGATCAAGGGCATCGACCGGCAGAAAGTTGGCCAAGTCGCCGCCGAGATTCGCGCGTACAAGTCACCCGAGCCCTACAAGGGGAAGGGTGTCCGTTACGCCGACGAAAAGATCACGATCAAAGAAACGAAGAAGAAGTAACGGGCCCAACGCGACCGAAAGATTTCACGATGATGGACAAAAAATCGCCCCGAGCGCGCCGCGCTGCCAAGACGCGGGTTCGCATTCGACGCCAGGAAGTGGTCCGGCTGACGGTGCATCGGACCAACCAGCACATTTACGCGCAAGTTGTCGCAGCCGATGGCTCGCGCGTGCTCGCTGCGGCATCCACCGCCGAGAAGGACCTGCGGGCAAAGCATCCGAAGGGGAGCAACTGCGAGGCCGCTGCGGCAGTGGGCGCGCGAATTGCGGAGAAGGCCAAGGCCGCCGGCGTCGCCGAGGTGGCTTTCGACCGTTCCGGGTTCCGGTATCACGGCCGCGTGAAGGCGCTCGCCGAGGCGGCCCGCGAGGGCGGCCTCAAGTTCTAACGGCCTCCCGCTCGACAACAGGAAAACGACATGGCAAAGACTGATCAACGCGAAGAGCGCTCCGACGGCCTGCGGGAGAAGATGATCTCCGTGAACCGCGTCACCAAGGTGGTGAAGGGCGGTCGCATCCTGGGTTTCGCAGCTCTGACGGTGGTGGGTGATGGCGACGGCTCCATCGGCATGGGAAAGGGCAAGTCGCGGGAAGTGCCCGTGGCGGTTCAAAAGGCCATGGAACAGGCTCGCCGGAACATGGTGAAGGTGCACCTCAAAAGCGGCACCATCCACCACGAAGCGCTTGGCCGGCACGGTGCGACTCGCGTGTTCATGCAGCCTGCGCCTGAAGGCTCTGGCATCAAGGCGGGCGGCGCCATGCGCGCGGTATTCGAGGTGATGGGTGTTACCAACATCTCCGCCAAGTGCCACGGCTCCACCAACCCCTACAACGTGGTGCGGGCGACCCTTGACGGTCTACTCCAGCAGCGCCGGCCTTCCGAGATCGCGGCCAAGCGCGGCAAGCGGGTTGAAGAGCTCGCCGGCTGAGGACTCACATCATGAACACCACACGAAAAATCAAGGTCACGCAGCTCAAGGGCTTGCGGGGCACGCTCGAGTCGCACCGGGCGACCATTCGCGGCTTGGGGCTCCGTCGCATCCGCCACACGGTGGAGCACGTGGACACCCCGGCCATCCGCGGAATGATCGCGAAGGTTAGCTACCTGCTGAAGGTTGAGGGCTGACATGGAACTGAACACACTCAAGCCGGCGGCTGGCGCCAAGAAGGCTCGCCGCCGAGTTGGTCGCGGCATCGGTTCGGGCCTCGGCAAGACTGCGGGCCGTGGCCACAAGGGCCAGAAGTCCCGGGCCGGCGGCTTTCACAAGGTTGGCTTCGAGGGCGGGCAGATGCCCTTGCAGCGCCGCATGCCGAAGCGCGGCTTCAGCGCCGTCACCATCGAGCCGGCCGCCGAGGTTCGCCTCGGTGACCTCGCCAAGGTTTCGGGCGACACGGTTGACCTCGCCTCGCTCAAGGCAGCCGGGATCGTGGCGCCCTCTGCATCGCGCGCGAAGGTGATCCTCGCGGGCAAGGCGTCCAGGGCGTTCAAGTTGAGCGGGATCGGCGTGACCAAGGGTGCCAAGGCGGCGATCGAGGCGGCCGGCGGCTCCGTCGCGGCCTGAGCGGGAGACCTGCCCCCTTGGCTTCCAATCCGTTGTCTGCGCTAGGAAAGATGGGCGACCTCAAGCGTCGCCTGTGGTTCCTCCTGGGCGCACTGATCGTCTACCGCGTCGGGACCTTCATCCCCGTGCCGGGAATCGATCCGGCGGAGCTCGCCAAGCTCTTCGAACAAACGAAGGGCGGCATTCTCGACATGTTCAACATGTTCTCCGGCGGTGCGTTGTCGCGTTTCTCGATCTTCGCGCTGGGGATCATGCCGTACATCTCGGCCTCGATCATCATGCAGCTCTTCACGGTCGTCTCGCCCCAGCTCGAGGCGCTGAAGAAAGAGGGTGAGGCTGGGCGGCGCAAAATCACCCAGTACACCCGCTACGGCACGGTAGTCTTGGGCACGTTTCAGGCCATTGGCATTGCCATCGCGTTGGAAGGGCAGCCGGGCCTGGTCATCGAGCCCGGCATGGTCTTTCGCGTGGTCACCATTGTGACGCTCGTTACCGGGACCATGTTCATCACCTGGCTGGGAGAGCAGATCACCGAGCGCGGGCTCGGCAACGGCATCTCCATGATCATTTTTGCCGGCATCGTGGCGGGCTTGCCCTCGGCCATCGGCGGCACCCTCGAGCTGGTGCGCACGGGCGCGATGTCGATTGTGGTTTCCCTTTTTATCTTTGCGCTGGTCGTGGGCGTCACCTTCGTGGTGGTGTTTGTGGAGAAGGGCCAGCGGCGCATCCTGGTGAATTACGCCAAGAGGCAGGTCGGCAACAAGGTCTACGGTGGGCAGAGCTCCTTCCTGCCGCTGAAGCTCAACATGTCGGGCGTCATTCCCCCGATTTTCGCGTCCTCGATCATCCTGTTCCCGGCGACGCTAGCGAGCTGGTTCAGCGCCGACAGCGGCGCAACGTGGCTCAAGGACCTCGCTGGCGCCCTTGCCCCCGGGCAGGCCCTGCACGTTGTGCTGTACGCGTCGGCGATCATTTTCTTCTGCTTTTTTTACACCGCGCTCGTGTTCAATTCGAAGGACACCGCAGACAACCTGAAGAAGAGCGGCGCTTTCGTCCCTGGCATCCGCCCGGGCGACCAGACGGCCCGCTACATCGACAAGATCATCCTTCGACTGACGCTCATTGGCGCAATCTATGTGACGCTGGTCTGCTTGCTGCCCGAGTTCCTGACGGCGCAGTACAACGTGCCTTTCTATTTCGGCGGCACGTCACTCCTCATTGTGGTGGTGGTGGTGATGGACTTCATGGCCCAGTTGCAGGCTTACCTGATGTCCCACCAGTACGAGAGCCTTTTGAAGAAAGCCAACTTCAAGGGCTCGGGCTTGCCGGTGCGCTAGGCATGGCCAAGGAAGAAACGATTCAGATGCAGGGTGAGGTGGTGGAGACGCTTCCGAACGCGATGTTCCGGGTAAAGCTTGAAAACGGACATGTGGTTCTCGGCCACATCTCCGGGAAGATGCGCATGCACTACATCCGCATCCTGCCCGGAGACAAGGTAACGGTGGAGCTCACCCCCTACGACTTGACCAAGGCTCGGATCACGTTCCGGGCCAAGTAAGGAGACAGAAACATGCGAGTGCAGGCATCAGTCAAGAAAATCTGCCGCAAGTGCAAGATCGTGCGGCGCAAGAGGGTGGTGCGTGTCATCTGCACCGACCCGCGCCACAAGCAGCGCCAGGGCTGAGCCTGGCGAATATCGCTACGACGGACGAAGGACAGCCATGGCCCGCATCTCTGGCATCAACATCCCCAATCATCAGCACGCCTCGATCGCGCTCACGGCGATCTACGGCATTGGCCGCGCTCGCGCTCGGCTGATCTGTGATGCCGCTGGCGTCAAGCACAGCGCGAAGATCAAGGACCTTACGGACTCCGAAGTCGACAAACTTCGCGAGCAGGTCGCGCGCTTCTCGGTCGAGGGCGACCTGCGTCGCGAGACCTCGATGAACATCAAGCGGCTCATGGACCTCGGCTGTTATCGCGGCCTGCGCCACAAGAAGGGCCTGCCCGTCCGTGGCCAGCGCACTCGTACCAATGCCCGTACCCGCAAGGGGCCGCGCAAGGCCGTCCGCCTCACCAAGGCAGCTGCCTGACACCCTTACTAGAGGACCTGCCCCATGGCCACCAAACCCGCCGCCGCGCGCGCTCGCAAGAAGGTCAAGAAGAATGTGTCCGAGGGCATTGCCCACGTGCACGCGTCCTTCAACAACACCATCATCACCATCACCGACCGCCAGGGTAACGCTCTCTCCTGGGCCACGTCGGGAGGCGCCGGCTTCAAGGGCTCCCGCAAGTCCACGCCGTTCGCCGCGCAGGTAGCGGCCGAGGCTGCCGGCCGTGCCGCGCAGGAGTGCGGCGTGAAGAACCTCGAGGTTCGCATCAAGGGCCCCGGCCCCGGGCGCGAGTCTGCCGTGCGCGCCCTCAATGCGCTTGGCCTGAAGATCCTCTCCATCGCAGACGTCACGCCGGTTCCGCACAACGGCTGCCGGCCGCCCAAGCGCCGCCGCATGTAAGCGGGCGCGACCAGACCACAGGGACAGAATATGGCACGCTACATCGGACCCAAGTGCAAGCTTTCGCGCCGCGAGGGAACGGACCTCTTCCTGAAGAGCGCCCGTCGCGGTCTCGACACCAAGTGCAAGCTGGACACCCGCCCGGGGCAGCACGGCGCGAAGATGACTCGCGTCTCGGAATACGGGCATCAGCTTCGCGAGAAGCAGAAGATCCGCCGCATGTACGGCGTGCTCGAGCGCCAGTTCCGCACCTACTTCAGCAAGGCGTCCCAGAAAAAAGGCGCCACGGGTGAGAACCTCCTGCACATCCTCGAAAGCCGCCTGGACAACGTCGTCTACCGCATGGGGTTTGCGTCGACGCGCGCGGAGGCTCGCCAGCTTGTGTCGCACAAGGCAATCGAGGTGAACGGCAAGCCGGTCAATATTCCCTCATACCTTCTGCGCGCTTCCGACACGGTCTCCGTTCGTGAAAAGTCCCGCAGCCAGCTGCGTATCAAGAGTTCGCTGGACCTTGCCGAGGCCAGCGGCTTCCCCAGCTGGGTTGAGGTGGACTCGAAGAATTTCAAGGGTGTCTTCAAGAGCCTCCCCGATAGGGCCGAGATCGCCGCCGACATCAACGAACAGCTGGTGGTCGAGCTCTATTCGAAGTAAAGACGGCCCGCGCGGGACCGCTCGGCGGCCCGCTTCTTCAACCGACACTGGCAGAGGCCTTCCGCATGCAAAGCAACGCAACGAATTTTTTGAAGCCCCGCATCATCGACGTCCAGAACCTGAGCCCCACCCACGCCAAGGTGGTCATGGAGCCGTTCGAGCGAGGCTACGGCCACACGCTGGGCAACGCCCTGCGCCGCATTCTCCTGTCCTCGCTGCCCGGGTACGCGCCGACGGAAGTCAAGATCTCCGGCGTGCTGCACGAGTACTCGACGATCGAGGGAGTGCAGGAGGACGTCGTCGACGTGCTGCTGAACCTGAAGGGCATCGTCATGAAGCTCCACGGCCGCAACGAGGTGACCTTGAAGCTCAAGAAGGAAAAGGCGGGCCCGGTCACGGCGGCGGATATCGAAGAGACTCACGACATCGAGATTCTCAACCCTGACCATGTCATTGCCCACATCACCCAGGGCGGCAAGCTGGACATGACGGTCAAGGTCGAGCGCGGCCGTGGCTACGTGCCCGCAGCCGCTCGCCGGTCAGAGGATTCTCGAGCGATCGGGGCCATCCTGCTGGACGCCTCGTTCAGCCCGGTTCGTCGGGTGAGCTACCAGGTGGAAAGCGCGCGAGTGGAGCAGCGCACCGACTTGGATCGGCTGGTCATCGACATCGAGACCAATGGCGCGGTGGAGCCCGAGGAGGCCGTCCGCTATTCCGCGAGCGTCCTGGTGGACCAGTTGTCAGCCTTTGCGTCGCTGCAGTCGACGGGCGAGGATCGCGCCGAGAGCGCCCAGCCGCAGGTGGACCCGATCCTCCTGCAGCCCGTTGACGACCTCGAGCTGACGGTGCGCTCTGCCAATTGCCTCAAGGCCGAAAACATCTACTACATCGGCGACTTGATCCAGCGCACGGAAAACGAGTTGCTGAAGACGCCGAACCTGGGCCGCAAGTCGCTTAACGAGATCAAGGAAGTCCTGGCAACCAAGGGGCTCACGTTGGGCATGAAGCTGGAGAATTGGCCAGCGGCCGGGGTGGCGAAGTAATTCGCGCGGGAGCTCAACGCTCCCCAGCCCCTGCGCGGCGGGCGTGAGGCCGCGCGCACAAGACCAACAAGGCCGAACAGGCCAAGACAACTTGAAAGGGTCCCACCATGCGTCACCGTCACGGGCTTCGTAAGCTCAATCGCACCAGCAGCCATCGCCTGGCGATGCTGCGCAACATGACGGTTTCGTTGCTCATGCACGAAGCCATCCGCACCACCCTGCCGAAGGCGAAGGAACTGCGTCGGGTTGCCGAGCCCATCATCACGCTTGGCAAGGAGCCAACCCTCGCCAACAAGCGCCTTGCCTTCAATCGCCTTCGCGACCGCGACGCAGTGGTCAAGCTTTTCGCCGAGCTCGGTCCGCGCTACAAATCCCGTAACGGCGGCTACCTTCGTATCCTGAAGTGGGGCTTCCGGCAGGGGGACAATGCGCCCATGGCGCTTGTCGAGCTCGTGGACCGTCCGACGGAGGCCACCGAGTCGCCGACGGAAGACAAGGCGGCCTGATCGCGCTCGCCAGTTTTGCCCTGACAACGCCGGCCCTTCGCCGGCGTTGTCATTTGGGGTGGCTCTCAGCGAATCACGATGATACGAAAGTCGTTCACGTTGGTGCGCGTCGGCCCCGTGACTACAAGGTCATCGAGCGAGTCGAAAAAACCATAGGCGTCATTGGCCGCCAGCAGCTTCTTTGCGTCGAGGCCTTTGGCAGCAGCGCGCGCGAGGCTGTCGGGGCCGAGTAGGGCCCCCGCGTTGGACTCTGCCCCATCGATACCGTCGGTGTCGGCGGCCAGCGACCAGACCTCTCCCATGCCCTGAAGCTCGATCGCGAGCGACAACAGGAACTCGCTGCAACGGCCGCCGCGGCCGTTCCCGCGCAGCGTTACGGTGGCTTCCCCGCCCGAAATCAGGGCCACCGGCGGGCGCAGCGGATGATGGTGAGCCCGGATCTGCCGAGCCAGGGCAGCGTAAGGCTTGGCGATCTCGCGTGCCTCTCCTGTCACGCTGTCCCCGAGTACCAACGGCGCAATGCCCCGCTGCTGCACAAAAGCAGCGGCTGCCATCAGGCTTTGGTGCGCCGTCGCGATGACGCGCGCCTCGGTGCGGGCGAAGCCGGCGTCGCCGGGTTTGGGTGTCTCGGGGATTTCTCCTCGAGCGCCGGACGCGAGGCGCATGGCAATCGCTGCAGGGGGCGTGACCCCGAACCGCTCCAGAATGTCGATCGCATCTTGATAGGTGGTCGGGTCTGGCGAGCATGGCCCCGAGGCGATGTGCGTAGGATCGTCGCCCGTCACGTCGGAGATCACGAGGGCAAGCACGCGGGCCTGGCTGGCAAGCGCGAGCCTTCCGCCCTGGATCGCTGACAGGTGCTTGCGGATGGTGTTCATGTCCTGAATCGGCGCGCCGCTCGCCAACAGGTCGCGGGTGACGGCCTTCAGGTCAGCCATCGAAATGCCCTCCGCGGGCAGGGACAGCAAGCTCGACCCGCCGCCCGAAACCAGGACGAGCAGAAGGTCGTTTGCGGTCAAGGACTGCGCGCGCGCCAGGATATTGCGTGCTGCCGATTCGCCCGCAGCATCGGGCACCGGGTGCCCGGCCTCGATCACTTCGATACGTCGGGACGGAAGGCCGTGTCCATAGCGCGTGATCACCAGGCCTTCCAGTGGTGCTTCTGCGGGCCATGCCGACTCAACGGCCACCGCCATTGCCGCTGCTGCCTTGCCGGCACCGACGACCACTGTTCGGCCCCGAGGGGGAGGCGGCAAGTGCGGCGGGACAATCGCGAGGGGATCCGCAGCGCCCAAGGCGGCGCGGAAACTCCCAACCAGCAAGTCGCGCGGGCTCACACCGCCTCCCGGTGACGCCAGCCGCCCGATGGGCCCAGCGCAGCAGCCAGGAATCGCGCTGTGTGCCCTTGGCCCGCGGCCGCGACGTCCTCCGGCGTTCCCTGCGCCACCAGTCGGCCACCGCCATCGCCGCCCTCAGGCCCCAGGTCGATAACCCAGTCGGCGCACTTGATGACGTCGAGGTTATGCTCGATCACCACGACCGTATTGCCCTGGTCCCGCAGCCGTGCGACCACTCGCAACAGCAGGTCGATGTCGTGGAAATGCAAGCCGGTCGTGGGCTCGTCGAGGACGAAGAGGGTGTTTCCCGTGTCACGCTTCGAGAGCTCCAGCGCCAGCTTGACACGCTGAGCTTCGCCACCGGACAACGTGGTGGCGCTTTGGCCGAGGCGCACGTAGCCGAGCCCCACCTCCATCATCGTTTCGAGCTTGCGGGCCAGAACTGGCACCGCAGCAAAGAACTCGCGGGCAGCCTCCACCGTGAGGTCGAGAACCTCGCTGATATTTCGGCCTCGGTAGCGCACGTCGAGCGTCTCCCGGTTGTAGCGTCGCCCGTGGCACGTGTCGCAAGTGACATAGACGTCTGGCAGGAAGTGCATTTCCACCTTGACCAGGCCGTCCCCTTGGCAGGCCTCGCAGCGCCCTCCCTTCACATTGAACGAGAAGCGCCCAGCGCCATAGCCGCGCGCGCGTGCCTCCGGGGTTCCCGCAAACAGGTCGCGGATCGGCGCAAAGACGCCGGTGTAGGTGGCTGGGTTCGAGCGGGGTGTGCGCCCGATGGGGTTTTGGTCGACGGCGACCACGCGATCGAACAGGTCGAGCCCCTCGATGCCGTCATGCGCTGCCGGCTCGGTGGTGGCGCCATTGAGCGCTTGCGCCGCAGCTGCAAGAAGCGTGTCATTCACCAGGGTCGACTTGCCCGAGCCGGACACGCCGGATACGCACACGAACAGGCCAGCCGGCACCTCGACGGTGAGATCCCGCAAGTTATTTCCCCGCGCGCGGACCACGCGCAGCACCCGACGCGGGTTGCGACGGCGTCGTTGGGAGGGCATCGCGATGACGCGCCTGCCGGACAGGTACTGCCCTGTCAGAGACGCCGAATTGGCCTTGATTTCCTCGGGTGTGCCTTGGGCGACGACGTCGCCGCCGTGCACGCCGGCTCCTGGCCCGATGTCCACGACGTGATCCGCCGCCTGGATCGCTTCCTCGTCGTGCTCGACCACAATCACCGAGTTGCCCAGGTCTCGCAGCCGGTGAAGGGTCGAGATCAGGCGCTGGTTGTCGCGCTGATGCAGGCCGATGGAGGGCTCGTCCAGCACGTACATCACGCCGGTCAGCCCTGATCCGATCTGGCTCGCAAGCCGAATGCGCTGCGACTCCCCCCCTGAAAGGGTGCTGGCTGGCCGGTCCAGGGAGAGGTAGTTGAGGCCTACGTCGATCAGAAACTGGATACGGCTTGCGATTTCCCGGAGGATCCGGTCAGCGACTGCCTGCTTGGCGCCGGGCAACCGCAGCGCCTGGAAGAAAGGACCGGCCTCCCGCAGCGGCAATGCGACCACGTCTGTGATCGAGTGCCCTGCGACCCGAACGTGCCTCGCCTCGACCCGCAGCCTGGCGCCATTGCAATCCGGGCAGGGCCGATGATTCAGGTGCTTGCCGAGCTCCTCCTTGACGGCTGCGGAGTCGGTTTCGCGGTAGCGCCGCTCGAGGCTGGGCACGATGCCCTCGAACGGGTGCTCACGCACGCGAGCGCGGCCCTTTTCGCCGGGATAGCGGAACGCGATTTTTTCCTCGCCGGAGCCGTTGAGCACGACCTCTCGCGCACGCTCCGGTAGCTCCTCAAAGGGCGCGTCGAGGTCGAACCCGAAGTGCTCGGCCAGGCAGGCGAGCATGGTGAAGTAGAACTGGTTGCGACGGTCCCAGCCCCGGATCGCGCCGCCCGCGAGGGACAGGTGCGGGAAGGCGACCACGCGCCGGGGGTCGAAGAAGGTGACTTCACCCAGCCCATCGCAGCGCGGGCAGGCGCCAGCCGGGTTGTTGAAGGAAAAGAGGCGCGGCTCAAGCTCGGGGACCGCATGGCCGCAAGCCGGGCATGCGAAGCGCGATGAGAAGATATGCGTCTTGCCGCTGTCCATCTCTGCGACCCAGGCCTTGCCGTCGCCGTGCAGGAGGGCGGTCTCGAGGGATTCGGCCAGGCGCTGCCGCGCCGCAGGCTCGGCCTTAAGCCGGTCAACCACCACCTCGATGTCGTGCGGCTTGTTGCGATCGAGCTTGGGCAGGCGATCGATCTCATGCACCTCGCCATCGATGCGAAGGCGGACAAACCCTTGGGCGCGCAACTCGTCGAACAGGTCGGTGTGCAGGCCCTTGCGGCCAGCCACGACCGGCGACAGCACCATCAGGCGCGTGCCCTCGGGAAGGGATAGTGCGTGGTCGACCATCTGCGAGACGCTCTGCGCCTGCAGCACGATGCCGTGAGTGGGGCAATGGGGGTCTCCCGCACGCGCGAAGAGCAGCCGAAGATAGTCGTGTATCTCGGTGACCGTGCCGACCGTGGAGCGGGGGTTGTGCGAGGCGGCCCGCTGCTCGATGGCGACCGCGGGGGACAGGCCCTCGATCAAGTCGACGTCGGGCTTGTCCATCAACTCCAGGAACTGGCGCGCGTACGCGGAGAGCGATTCGACGTAGCGGCGCTGGCCTTCGGCATACAGCGTGTCGAAGGCGAGCGACGATTTTCCGGAACCCGACAACCCCGTGAACACCACGAGCCTGCCTCTCGGGATGTCGAGGCTGATGTTCTTCAGGTTGTGCGTTCGCGCGCCGCGAATGCGGATCGAATCCATCTGGTTTTCCAGGCCCGTCGGTGTCGCGCGAGGGCCCGGTCGGCTGAGGGCAATCTGCTAATATAACTGACCAATTCGCCTCGCCTTAACCCCCCGTGGACGCGATGTCTTCCCGCATGACGCCCCGGGAGCTCCGGGCGGGCGTGTCCCTCGCCCTCGTTTTCGGGCTGAGGCTCTTTGGCCTCTTTGTCATCTTGCCGGTGTTTGCGGTGTATGCAGAGGGCTTGCCGGGATGGAACCTGGCGCTTGTGGGTGTCGCCATTGGCGTATATGGCCTCACCCAAGCCATCCTGCAGATTCCTTTCGGCTGGATTTCGGATCGACTGGGCCGCCATGAGGTGATGGTGGCCGGACTTCTGCTCATGGTGGTCGGCAGTGTCGTGTGCGCGCTGGCGCAGTCCCCCGGGGTTGTGATCGCTGGCCGCATCATTCAAGGAGCCGGCGCGATTTCGGGGGTGGCGATTGCGACGGTGGCTGACCTCACCCGCGACACCCAGCGCGCCAAGGCCATGGCGCTCATTGGCTCGTCGGTGACCTTCTCCTTTGCGCTGTCCTTCGTGCTCGCGCCTTGGCTC
Organism: Burkholderiales bacterium; assembly: GCA_017853245.1. Taxonomy (GTDB): domain Bacteria; phylum Pseudomonadota; class Gammaproteobacteria; order Burkholderiales; family Usitatibacteraceae; genus FEB-7. Next base: position 10,341 of record JAFMJY010000023.1, on the reverse strand, counting down.
AAGGCGTCGATTGGCGTCCCCGGCATCTTTGCGCTCACGGCCGTGCTGGCTCTCGCCGCCGTGCCCCTCGTCGTCTGGGGGGTGCCGCGCCCGGAGCGCGAGCCAAGCGCTCCGAAGTCGCCCGTGAGTTTTCGCGCCGTGCTTGCCGACCCGGCGCTGTTGCGGGTCAACGTGGGCATATTCGTGCTGCGCGGCGTGCTCATGGCGCTGTTCGTCGTCCTTCCGCCCGGCCTCGTGGCGGCAGGGCTCGACCTGTCAGGGCACGGGGTCTTGTATCTGGTGGCGGTGGGCCTGGGTTTCCTCCTGGGCGCCCCGGCGATTTTCGCGCGGCGGCTATCGCTCGCAGATCGGCCGGTGGTGCTGGGTGCGGTGATGGTGTTGGCGGCTGGCCTGGCCCTGGCCGCCTTGGGCTTCCAGAGACTTGAGGCGCTCATCGTGGCCCTCGTCATCTTTTTTGCGGCGTTCAACGTTCTTGAAGCTCGGCTGCCCGCGATCATGTCCCGCCATGCACCGCCCTCCGCGAAGGGCTCGGCATCCGGGGTTTATGCTTCGATTCAGTTTTTGGGAACCTTCTGCGGCTCGGCAGCAGGGGGTGTCATCGCCGAAACGGTCGGCCCGGTGGCCGTCGTGCTGGCATGCTTGGCTGCCATCGCCGCCTGGCTTGTCGTTGCCTGGCCCATGCCCAACGGGCCCGCCAGGCCTGCAGTTACCCCTAACCCTTAGATCCCCGGAGAACAATCATGGCCTCTGTCAACAAAGTGATCCTCGTCGGAAATCTCGGGCGTGACCCCGAGACGCGCTACATGCCCGAAGGAGGCGCAGTCACCAACATTTCCATCGCCACCACCGATTCATGGAAGGACAAGAACGGCGAGAAGCAGGAAAAGACCGAATGGCACCGCGTGGCTTTCTTCGGCAAGTTGGCGGAGATCGCCGGGGAATACTTGAAAAAGGGCAGCCAGGTTTACGTCGAGGGGCGCCTGCAAACTCGCAAGTGGCAGGACAAGGATGGCCAGGACCGCTACACCACGGAAATCGTGGCTGATCGCATGCAGATGCTGGGGTCCCGCCAGGGCATGGGTGGAGCGGACCGGGAAGGCGGGGGAGAGCGCGAGGCGCCCCCGCGGGGGGCGGCAAAGCCTGCCGGAGCCAAGCCAGGCGGAAAGTTCGATGATTTCGAGGACGATATCCCCTTTTAATTGTCCAACGGGTCCCCATATCCGGAGGCCAGGAGGCTGAATACCCATGAAACGAGTCATTCTTTTCCTCGTCACCAACCTTGCCGTCATGCTGGTGCTGTCGGTGGTGCTGAGCGTGCTCGGCGTCAACCAGTTCATTGCGGCGGATGGCCTGAACATCGGCACGCTAGTCGTGTTTTCCGGCGTGGTCGGTTTCACCGGGGCTTTCATCTCGTTGCTCATGTCCAAGCCAATGGCCAAGTGGTCGACCGGCGCTCAAGTCATCGATGGCTCGGAGAGCGCCGACGCGCGCTGGCTGGTGGATACGGTCTCGCGTCTGGCCAACAAGGCCAACGTGGCCATGCCGGAGGTGGCCGTCTACGAGGGTGAGCCCAACGCCTTTGCCACGGGCGCCTTCCGCAATTCCTCCCTCGTGGCTGTCTCCACGGGGCTGCTGCAATCGATGACGCGCGAGGAAGTGGAGGCCGTGCTTGCCCATGAAGTGGCCCACGTGGCCAACGGGGACATGGTGACGATGACGCTGATCCAGGGCGTTGTGAACACGTTCGTGGTCTTCATCGCGCGCGTTGTTGGTTTTGTCGTGGACCGGGCGGTCTTCAAGACCGAGCGCGGCGTGGGCCCCGGGTACATGGTGACCGTGATCGTTTGTGAGATTGTTTTCGGAATCCTCGCCTCGATCATCGTGGCGTGGTTCTCCCGCCAGCGAGAGTTTCGCGCCGATGCAGGCGCGGCATCGTACCTGGGCACGCCTCGCCCGATGGTTTCGGCACTTCGGCGACTCGGTGGTTTGGAGCCGGGCGAGTTGCCGAAGGCCATCCAGGCGGCCGGCATCGCCGACAAGGCAGGGTTCATGGCGCTCTTCTCGAGCCACCCGCCCATCGAGGCGCGCATTGCCGCGCTCGAGTCCCGGGGCTGACCGCCCTGAGGGAAAGTCAAGGGGACCCGCGCCCCGCCGCCAGGGCCATCAGCCTCTTCGGGCTGGTGGCCCTTGTCGTTTTTGCCCACACGGCATTCAATGGCAGCCGGGTGGCGGCGTCTCTCTTCGCGCTGGCCCAGAAAGCGTCGCCTCTCGAGGTCGGCGTCATCCTGTCGATGTACTCGATCCTGCCGATGTTGCTGGCGGTGCCGGCCGGTCGCATGATCGATCGCATCGGCCCGGCCTGGCCGTTGCTCTGGTCCTCGGTTGCCATCGCGGCGGGCGTCGCGCTTCCCGCGCTGTGGGCCGACGTGAGCTCGCTCTACGTCGCCTGCACGGTGGCCGGCATCGGCTTCATGACCTTTCAGCTTGCGGTTCAGAACGCCGTGGCGGCATTGAGCGGGCCGGAAAGCCGCGCGGTGAACTTCAGCTGGCTGGCCCTGGGGTTCTCGGTCTCGGGATTCCTCGGGCCGACGCTCACGGGCCTGGGTATCGACTTCATCGGCTTCACGATGACATTCGGCCTGCTGGCCGTCGCCGGGGCCATTCCTGCGATCGCGCTCGCAGCCCTTCGCCCTCGAGTGCCTCGATCACGGTCCTCGGCTCCGCCGGAAGGCCGAATGGCCGACCTCTTCGAGAAGCGGGAGTTGCGGGAGGTCTTCATCGTCACCACGTTGCTTGCGATGGCCTGGGACGTTTTCGTCTTCGTGATGCCGATTTACGGCAACTCGATCGGGCTGTCTGCGTCGCAGATCGGCGCCGTGCTGGGAGCCTTCGGGCTCGCCACGTTCTTCGTGCGGCTTCTCCTGCCCTGGGCAGCGAAGCGGTTCGCCGAGTGGAACCTCGTCACGCTGACGCTCGCTGTGGCGTCTGCCGCGTACATTCTCTTCCCGGCCGTCTCGACCGTCCCCCTGCTGTCTGCCATCGCTTTCCTGCTGGGACTGGGGCTCGGCGCCGCGCAGCCCAGCATCATGTCGCTGATCCAGCGCTCGGCGCCGCCTGGCCGGATGGGGGAGGCCCTGGGCGTGCGCACAATGCTGCTGAGCGCCAGCCATTCCGTGCTGCCTCTGCTGTTCGGTGGCTTTGGCACTGCCGTTGGCGTTGCGCCGCTGTTTCTGCTGATGGCGGGGTGCCTTGGCGCCGGAGGGCTATTTGCCCGCCATTGCCGTGCTCGCAGCGCGTAGGTCGATGCAGGCCCCTCTGCTAAAATCCGCCTCTTTGCGCTTTCACCGCCATGCCGATCTACGAGTATCAATGCGCCTCCTGCGGCAAGCGGCAGGAGTTCCTGCAGAAGATCAGTGACCCGCCGCGCACGCGTTGCGAGCATTGCGGCATGGAAGCGCTCGCCAAGATGGTGACGGCCGCCGGCTTTCAGCTGAAGGGCAGCGGCTGGTACGTCACGGACTTCCGCAATGGCGGCTCGAAACCCACTGCCAAGAAGGACGGGGGCGAGCCCACCGCCGCGAAGGACGCCGCGACGTCTAGCGGCAGTGATGGCGCGAGCCCGCCGGCCGAGGCCCCCAAGGCTGCGCCCCCCGCCGCTCCGGCCGCGGGTGGTGCCGGCTCGGCCTCCGGCACCTAGCCGGCCAGCGCGCGGATTCGCTCGGGGCCTTGATGCGCGCGCGAGCCATTGCCACGCTCCGACGGTATCTCGTCGCCGGACTGCTCCTCTGGATTCCGCTCGGCATCACGGTGTGGGTCCTGTCGCTGCTGGTGGGCCTGATGGACCAGTCACTGCTCCTGCTGCCTGACCGTTACCGCAGCGAATCCTGGATCGGGTTTCACGTGCCGGGCCTTGGGGTGATCCTCACCGTGGGGGTGCTCCTGGCCACCGGCGCGGTAGCGACCAACTTCTTCGGCAAGCGGCTGTTGCGCGCGTGGGAGACCGTGCTGGGGCGCATCCCAATCGTGAGCTCGGTCTACGGTGGCGTGAAGCAGGTGAGCGACACCCTGTTCTCCCCCGAAGGCAACGCATTCCGCCGAGCCGTGCTGGTGCGCTACCCCCACGAGGGCGCGTGGGCGGTCGCGCTCGTCACGGGAACACCCCGCAACGAGATCGCCGACCGATTGTCCGACGGCCGTATCGCTGTCTTTGTGCCGACCACGCCGAACATCACCGCCGGCTTTTTCTTCTTTGTCCGGGAGGTCGACACGGCGCCCCTCGACATGAGCGTGGATGTCGCGCTCAAGTACATCATCTCCATGGGTGTGGTCGAGCCGCCGCGTAAAGCCGTAGCCATCACCCCTCGCGAGGGTGTGGCCAACCCTCCCGCCTGACAGCCAGGCCTGCCCGACGGCCGGACCGGCACACTGACGACACGAGACGCCATGAGAACCGATTACTGCGGATTCATCGACACGCGCTACCTGGGCCAGACGGTGACGCTCTTCGGCTGGGCCCACCGCCGACGCGACCATGGTGGCGTGATCTTCATCGACCTGCGGGACCGAGAGGGGTTGGTGCAGGTGGTGAGCGACCCGGACCGGGCTGATACCTTTGCAACAGCGGATCGCGTGCGCAACGAGTTCGTCTTGCGCGTGACCGGGCGCGTTCGCCGCCGCCCGGATGGAACGGTGAACGCGGGGCTGCGCAGTGGCGAGGTCGAGGTGCTTGCCGAGTCGCTCGAGATCCTGAACCCGTCGGTCACGCCGCCGTTCATGATTGACGACGAAGCCTTGTCCGAGGAAGTGCGCCTTCGCCATCGCTACATCGACTTGCGGCGAGAGCCGATGCAGAAAGCCTTGCGCCTGCGCCACCGGGCTTCGAGGGCGGTGCGCGAGTACCTTGATGGGCACGGGTTCATCGACGTGGAGACCCCGGTGCTCTACAAGTCCACGCCCGAAGGCGCGCGGGAGTTTCTCGTCCCCTCGCGGCTTCACGACGGCCAGTTCTACGCCCTGCCGCAGTCGCCGCAGCTCTTCAAGCAGCTCCTCATGGTGGCGGGGCTCGACCGGTATTACCAGATCGTGCGCTGCTTCCGGGACGAGGACCTCAGGGCCGATCGGCAGCCGGAGTTCACGCAGATTGACATCGAGACCTCCTTCCTGGGCGAGCGCGAGATCCAGGACCTGATGGAAGGCCTCGTGCGGCACGTGTTCAAGCAGGCCATCGACGTGGACCTGCCACCCTTTCCGAGGCTCACTCACGCCGAGGCCGTCTCCCGTTTCGGGAGCGACAAGCCGGACCTGAGAGTCTCGCTTGAGCTCACCGAGCTCACGGAAGTCGTCAAGTCGGTGGACTTCAAGGTTTTTCGCTCTGCAGCCGAGCTGCCCGATGGCCGGGTGGCGGCGCTTCGCATCCCTGGCGGCAACGCGCTGTTCACGCGCAAGGAGCTGGACGACCTCGCGGGATTCGTGGCCGTGTACGGCGCCAAGGGCCTCGCCTACATTCGGGTCAATGACGCCTCGAAGCTGAACGAGGAGGGGCTGCAGTCCCCGATCGTGAAGTTCCTGAAGCCGGCGGAGCTTGGAGCAATCCTGGAGCGCACGGGCGCACGCACCGGCGACGTCGTGTTCTTCGGCGCCGACCGGGCAAAGGTGGTCAACGATTCGCTCGGCGCGTTGCGCGCCAAGCTGGGCCACGAGAAGGGCTTCGCGGAGCCAGGCTGGCGCCCGTGCTGGGTGCTGGACTTTCCCGCCTTCGAGTACGACCCGGAGGCCAAGCGCTGGCTGGCGGCCCACCATCCATTCACCAGCCCCAAGGATGAGCACGTCGAGCTCCTCGAGACCAACCCGGGGCGCGTGCTGGCCAAGGCCTACGACATCGCGCTCAACGGCTGGGAGATTGGCGGCGGCTCGGTGCGGATCCACCGGGCGGAAGTGCAGGCCAAACAGTTCCGTGCGTTGGGCATCTCGGAGGAGGAGGCGAAGGCCAAGTTCGGTTTCCTGCTCGAGGCGCTCGCGCATGGCGCGCCCCCGCACGGCGGCATCGCCTTCGGCTTCGACCGGTTGGTGGCGCTCATGGCGGGCGTGGAGCACATTCGCGACGTCATCGCCTTTCCGAAGACGCAGCGAGGCCAGGACCTCATGGTGGAGGCACCCACCCCGGTCACCGAGCGCCAGCTTCGGGACCTGCACATTCGACTGCGGAACCCGTCCTGATGCCTGTCGCGCTGATCGCCCACGGGGGTGCAGGCCGTTGGCGCCCGGGCTCGGACGCCGATGCCCTCGAGGGGCTGCGTGCGGCGGTGACAGCGGGGCGCAGTGTTCTGGTCAGGGGTGGCAGCGCTCTGGATGCCGTTTGCGCCACGGTCGTCCTGCTCGAAGACAATCCAGTATTCAATGCCGGGACCGGTGCCGTGCTGAACCTGGACGGCGCCTGCGAGCTGGATGCCTGCGTCATGGAAAGCGCCCAGGCGCGCGTCGGCGCCGTGAGCGGGCTGCAACGGGTCCGCAACCCCATCCTCGTCGCCCGGAAGGTGATGGAGGAAACGGACCACGCGCTGCTCACTGGCGAGGGTGCATTGCGGTTCGCGCGCGCGATGGGCTTCGGCGACCACGACCCGGTCACCCCCGATCGCCAAGCGGATTGGCGCGACAAGCGGGCCAAGCTGCTGGGGGACGGGGGCGGGCACACGCTACGAATGCGGGAGTTCCTCCGCTCCCACCCGGAGTACGCCGGTGGCACCGTGGGTGCCGCGGCCGTCGACGCGAACGGGTTGCTCGCTGCGGCGACCTCAACCGGGGGCGTAACCCTCAAGCTCGCCGGCCGGGTTGGCGACTCTCCGATTCCTGGTGCCGGCAATTACGCGTGCGCCCACCTCGCTGCCTCGGCAACCGGCACGGGCGAGTTCGTGCTCCGATCGCTCGCCACCCGGGCGATGGCGGAGCGCGTTGAGCGGGGGATGACGCTCGTCGCCGCCATGGAGGAGGTGCTCTCGGCGCTCGGGCGCGATTACGACGCCGACGTCGGCCTCATCGCCGTGGATGCCCTCGGCGCGCCCGTTGCTCGTCACCGCACGCCGGACATGCCCCATGCGTGGTTTGCCGGCGCCGGTGAGCCCCTGGCGCGCATGCGGGCCTAGTGCCGTGGCGGCGGGCCTCAAGATTCCCGTCTCGACCCTCGTGGTGATCTATACGCCGGCGCTTGAGGTGCTGTTGCTGGAGCGCGCGGACCGTCCCGGCTTCTGGCAGAGCGTCACAGGCAGCCAGGATCCGGGCGAGTCGCTTCGCGACACGGCCTGCCGTGAAGTGCGCGAAGAGACCGGCATCGATGCCGAGCGTCACGGGATTCGCGACTGGGCCCGGTCCAACGTCTACGAGATCTACTCCATCTGGCGGCATCGATATCCGCCGGGCGTGACACACAATACCGAGCATGTCTTCGGCCTGAAGGTGCCGGAGGGCACGCCGGTGCGCCTTGCCCCGCGCGAGCATCGCGGCCTGCAATGGGTACCGTGGGAGGATGCCGCTGGCCTCGTGTTTTCATGGTCCAACCGCGAGGCGATCCTGTGCCTTCCCGACCAGGAGAGGGTAGCGCGCCACCTGCCACCGTGAGCATCCCGGCTTCCGACCACCTGACGGTCGTCACCTACAACATCCACAAGGGTTTTTCCGCCCTGAACCGGCGGTTGGTCATTCACGAAATCCGCGACCGGGTGCGGGCGCTCGGCGCCGACGTGGCGTTCCTGCAGGAGGTCCAGGGCGAGCACCGTCGCCACTCCGAGCGCCATGAGTCATGGCCGACCCAGTCGCAACACCAGTTCGTGGCGCGCCAGGGTGAGCATGCGGCCTATGGGCTGAACGCCACGTACCAGGACGGCCACCATGGCAACGCGATCGTGTCTCGATTTCCCATCGTCAAGGCGGAGAACGTGGACATTTCGCACCATGCCTGGGAGAGCCGGGGCCTGCTGCACTGCGAGATCCAGGTGCCCGGTTGGCCGGAGGCTGTTCACTGCGTCAACGTTCACCTGGGCCTGTGGGGGCGAAGCCGCAGGATGCAACTCGCCTGGCTCTGCCACCGCATCCGGGAAGGCGTTCCCGACGGCTCGCCGCTGGTGGTGGCAGGTGACTTCAACGACTGGCGCGGCAAGGCTTCGGCAGTGCTGGCTCAGGAGCTCGGCATGGGGGAGGTGTTCCAGCTGGCGCGCGGCCGACACGCGTTGAGCTTTCCGGCGCGACTGCCCCTGCTGGCGCTTGACCGGATCTACGTTCGCGGGCTCCGGGTCCAGGCCATCGAGCGCCTGTCGGGCGAGCCTTGGTCAAGGCTTTCGGACCACGCGGCGCTGTCGGCCCGTCTCGCGCGGCATTGACCGAAAGCCACCCCCGTGAAAGTGCTCGCCGACAACCAGGTCGCCCTGCTTCGCAACGGGGCGGAGTTCTTTCCTGCGCTGATTGATGCCATCGACTCCGCACGCGAGGAGGTCTGGCTCGAGACCTACATCTTCGCGGAGGACGCCGTAGGCGCTGACGTTGCGGGGGCGCTCAAGCGCGCGGCGGCGCGTGGCGCGAAGGTACGGTTGTTGATTGATGGGTTCGGCTCCCGGGAATTGCCCGATGCCTTCGTGGCCAGCCTCGCGCAGGCCTCGGTCGCAGTACAGCGCTTCCGCCCGCATCGCGGCTGGCTGCCGATTCGGCGCAGCCGCTTCCGCCGCCTGCATCGCAAGGTCGCGCTCGTCGACGGCCGAGTGGCCTTCGTTGGCGGCATCAACATCATCGATGACCACTCCGGCCACGACACCGGTGAGCCTCGCTACGACTACGCCGTTCGAGTCGAAGGCCCACTGGTCGATGAGATCACCCCGGTCGTGCACCGGCTGTGGTGGCTCGTGGCGGCACTGCGTGGGCATCCCCGACGGCCGGGCTTCCAGCCGCGAGCCGCCAGGGCCGGGCCTGCCGGGGGCATGCGGGCGGCATTCGTGCACCGGGACAACTTTCGCCAGCGGCACGCGATCGAGCATGTGTACCTCGACTCGATTCGGGGAGCGCAGCGCGAGATCCTGGTTGCCTGTGCCTATTTCATGCCCGGGCTTCGTGTGCGCCAGGCGCTCATCGAGGCGGCGCGCCGGGGCGTTCGCGTGGCGATCGTGGTCCAGGGGTGGTCGGACCACCGCGTTTTTCAGCAGGCGAGCCGCCTGCTGTACGGCGCACTGCTGGACGCGGGGGTCGAGATCCACGAGTACGTGCGCAGCGAGCTGCATGCAAAAGTGGCTGTGGTCGACGAACGATGGTCCACGGTCGGATCGTCAAACCTCGACCCGTTTAGCCTGTTGCTGGCTCGCGAGGCCAATGTCGCCGTCTTCGACGAAGGTTTCGGCAGGCAACTGCGTCAGTCGATCCTCGCCGAGCTCGGGTCAGGGGCGCGCCAGGTTCCACCCACCGTCTGGCGGCGGCGATCGATGCTCTCGAGGCTCGCCGGCTGGCTGGCGTACGGCTACGCGCGCCTGGCCATGGGAGTGGCCGGGATCGCCCAGGACTGGTCCTGAGCGAGCCGCCAGCGTGTCAGCGGTAGTCGGCGCGGTCGGCCGACGCCCCGCGGATCAGGGTACCCACGCCTTCACTCGTGAGCACCTCCAGCAGCAGCGCATGCGACACGCGCCCGTCGATGATGTGGGCGGTCTTCACGCCGTTCTTCACGGCATCCAGGGCACACTCGACCTTGGGCAGCATGCCGCCGGAAATCGTGCCGTCCTGGATCAGGTCGTGCACCTTGCGGGACGTGAGGCTCGGGATCACCTCGCCCGCCTTGTCCAGCACGCCGGTGGTGTTGGTGAGGAGGATGAGTTTTTCGGCCTGCAACGTCACGGCAAGCTTGCCAGCTGCGATGTCGGCGTTGATGTTGTAGGCCACGCCCTGCTCGTCAGCGCCAATCGGGGCAATGACGGGGATGAAGTCCCGCTGGTCGAGGAGCTGGATGATTTCCGGGTCGATGCGCACCACCTCGCCCACGAGGCCCACGTCGATCTTCTTGCGCTTGTCTTCCTTGCTCGCCACCTTGAGCTTGCGAGCGTGGATGAAATGCCCGTCCTTGCCCGTGAGGCCGACCGCCTTCCCGCCCGCCTTGTTGATCAGGGTGACGATTTCCTGGTTGATGAGGCCGCCCAGCACCATCTCGACGACGTCGAGGGTCTCTTCATCCGTCACGCGCATGCCCTGGATGAATTCGCTCTGCTTGCCCAGTTTCTGCAGCAGGGCGCCGATCTGCGGGCCGGCGCCATGGACGACCACCGGGTTCATGCCGATCAGCTTGAGCAGCACGATGTCCTCGGCAAAGTCCTCCTGCAA
>JAFMJY010000108.1 GCA_017853245.1 Burkholderiales bacterium | reverse complement strand
TGCAGGTTGGTGCTGTTCTGGTAATTGAGGTGCCGAAGGGAAGACTGGCCCGTGACGTTCCCGGGCAACTCGTTCCTGAGAAGAATGCGAAGCGTATCGCCCGGCTTCAAGCGAAGGGTGGGCGCCAGGTAGCGCCCGTTGAAGCTGCGCAGCTCGGTTGCCACGGTGCGCGCGTTTCCGGGGAAAACCTTCTGGGGCTCGCCGAAGGTGAAGCTCTGGCGGGTGTATCTCGCGGAGAGCGTCAGGCTGAGGGAGCCGTTTTGCGAAGCCAGCATCTCGGGGTCGGGCAGCGTATCGGCCGTCTTGGTGGAAGCCGCACCGTCACCGCCGCCGCTGCAGCCAACCAGGGGCGCAAGCGCAATACCGGCCGAGAGCTGCATACCCCAGCGGACAAATTCGCGCCGGCCCGCGTCGTTCACATCTTTCTTGTTTTGGCTCACGGGCGGCTCCTCAGGCGATGGCGATTTGAATGGCGGCGTGCACGACAGGCCGGTCAGGCGAGCGGCCGCACGCGCCCGTGCGGTTGTCTCCCCAGGCGAAGACCGCCGGGCCGCACGCGGCAAGAACATGGCCAGGGCCGGCAGCAAGCCTGTCGGCATTCCGGATGCCCGCAACACGCAGGGGTTTCGCCGAGGCCGACACGCCTTCAGCCGCCAATTGACCGGTGCCGTTCCATCCCCACGTGAACACGTCGCCGTCGCGGGAAAGCGCGGCGGAGTAATGCATGCCGCCATCGAGCGCCGCGACGGCGAAACCGAGCGCCAACGCCACGGGGCGCCGATGGTGGTGCACGCCGGAATCGGGCGCGCCCGCCAGCTGTCCCTTGTGATGAGATCCCCACCCCCATGCCCGTCCACGATCGTCGATGGCGAGGCTGTGCGTGTCGCCTGCTGCAACGGCGGTGATGGGCGCTGCCAAGGGGACCAGGCGAGGTTGTCGCGATGGCGCAAGGTCGCCGCTGCCGAGCTGCCCCGAGGCATTGGCGCCCCAGGACCACACCCGGCCGAGCCGATCCAGCGCCAAAAAGTGGTTGCTGCCCGCAACGAGCGCTGCCACCGGCGGCAGGCCCGCCACTCGCGCAGGCGTGGCGCCTCGCAGTGGCGCCTCACGCCCGAGTTGCCCGAACGTGTTGAAACCCCAAGTCACGACGTCACCGTTCGCAAGCAGCACGGCCGTAGCGGTTTCACCCGCTGCCACGGACTGGGCGCGGTGCGAAAGCCCCGCCACCGGCACGGCCGGAATCGACCCGTCTTCCTCCGCGACGAGGCTGCAGGCCATGAGCCGCGCATCGGGGCCGAGCGCGAAGAGGCACCCGTTGGCATCTGTCACAGCGCGAACGGACGCGAGCGGTCGAAGTCGCTGCGGCACGGGCTGCGCGTAACGGGCGTGACCCACCTCGACCGCGCCGGGGCCGCACAGGCTGGCGGGCCGGCCATCGGGGCCAGCGGGCATGCGTCGGGCAACGTTGCCCCACACCCAGCCGTGACCGTCGCTCGAGGCAGCGGCCGAGCGGGATGCGCCGGCCGTCAAGGAAACAATTTGCATGAAATTCTCCGTGTTCGGGTTCAGCTCTACTGCCCGCTTTCGCTGGAATGTAAATTGACCATCTCGCGCAGCAGGTCTCTACCGAGGGCGTCAATGAATATTTACCGGTAGTCTGCTATGGCGCGTTTTGAAGCTTGCCCGGTGCCACGCAAACAGCGCCCTCCGGCAGCGCCCTTGCTGGCGCGAAAGAGGCCATGCCGATAAGGCTCCAACGACCATCATCTTCGCGCATGAAGGTGGCCAGGTTTGGAGCATTATCATCGCGAAGGGCGGTGCCTTGCATGAGGGTTCGCTGCACAGCCTTGGTGTAAGTCGACACGACGAGAAGTCGGCCATTGCGGGTGACGATGGCACGATCGAACGTCAACTGCTGATATTGAGTCGATTTCTTCCTCTCGGAGAGAGTCGTGTAGCCCACACCGCTCGCAGACTGGAATTGAAAGTCGGCATGGAGTGTCGACAACGCGTCCCCCTTAACGATGAGGTCGTAAAATTTTCCAATCAATTGCTCGCCAAGCGGCAGGTCTCGAACGTCCGGAAGCTGGCTTACCCCCCCCGTCAAGAATACATCGCCCCGCTCCACTTCCACGAACGTGGCCGTATTGGCGTTCGGGGAAACCACGGATGGCATCACGGAGGGGTCAAGTAATGGAGTCGTTCATGCCTCGCACCCGCCGCCGGGGGTCAACCACAGCGCTGCTCTGGCACGGATACCGCGCTCGGCGTCGCCTTCACGAACACGGGCTGGCTAAGGTTGCGCTCACCGGATCGGACACCGGAGGGAAAATACTTTTTCGTTACCCTACCGGCGTATGGCTTGCCTTCCACCGTGATTGTCATCCCCTGAGCCAGAGTCATCCATGAACCCACGCGACACAGTAGCTGCCCTCCTCCTTTCCGTGGTCACGGCCCTTGTTGCCGCACCAACCGTGGCAAGCCAACCCGACATGCCGCCCTGGGTGGACGCCCGGGCACTCCACGAGCAGTTCGCCCGCGACGGCAAGGGTATCGAGACGGCGCCAGCCGCCCCCGGGCGCGTGACGGTCTACGTGGTTTTCGATCCTCAGTGCCCTGATTGCATCAAGTTTTGGAACGAAGCGCGGCCGCTTGCCGACAAGGTGCGGTTCGTGTGGCTACCGGTCGCCATCCTCAATCCGAAGAGCGAGCCCCAGGGCGCCGCAATTCTTGCCGCGCCCGATCGTGCTGCGGCGATGGAGCAACATATGACCCGATTCGGGAGCACCCCACGTGCTGTAAACCACTCGGGGCTAGCTCGCGATGGCCATCCGCCGCCCTCCGCGGAGAGCGCCGCGCCGCCGATTTCCGCCCGGGAGGACGTCTGGACAAATTCACGGATCTTCCGTCGGGGAGGTGGCCGAAGCGTTCCGTTCGGCGTGTTCCGGGACGCGAACGGAGCATTCAAGGTCATCCCGGACACGCGTACGACTGCAGAACTGCAGAAGCTGCTGGGCGTGAACTGATCGCCGCCTCGACCTTGGGTTACGCCGGAGACCCCCGCTTCGGTCTTTGCTACGGCGCGTTTTGAAGCTTGCCCGGCGCCATGCAAACAGCGCCCTCCGGCAGCGCCTTTGCTGGCGCGAAAGCGGCGATGGCGATAAGGCTCCAAGTCCCATCTTGGCCTTGCATGAAAGTGGAGAGATTGGGAGCGCTCTCGGCTTGAAGATGAACGCTCTGCATGAGGATCCGCTCCTCCGTGCTGTTGTAGGAGGAAACAACCAGGAGGCGGCCGTTGCGGGTGACCACCGCCCGGCCGAAGGTGATCTTTCGATAGCGTGTTGGCCGCGCCCTGTTTACCAGCCCTGAGTAGCCGACGCCGCTGGCCGATTGGAACTGGAGTTCCGGGTGGTATATGGGTAACGCATCCCCCTTGGAGACGAGATCGTAGAACCTCCCGACCAACTCCTCTCCCAACGCCTGATCTTTTGGATGTGCGGGCGAATTGACCCCGTTGTCAAAGAAAGGCTTCCTGTCGCAGATCGCCGCCACCGGCGTGTTGAAGTTAGCGTGGCTGAGAACCTTCCAGCGCTTGTCATCAACACTCCAATGGAAGACTGTCAGGCGCGGCGCCTTATCCTTGCTCATGACCAGAGCCGAATCCGGTAGCGTTTCGAACGTCCGGATGGCGTAACGGACGACGACCACACCTTCGGCTGGCCGTGTCTCGCTGACATCGCCCAACTTGAACTCGTCCACATCCGCCGGAAGGTAGGTTTGCGCTGTGTATCGCTCGCCAGACGCTCTCTGCAGCAGGAATGCCGGGTCGAGGTAGGGCCTCACCAGCTTTTTCGATGCCTCGTCCTGGGCCGGGGTCGTTCCGATCGTCCCCGCTGGGCTTCCTGTCTTCGACAGCAAGTCGAAGAATGCCCTCGCCAGCTCCTCGCCCGTTGCGTTCCTGTTCTTGAAGACCCGTTCATACGGCAGGCCTGCAGCGTGGCTTGGCCCGGGCTGCCCCAGCAGGAATGCGATTGCCATTCCGCGAAAAACAGCCCTGAAAGCGCACTTGATGCGAAACGTGTTCACTCCCACCTCCTACAGGTTATTCGAACTCGCCAAAATCTTTAGGCGCACAACAGCCACGAAGCACCGCCGGCTCAATCGGCCTACTGCATGGGCAGCTCACGCAACCGCTTGAAGAGCGAGTAAAAGCGGTCCAGCTCCCCGTCCCCCACACTGAGAGCAACTGCGACCGCACGAGTCTTGGGGCCCACAATGACCCTTTGCCCCAGATGCCCCTTCATCTCGAAGACGCCGTCGTTGTTGCTGACCCATTTGTTTCTTGACCAGAACTGATAGCCGTACCCGAAGCTCGCTTGACGCGTGGTGACCGACAGGGGTGACACAGCCTTGCCCATGTACGACCTCAGGCATGGGCTGGCGTTTTCGCCTGAGACGAGGCCCAGCGCATGAATACCGAGCCGGAGAAAGTCACGCCGCTGCGCATACAGGCCGGACCCGGCCAAAAGTCGCTTTTCCTTGTCGACGACAAACCATGCATCGGCCTGTGCACCAATTTTCGACCAGACCGCCTGGGAAAGGTACCCGTCGAGGCCGCCGGAGACTGCATGAAGCACCCTCCCGAGCATCTCCGTGTTGTTGGTGTCGTAATTCCAGTTCGGACTTGCCTTGGCCGGAAAGTCGCGTTCGCGCATCTTGAGGAAGATGCTGTCGTAGGTGTCGCTCTGCGACAGAACCGAGCGGAACACTCTTGCAGCATTCTCGCTTTCGTATTCGTCGAAAGGAACGCCCGATTTCATCAGTAGCAGGCTTTCGATAGTCCGGTTCGCGTAGGCGGAATCCGATAGCTGTGGAACGTATTTGACAGCCAGGTCGCCGGGGGCCAGCTTGCCTCCACAGAAGGCATGGCCGTATGCCATGGCGATCAGGGACTTGGTCACCGAAAATCCGAGAAAGTAGTTGTCCGGCTTTACCTTCGGATGATAGGCCTCGTGAATGAGCACCCCATCGCGCCAGAAGAGCCATGCGACATTGAAGTCCGCGCGTGAACGTATTTCGCTGTCCACCTCCTTCCGGAATTCCAGGAGCCGCTTGTCCACTCTGCCAGGTTCGATCTGGCGAAGATCGAGTACCGGACTGCCCCCTTTGGGAACGATCACCTTGTTGTTGTTATTGGCGAACCCGCTGTTTCGCCCGTCGATGTTCTGGGATATTGCTCCGCCGCTCAACGCAATAGTCGCGACGGCGAACAGTCATCTCTTAATCGTGGTTGTCATCATCGGCTCCACACTTGATTGGTTAGGTCAGGGCTTCGCAGCTCCGTAACACCCGACGGGACACCAAAATCGCCCGCCTCGCATCGCTCCTCGACACATCAAAGGGGTCTTGAAACTACGAACTGCCCAGCCGCCGCGCATCGGCCACCGAGGGCAGCATCTCACCCGCCGCGCCACCCCGACTGGCGGCGAACCCCATCACGCGCACTAAGAACGCGGGGTGCTCCTCGTAAGCCAGGTTCCAGAAGGTCAGCCGCGACTCGACATCGAACACGTCGATGTATTCACCGTGCTTGCGGATTTCGTAGTGCAGGTGTGGGCCAGTCGATATCCCGGTGGACCCCACCTGCCCCAGCACCTCGCCGCGCGCGAGCTTCATTCCCGCCTTGAGGCCCTTGGTGAACGACGTGAGGTGCGCGTAATAGGTCTGATAGCCCTCGCCATGGTCGAGGATGACCATGCGCCCATACCCGGGCCGCGTGCCCGCCAGCACGACCGTGCCATCGGCCACGGCGTTGATGGGCGTCCCGCGCGGCGCAACGTAGTCGATGCCGATGTGCTGCCCGATGTAGCGCACCGAGCGATGGACGACCTGCGGCTTGCCGCCGTCTTTCGCAGGCTGCGTGACGCGCCGCGTGACTGTTGCTGAACTGGGCCCCACGCCGCGCGAAATGCGCTCGTGCTTCACGGGCCACTGCCACAGCACGCGCTCGTAGTCGGCGCCGTTCAGGCCGACGTAGGTTCCAGGAAGATCCGTCCTTTGCTGCCAAACGACGGCGTCGATCAATCGGTTCGAGCCCGTTTCGATCAGCTCCAGTGCGCCGATGCGCTCCGGTGCCCCGGCACCTGGCACCTCGAGCACCAGGCGCACATGATGGCCGTCACCGGAAGCCGCTTGCGATAACAGCGCGCGCAGCAGGTGCTCGAGCTCCCAATGAACATGCGCCGGCACCGCCAAACGCGCATCGGCCGGCTGTGCATCGAACTCGCGCGCAGCCAAGCGCAGTTCCCGTTGCAGCGTCTCGTCCCGCGGCAAAGCCTCGCGACGAGCGATGATCAGCTCACGACCGGGCTCACTCGTCACCACGAGCATCTCCGGGCTTTCGCCGCCGCGGCTAGGCTGCGCCACCAGGAGCGTGCTCACCTGGCCGGTCACCGCAGCGGAATACGCCAGGCACGGCGCGGGCGGGCCCCACTCCGGCGCCTTCTCCGACACTTGCTCAAGGCCGGGCAGCGTCGCGTCTACCGGGAGCGAGAGGCTCTCCAGCGCCGCCTCGTCGAGACACCCCATTTGCACACGGGTCTGGATGGGCGCGGGAAGCGCTGCGGCGGGTGGGGGCGGCGCGCGGCGCACTGTCGCCGGGCCGGACTTCTTCGCAGCTTTCGCGGCTGGCGCCGCAGAGGACTTGGGCGCCGTAGGCTTGGCGGGGGTCGACTGGGCGAGCGCAGACATGGACAAGGCGCACACGGCCAGCCCAACCCAGACCCGATTCACGATCGTTTGCCTCACCCCACGCCCCCTCGAGATCGGCGGCTTTTTTCTCACGAATCAAGCGCTCTTGGCAAGGCAACGCTCTTCCTCCCACCCTCTCGTTCCCGTACCCTAGCGGGGTGATCCACGGCCTTTTTCAATTGCTGCTGTTTCAGGCGGCGGGTGAGCTGGTGAGCCGGTTCCTGGTCCCCTTCATCCCCGGCCCCGTGATTGGGCTCGTGCTGCTGCTCGCCTTTCTGCTGGCGCGGGGAGCCGTGCCCAGGAACATCGATGCGGTAGGCAGCGGCATCCTGCAGCACCTCGGCCTGCTCTTCGTGCCCGCTTCGGTTGGCGTCCTGATGTTCTGGCCGCTGCTGCGCGCCAACGCCGGAGCGGTCATCGCGGCGCTGGTCGTGAGCGTTGTTGCCACCATCGCGGTCACCGCCCTCACGCTTCGCCTTTTGGCGCGCGACAACCCGGAGGACGAGCGTGCGCCCTGACCTGCCGGCAATCCACGAGATCTGGGTCTACCTCGCGGCGAGCCCGCTTCTCGCGCTCACCGTCACGCTTGGCGCTTATGCGCTCGGCACCTCAGTCTACGAGCGCACGAACCGGCACCCGCTCGCCAATCCCGTGCTGATTGCCGTGTCGGTCGTCTCGCTGGTGCTGATCGCCATCGACATGCCGTACGACACCTACATCGACGGCGCGCAGTTCGTGCACTTCCTGCTCGGCACCGCCACGGTCTCGCTCGCCATCCCCATTTACAAGGGGTGGGCTTCCCTGAAG
Organism: Burkholderiales bacterium; assembly: GCA_017853245.1. Lineage (GTDB taxonomy): Bacteria > Pseudomonadota > Gammaproteobacteria > Burkholderiales > Usitatibacteraceae > FEB-7. The sequence continues at coordinate 358 of JAFMJY010000108.1, read as the reverse complement.
GGGCGAGTGGGCGTGCTGCTGCTTGCGCTCCTAGCCGGCGGAGCCACGTCCATCGTGACGGCGGTTGGCGTCTTGCAACTGGCGGGCGCCGATGAAGCGCTCGCACTGGGCATGGTGGCGAAATCCGTCACCGCACCGATTGCCATGGGCGTCGCGGAGCAAATCCAGGCCTCGCCCACGCTAACCGCCGTCTTCGCCGTGAGCACGGGCATTCTCGGCGCCGTGCTCGGCCGGTTCATTCTCAACGGCGCTCGGGTCAAGCCATGGTGGCAGCGAGGCTTCGCCCTTGGCGTGGCCTCCCACGGCATCGGCACATCGCGCGCCTTCAGCATCCACCCGCAGGCGGGCGCCTACGCGA
>JAFMJY010000022.1 GCA_017853245.1 Burkholderiales bacterium | reverse complement strand
AGATGTGCACCGACACCGAGGAGCTGGGCTACGAGCTGCTCTGGCAGGGCGAGCCGGAAGCGCACTGACAGCGAAGTCGGGGCCTCAGGGCCCCGTCAGCGCTACTGTTGCACTCGCAACAGCGGCCGGCCGTCGAGCCAGGCCTCGAGGCACTCCACCACGCCCTTGGCGAACGACGTGAACACCGGCTGCGTGACGAACCCCAGGTGCGGCGTCAGCGTCACGTTGGGCAGGCTGCGCAGCGGGAAATTCGCTGGCAGCGGTTCCTCGTCGTAAACATCTAGCGCAGCCCAGCCCGGACGCCCCGCGCGAAGCGCCTCCACGAGCGCCGGCGCGTCGATCAGCGCCGAACGCGAGGTGTTCACCAGCACTGAGTCCGGCCGCATGCGCGCAAGCCGCTCGGCGTTGAACAGTTTGCGCGTAGCCTCGGAAGGCACCAGGTGCAGGCTAACCACCCGCGCCGTCTCCAGAATTTCCTCGAGCGGCACGAGCAGCGCGCCACCGGCGCGAGCCCGCTCCGGCGTGAGATTGGGGCTCCACGCGACGACCTCCATCCCAAAGGCGCGCCCCACCGCCGCCACCCGCGATCCGATGTTGCCTAACCCGACAAGCCCCAGCCGCTGGCCGGAGAGCGCCGGCGCCAGTGCCTCGCCATCGCGCCATTCGCCGCGCCGGACCAGCGCCATCTGGCTTTCCAGGCGCCGAACCGCAGCGAGGATCAGGGCCCACGCGAGCTCCGTGGTGCTTTCCTTGTTGGCATCCTGTGCCGTGCCGCTCACGGGAATCTTTCGCCCGGAAAACGCAGCCATGTCGAGCTGCGTGTTGCGCCCGCCCGTAAAGACAAAGTAGCGAAGCCTGGGGCAGTGGGCCAGCAAGTCGGCCTTGAATGGCGTGCGGTCCCGCACCGTGACGATCACGTCCGCGTCGCGAATGGCCTTGAGCAGCGGCTCGCCGCGCATCTTGTCGTGGTGCATGACGACCGACGCGCGTGCCTCGATGCCTGACCAGTCCGCCAGGCGTCGCAGGGCACGCTCGTAGTCGTCGAGAACGACGATGTGCGGACGGGCAGCGCTCACGGGCAGGCCGCCTGAACGAGCGCGCTTACGTTCGCGGCCGAGCCGAGCCTCCAGCATTCGGCGATCAGTCGCGATGCGCGTCCCGCCCCGATGACCGCGTCGGCAAGGCCATGGAATTTCGCCTCGAGGTTGGCATCCGTCATGGGACGCTCGAGCGAGCCGATGGCGTGCTTCACGAACACGTGCTCCTTGCGCCCGTCCTTGAGCGTGGCCACCACGTCGGCGGAAGCTTCGTCGATCGAGTCGTCGACTGTCGCGACTACCTTGCGGCGAAGGGCCACGACGTCGGCGCGATTGACGATGGCATCCTCATACTCGCCCTCCCCCGCCTGCCCGAAGATGAGCCCCGCAGCGCAGCCGTGGTAGACGCTGAACTTCCCCTGCAGCCCATCCTGCGGCTCTTTCTTGCCCGTGAGCTCGAGCACGAGCGAGTGCACCCTCAGCTCGAGGCGCTCGACATCCTCGGCCTTCACGCCGCGGCTGCGCAGCTGAACGCAGGCGTCGATCGACGGATGGATCACGATGCCGCAGGCGAACGGCTTGTAGGTGTTGAACGAGATCTCGAAGCGCTCGCCCAGCTGGTCGGTGATTTCCTTCCAGTCGCACTTGGTGGAAACCGTCTGCGCGTAGCCGCGCGCGGCCTCGATGGCGCGCGGGCTGGCGGTGAAGCCGTTCCTCGCGAGCAGCGCCGACAGGAGCCCCGCGCGAGCGGCCCCTCCGGGATGGAAGGGCTTGGTCATGGTGCCGAACTGCTCGCGCATGCCGATCGGTTGCGAAGCCGCTATGCCAAGCGCCATGGCCGTGGGCGTCTCTGCCAGCCCCAGCAGGCGCGCACAACCTGCCGCGGCGCCCAAGGTGCCTGTCGAGCCCGTGATGTGCCAGCCGCGGTCGTAGTGCTCGGGGTACATCATGTTGCCGACGCGACAGGACACGTCGATTCCCAGCACGAGCGCATCGATCACCTGGCGTCCTGAGGCGCCCATGCCTTCCGCGAGCGCGAGCACCGCAGACGCCACCGGCCCCGCCGGGTGAATGATGGTCTTGAGGTGCGTATCGTCGAAGTCGAACGTGTGCGACGTGATGCCATTAACGAGTGCGGCCCCAGCCATGTCCACACGGTCGCTTCGTCCCAGCACGGCCGCCTGCGGTGAGGGCTGCAACATCTTCAGCGCGCCCAGGGCCGCCTCGGCGGAATCGTGCCGAGCCGCGCCGACGGCGCAGCCCACCCAGTTGAGCAGCGTGCGATGCGCTTCGTGCTCGACCGCGTCGCTCCAGCCTTTCGACGGATGCGTGGCGACGAAGCGAGCAAGCGTTTGGGTGACCGCAGGCGCGTTATGGTCCGCCTGGACCTTCGTGTTCCGGGCCAAGGTCAGTTTTCCAGGGTGATGTTGCGTTCGCGGGCGAGCTTCATCCACCGGCCGATGTCGCCCTGGATGAAGCGCGCGAATTGGTCAGGCGTCATCGGCATGGGCTCGAGCGCCTCACCGGCAAGCCGCTCGCGCAGCGCCGGGCTCGCAATGGCCTTGTTGATCTCGTCGTTGAGCTTCTTCGTGACCGCAGCCGGCATGTTCGCGGGGCCCACGATGCCGTACCACTGCACGCCGTCGAAGCCCTTGTAGCCAAGCTCTTCGAACGTCGGCACGTCAGGAAGCAACGGGTGGCGCTTCAGGCCCGTGACCGCCAAGGGCTTCATCTTGCCGCCCCGAATGTGGGGAACCGCCGCCGCGAGCCCCGGCATCATGGCCTGGGTCTGGCCACCGAGCACATCAGTGATGGCCGGGCCGATCCCACGGTATGCAGCGTGCACGGCGTCGAACCCCGCCGCGGTGCGGAATTGCTCCATCGCCAGGTGGGTGAGAGATCCCTGGCCAGCCGAGCCGTAATTCACCTTGTTCTTTTTCGCGTAATCGACGAACCCTTTCAGGTCCGAGGCCGGCACGCCCGAACCGACAACGAGGACGTTGGGCGTGCCCGCAACCATCGCGATAGCCGTGAAATCCTTCACTGCGTCATACGGGACCTTGCGAACGGCGGGAACCGTCCCGTGCGTGGCGACGTAGCCCAGCATGAGGGTATAGCCGTCGGGCGCTGCGCGCGCAACCTGCTGCGAAGCGATCACGCCGCCGCCACCCGAAACATTTTCCACGACGAAAGATTGATTGAGCGACCTTCCCAGCTGCTCGGCAACCGTGCGCGCGACGAGGTCTACGCCGCCGCCCGGCTGCACCGGAGCAATGATCTTCACTGTCTTCGCAGGGTAGTCCTGGGCCGCCAGGGGCAGCACGGCCGGCAGCACGAGTGACGAGAGGGCGATTAGTGCAAGTCGACGAAGCACGGCAGGGTCCTCCGGGCGCAAAGGGCCCCTATGCTACCGGCTCTATAATCAACGCGTCAGACACCGTGTCTGGCCTTGCCGCCTTTCTGGAGTCGCCATGGCCGCCCAACCCCAATCCCTGCCCGCCACCATTCCCACCGTGAAGCTGCTGATCGACGGAGCGCTCGTCGACTCGAAGACGACGGAGTGGCGCGATATCGTCAACCCGGCTACGCAGGAGGTGCTCGCTCGCGTGCCCTTCGCCACTCCGGAGGAATTGGAGGCGGCCATCGCCTCCTCGAAGAAGGCGTTCGCCACCTGGCGGCACACCTCGGTCGGCACCCGTGCCCGCATCATGCTCAAGCTGCAGGAGCTGATTCGGCGAGACACAAAGAGGATCGCGGCCTGCCTCACCGCCGAACAGGGCAAGACCCTCGCCGATGCGGAGGGCGATCTTTTTCGCGGCCTGGAGGTGGTTGAGCATGCCTGCGCTGTGGGCACGCTGGAAATGGGCGAACACCTGGAGCAGGTAGCCAACGGCGTCGATGTCTACGCCATTCGCCAGCCGATCGGCGTGTGCGCCGGCATCAGCCCATTCAACTTCCCGGCGATGATTCCCCTGTGGATGTTTCCGATGGCGCTGGTATGCGGCAACACTTTCGTGCTCAAGCCCTCCGAGCAGGACCCGATGACCACCATGCTGCTGGCGGAACTGGCGCTCGAGGCCGGCGTTCCGCCGGGCGTGCTCAACGTAGTGCACGGCGGCAAGGGCGCGGTCGACACGCTGTGCAGCCATCCGGACATCGTTGCCGTCTCGTTCGTGGGGTCGACGATGGTCGGAACTCACGTCTACCGCCTCGCTTCCCAAAACGGCAAGCGGGCGCAATGCATGATGGGAGCGAAGAACCACGCCGTGGTCCTTCCGGACGCTGCGAAGGACGCGTCCCTGAACGCCCTGGCCGGCGCTGCGTTTGGCGCTGCAGGACAACGCTGCATGGCCATTAGCGTGGGCGTGCTGGTGGGCGCCGCGCGCCAGTGGGTTCCGGAGATTGTCGAGAAGGCTCGCTCCCTGAAAACCACGGCAGGCACCGAGCCTGGCGCAGACCTGGGCCCGCTCATCTCGACGGCCGCTCTCGCCCGCGTCACCGCGCTCGTCGAGGCCGGCGTGAAGGAAGGCGCCAAGCTCGAGCTCGACGGCCGCGGCATCGCCGTGCCGGGCTACCCGAAAGGCAATTTCATCGGGCCGACGATTTTTTCCGGCGTCACACCCTCGATGACGATCTACAGAGAGGAGATTTTCGGCCCCGTGCTCTGCCTCATGGGCGCCGAGACGCTGGACGAAGCCATCGCCATCGTGAACGCCAACCCGTTCGGCAACGGCACCGGGCTCTTTACCCGCTCGGGCGCTGCAGCACGCAAGTTCCAGCACGAAATTGATGTTGGCCAAGTGGGCATCAACGTGCCCATTCCAGTGCCGGTTCCGCACTTCAGCTTCACGGGCTCGCGCGGCTCGAAGCTCGGCGACCTGGGGCCCTACGGCAAGCAGGCCGTCCACTTCTACACGCAGGTGAAGACAGTGACGGCGCGCTGGTTCGACGAGGCATCGACGGCCGGCGGCGTCAACACGACGATCGCCCTCAAGTAAGCATGGCCAGCGCCCAAGGGGACGTGCTCGCCGACGTCCGCGATGGCGTGGCGACGGTGACGCTCAACCGTCCCGCGAGCCTCAATGCGCTCACCTTGTCGATGTTCCACGCCATCGACGCGTGGCTCCGGTCGTGGCGAGACAGCCCCGAGGTTCGGGTGATCGCCTTCAAGGGCGCGGGCGGCAAGGCATTCTGTGCGGGAGGGGACGTGCGCCAGGTGCGGGAGTCGCATCTTGCCGGCGAACCCGTGTGGAAGACCTACTTCGTTCACGAATACGCCTTTGACCACGGCATTTATTCCTACCCCAAGCCCATCGTGGCCCTGATGGACGGCATCACCATGGGCGGCGGCATGGGCATCGCCCAGGGCGCGGCGCTGCGGATCGTGACGCCGCGCAGCCGCGTGGCGATGCCGGAGACGGCCATCGGGCTCTTTCCCGACGTGGGCGCCACGGTGTTCCTCAATCGCGCGCCGGGACAGGTAGGCCTGTACCTCGCGCTCTCCGGCGCCACGATCGGGGCTGCGGATGCGCTGTACGCAGGGCTTGCCGATGCCTGCCTCGGCGACGAGGCGCTCGCCCAACTCGATGGCGCCCTTCGCACCGCCGCCTCCGGGCCGGATCCCCGCACGGCCATCAGCCGCTGGGCGGCTTCGGCAGCCTCCGAGCCCCCGCCGGGAGAGCTGGCTGGTATGCGGCAGGCCATCGATCGACATTTTGCCCGGGACAGCGTCGAGGCCATCATCAATTCGCTGGAACACGAGCCCGAGCCAGCGGCGCGCGAATGGGCAGCGCGGACTCGCGAGCTGCTGCTGCGTCGCTCGCCCACCTCGCTCAAGGTCACCTTGCGACAACTTCACGAAGGCCGCGGCCTCGCGCTCGGCGACGCCCTGCGCCGCGAGCTCGGCATGGTGCGTGCCGCCTTCGATATCGGCGACGTTGCCGAAGGCGTGCGGGCGGTTCTGGTGGACAAGGACCATCGGCCCCGCTGGCAGCCCGCCACCCTGGCTCAAGTCACGCCAGAGCGGGTCGCCGCATTCTTCCAGCCGTGGTGGACGCCCGGCGAACATCCTTTGCGCCATCTCTGACCCGGAGCCTCAACCATGAAACTGTGCACCTTCTCCCCTGTCGCGGGCGGCGAACCCCGGCCCGGCATCGTCATCGGCCAGGGCGTGCTGGACATCCCGCGGCATGTCAAGCCGGTGGGGGGTGTGAACTTCACGTCGATGCTCGGCATCATCCAGGGGGGCCCGGCGGCCCGTGCGGAGCTGGATCGGCTCGAGCGCGCCGGCTTGCCTTCCACGCCGATGACCGAAGTGCGGCTGCACGCCCCGCTCCCGCGGCCCACCAAACAGATTTTTTGTGTCGGCTGGAACTATCTCGAGCATTTTGCCGAGGGCGCGCGCAAGCTCGGTGACGATCGGCAGCTGCCGGAATGGCCGGTTTTCTTCAGCAAGGCGCCCACCACCGTGATCGGGCCCACGGACACGGTGCCATTCGACGCGTCCATTTCCACCTCGCTCGACTGGGAAGTGGAGCTGGGCATGGTCATCGGCACGACCGGCAAGAACATCCGCGAAGCAGACGCGATGCGCCATGTCTTCGGCTTTACTGCAATCAACGACGTTTCGTGGCGTGACCTGCAGCGCCGCCACGGCGGCCAGTGGGACAAAGGCAAGAGCCTCGACGGCACCTGCCCGATGGGCCCCGTGATCGTCACCGCCGACGCGTTCGACCCCTCGCAGGTGCGCGTGACCTGCCGGGTGAATGGCGTGACCAAGCAGGATTCCAACACCAAGTTCCTCTACTTCAAGCTCCCGCGCATCATCCAGGACCTGTCGGCGGGCATGACGCTCGAGGCAGGCGACGTCATCTCGACGGGGACCCCGGAAGGCGTGGGTTACGCGCGCACGCCGCCAGAGTTTCTGAAGCCCGGCGACCTGCTGGAGACGGAAGTGGAAGGGATCGGCGTGCTGCGCAACCCCATCGGCGAGTAGCCCTCAGCCGAACACCAGCACGCCCGCGCCCAGGGCCGCGAACACCGCGGCCGCCATGCCGTGCACCACGCGAACGGGCACGCGTTTGGCGAGCACGTCACCAAAGAATGCCACCGGCGCATTGGCGAGCATCATGCCGAGCGTCGTGCCGACCACCACGGCCGCCAGCGCATCAAAGCGCGCCGCAAGGGCCACGGTGGCGATCTGGGTCTTGTCTCCCATCTCGACCAGAAAAAAGAGAATCGTGGTGGAGAGAAACACCCCACCCGCCGGCGGCTTCGGCCCGCCCTCCTCCAGCCTGTCGGGCACCAGCATCCACGCGGCCATGGCCAGGAATGAAATGCCCAGGACCCAGCGCATTGCGCCGGGCCCGATTACCGAGGTGAGCCAGGCGCCGAGCGCGCCCGCCAGCGCGTGGTTGGCGAGCGTCGCCACGAAGATGCCGGCCACAATGGGCCAGGGCCGGCGATGCCGCGCGGCGAGAACGAGTGTGAGTAACTGGGTCTTGTCACCGATTTCCGCGAGCGCGACGATGCCGGTGGAAACCAGCAGGGCTTCGGTCATGGGCGTAACTGTGCAGCGTCAGCCGAGGGCTGCGTCGGTCACGAGGACGCTCTCGCCTCCGTGCATGACCACTTGGGCAAGCCACGCGGATTGCGACAGCAGCTGCTCCGCATAAAAACGGGCGGTAGCCCGCTTGCCTTCCAGGAAAGCGACGTCCCCACCGCCCTGCGCGAGCTTCTTCACGGCCACGTCAGCCGCCCGCGCCATCATCCAGCCACCCATCACGTAGCCGCTGAGCTTCAGGTAGGCCACGGCACCCGCCGCGATCTCCAGGGGCCGGGCTTCGGCGTTGTCGACGATCCAGCGCGTAGCCGATGACAGCTGCCCGATGCCCTCGCCCAGCCGTTTGCCAATGGCTTGAAGGTCACGATCGGGAGTGCCCGCAAGGGAGGAGGCCGTCTCCTGCATCCGCGCGATCAATTCCGCCATCGTGCGCCCACCCTCGCGTGCCGTCTTGCGGCCCACGAGGTCATTGGCCTGAATGCCTGTGGTGCCTTCGTAAATCGTGGCGATGCGCGCGTCGCGAAGAATCTGCGCCGCGCCCGTCTCCTCGATGAAACCCATGCCACCATGGACCTGGATGCCGAGGGAGGCCGCCTCGACGCCGACCTCGGTAGACCAGCCCTTCACCACGGGCGTGAGCAAATCCACGAGCGCCTGGCAGCGACGGCGCTCCGCCTCATCAGGGTGGTGGCGGGAGCGGTCGACATAGACTGCCGCTTGGTACGCAAGCGCGCGGCTCGCCTCCCCCAGCGCCTTGATGGTGAGCAGCATGCGTCGCACGTCCGGATGGCGGTCGATGGGCAGCGGCCCTGCGCCCGCGATGCCGGCAGGCTTTCCCTGCAGTCGGTCGCGCGCCCACGCGCGCGCCGCCTGGTACGCCCGCTCGCAAGCGGAAACGCCCTCGAGGCCCACCGACAGGCGAGCGGCGTTCATCATGATGAACATGTACTCCAGGCCGTGGTGCGCCTTGCCGACAAGATGGCCCACCGCACCCTCGTAGGACAACACCGCGGTGGGGCTCGCCCGAATGCCCAGCTTGTGTTCAATGGCAATGCAACGGACCGCGTTGCGCTCACCCACGGAGCCGTCATCGCCTACCTGGACCTTCGGCACCACGAACAGCGAGATTCCCTTCACCCCCGGTGGCGCGCCATCGATGCGCGCGAGCACTGTGTGCACGATGTTGTCGGTGAAGTCGTGCTCACCGTAGGTGATGAATATCTTCTGGCCGGTGATGCGGTAAGTGCCATCTTCTTGCGGGGTGGCACGCGACTTCACCAGGGAGAGGTCGCTGCCCGCCTGGGGCTCGGTGAGATTCATGGTGCCGGTCCACTCCCCCGACACCATCCTGGGCAGGAACCGCTCCTGCAATTCGGGCGACGCGTTGGCATGCAGCGCCTCGATGGCGCCCAGCGTGAGCATCGGGCAGAGCTTGAAGGCGATGTTGGCCGACCCCCACATCTCCTCAGCGGCGTTGGCGAGCGCCATCGGCAGCCCCTGGCCGCCCGCGTCTGCTGACACGGCCATGTTCCCCCATCCGGCCGCGACAAATCGCTGGTACGCCTCGCGAAAACCAGCCGGCGTCGTCACGGCCCCTTCCTTGAGCACGGACCCGGCCCGATCGCCCGCCGCATTCAACGGCGACAGCACCTCGTGGGCAAAGCGGCCCGCCTCCTCGAGGATGGCATCCACCACGTCCTCGGTCACCTCGGCAAACGGGGGCAGCGTATTGACCGCCTCCAATCCGATGACATCCTTCAGGACGAAACGCATGTCCTGCAGCGGGGCAACGTAGTCAGCCATGGGGCGTCGTTCGCGGCAAAAAAGGTGCGGCGATTATCGCATCAGAGCTTTTCGGTGAGCTCCGGCAGGATCTGGAAGAGGTCGCCCGCAAGCCCGTAATCTGCCACCTGAAAAATGGGCGCCTCCGGGTCCTTGTTGATGGCGACGATGACCTTGCTGTCCTTCATGCCGGCCAGGTGCTGGATGGCGCCAGAGATGCCCACGGCGATGTAGAGCTCCGGCGCGATGACCTTGCCGGTCTGCCCCACCTGATAGTCGTTGGGGACGTAGCCTGCATCGACGGCGGCTCGGGAGGCGCCGACCGCAGCGCCGATCCTGTCCGCCAGCGCCTCCACCAGGCGAAAGTTCTCGGCGCTCCCCACGCCCCGGCCGCCGGAAACGACCCGCTTGGCCGCCGCAAGCTCCGGCCGCGCCGACTGGGTGAGCTCCTGGCTTACGCAGCGCGTGCCTGCTGCCGGCGCGACGGCCTCCACGGGCACGATGGGCGCACCGTTAGGCGTGGCGACTGCCGCGTCGAAGCCTGTTGCGCGCACCGAAACCACCTTGATGGGCTCCGAGCATTGGACGGTGGCGAACGCATTTCCCGCATAAATCGGGCGTACGAAGGTGTCCGGCGCCTCGACCGCCACGATGTCCGAGACTTGGGCGACATCGAGCAGCGCCGCCACCCGCGGGAGGAAGTTCTTGCCCGTCGACGTCGCTGGCGCGACGACGTGGCCATAGCCGCTGGCGAGCGAGACGACGAGGGCGGCGAGGCTTTCCGGCTGGAAGCGTCCGTAGTGCGCCGCTTCCACGACCAGAACTTTCGACACCCCCGCCAGCAACGCGGCGGCTTCCGCGGCAGCACGGCACCCTTCGCCCGCCACCAGAACGTGCACCTCCTGGCTCATGCGCGCAGCGGCGGATACCGCATTGGCTGTCCCCGGCTTGAGCCGGCTGTTGTCATGCTCGGCAACGACCAGCGCCCTCACGGCAGCACCTTGGCTTCGTTGCGCAACTTGTCGACGAGGGTCGCAACGTCGGGAACCATCACCCCGCCCTTTCGCCTGGGTGGCTCCGAGACCTTCAGTGTCTTCAGGCGAGGCGCGACATCGACGCCAAGGGCGCCCGGCTCGAGCACGTCCAGTGGCTTCTTCTTGGCCTTCATGATGTTGGGCAGCGTCGCGTAACGCGGCGTGTTCAACCGCAGGTCGGTGGTGACGACGACCGGCAAGGCTGCCTCGACCGTCTCGAGGCCCCCGTCGATTTCCCGCGTGACCGTCATCATGTTGCCTTCGAGAGAGACTTTGGAGGCAAAGGCGGCCTGAGGCCAGCCGAGCAGAGCCGCCAGCATTTGCCCCACCTGGTTGGCGTCGTCATCGATGGCCTGCTTGCCCGCGATCACCAGCCCGGGAGCCTCGCGTTCGACGAGGGCCTTCAGTATTTTCGCCACGGCCAAGGGCTGCAACTCGCCCTCGGCTTCGACCAGGATCGCGCGATCAGCGCCCATCGCCAGTGCCGACCGCAGGGTCTCCTGGGACGCCGCGGTGCCGGCAGAGGCCACCACCACCTCACTCGCCTTGCCGGCCTCACGCAGCCTCAAGGCCTCCTCGACGGCGATTTCATCGAACGGGTTCATCGACATCTTGACGTTGGCGAGCTCGACACCGGTGCCGTCCGTCTTCACGCGGATCTTGACGTTGTAATCCACCACCCGCTTGATCGGAACAAGGATTTTCATAGCCTTCAGGGTCTCATGGTGTGCAGGAGAGGCCGAAGCCTCGCCCGGTCAGCGCAAAGCGGCATCCGGTTCCGGACACGGTGATGGTCGCGGAGCCCGCGGGGTCGTTGGAGGAAATGGTCACTGTTCCGGGCCGCGACCCCGCAACTCGCGGCTGGAATCCCACCGTGAGGGTGCAGCCCTTGCCGGCCGCCAACGCAGCGGGGCAGTCGCTCTTGGCGGTGAGGTCCCCGTCGGCCGATAGCGTGCGCAACACCAAGGGCACATCGCCAGTATTGGTAAGCGTGAGCGCAAGGCTTGCGACAGCGCCGACCAGCGTATTGCCAAAGGCCATGGAGGAAGCAGATAGCGCGAGCCGCGGCGCTGGCTCGGGAATACCGCGGCCGGTGGCCAGGATACTGAGCGAGCTGTTCGATGCGTCGCTGAGAATCACGACTGAGCCTGCGCGGTCACCGATCGCTTGAGGCGTGAACCGCACCGCCAGCGGGCAGGTTGCCTGGGGCGCAAGCGTGGCGCACTCGCCGGAGGCCGTGAAGTCTCCCGTACCGGCCAGCGCTGAGACGGTGACCGCGCGCGTGCCCACGTTTCGCAGCACGAGCAGTCGCGGGCTGCTTTCGGTCCGCAGGATCTGATCGCCGAAGGCCAAGGTCGCCGGCTCGGCCGATAGTTGCCCTCTCGGCGCTGCCACGCCACGCCCAAGGAGCGGGAGTGTCGAGGGGCTACCCGGCAGGTCGGAGGGAATCCGGACCTCGGCCGTAAAGGACTCGATCGAGGCGGGCGCGAAGACCGCCGTGATGACGCAGGAATCGCCCGGTGCCAGAAATGCCGAGCAGCTGTGACTGACGTCGAAGCCTGCGCCAGCCACCGTGATCGCGCCGAGGCTTACCGACGCGTTGCCGGTGTTGGCGAGCCTGGCCGACTGACTGGGACTGCGCTCCCCTGCGAACGTGTCGGGAAAGAAGAGAGCCAGAGGGGAGAGCGTCAACACGCCCCGAGGAGGAGCGACGCCCTCCCCTTGCAGCATGACCTGAACCTCCGGCGAATCCGGGTCGTTGGAGGCAAGCGTGATGCTACCGAATCTCGTGCCCGAAACAACCGGGCTGAAAACAGCGTCGACGCGACAGGTGGCCTGACTTGGCAGGGCAGTGGCGCTGCAATCGGTCGTGAAACTGAAGTCGCCTTGAACCTGCAACCGGGAAATGACGAGGGGCGCGAGGCCCAGGTTTGCGACCGTGACGGCTCTTGCCGGCGACGTGGAGCCCACCTGTTCGGCGCCGAAGTCGACCTGCGTCGGCGTGACCGAGATATCCGGCACCAGTGGCGCCATCCCGGTGCCGCTCATCGTCACGGGCGGGTAGTAGGAACCCGTGGAGTTCACCACGAGCGTGCCGGCGAGCGTGCCGGTGGATTGCGGGCGAAACACCACATCGATGGTGCAGGTTGCCAGCTGCACGAAAGTGCCCGGTAAACACGTTGTCGCCGAGACTTCGAAGTGGGTCGAGACGGTGTACGGTGGCACGCTCAGAGATACGTCGGCATACCCGGAATTGAGAACGGTCAGCCGCTGGGAGGTTGAAGCCAGCCCGATATCCACCTCGCCAAACGTCAACGTGGACGGGGTGATGGTGAGCGACGGAAACGCGAACGTTTGCGACGCAGCAGGTATGGCAGCCGTGCCGATCGCCAGCACAAAAACGGTCTGCGCGATGCGCCGCATGCAACCGGGACGCTTCCCCACGGCTCAGCCCCCTGGCCGCCGGAACGCCGCCGTGCCGGTGACGCCGTTCAAGTTGTAGAGAAGCCCTGCGCCAGCCCCCGAGCGCCCGGCGAAGAATCCGTCGATCGAGCCGCGCGGGTTGGCACAGGCAGGCACGCAGGTGATGTTCAGCAGGGAGGGAAGGGGCAGGCCGCCCACGCCCCCGACGCCCTGGAAGGCAGAAAAGTATTGCCCCCGATAGATCGGCACGTTCAGTGCGCTGGCGGACAACGCCTGCGACCCGATGCCGAGGCTCAGCCCGACGTCGACGGTACGCTGCCCGAAATTCACTGCCAGCGTCGCCCGGTTCAGGTTGCCCACGTTGCCCTCGCCGTCCGTGGGGCTCGTGCCGCCGATCCAGTCATAGGTTGCAGTTCCCGTGAGCGGCAAGGTCACCGGGCCTTGCTGAACGCCGGAGAAAATGTGATGCAGACTGGCCGACTGCAGGCTCGTGCTGGCGCCGCCGACGATGGCGGCGCCTCCGGACCAGCGTCACCACACGAGCCCGGTGGCGGCATCGAAGCCCGACTCGGCAATGCGGGCGGTCCCGAGCGCGTAGGTGCGGCGCTCCCCGGTCGCGTCGAACGGCGCATCGAACGAGACGACACGGCCCGCGGCGTCCCGGCCAAGCTCGGATGGGCGCGCGGAAAAGCCCAGCGACTGGAGCAGGGAGCCGGACAACCGATTTCCCGGATCCGACACGATGCCATCCACGTACGGCGTCCGGGGGTCCTGCGCCGCGCCCCGAAAGCCCACGACGCCGCTGACCGTGTTGTGGCTCGCGAGCGATGCCGCAGTGGTGTCGGAGAGCGTGTACCCGAGTGCCGCACCCTGCATCGCAGGCCCGACGAAGCGGCCCTCGATGCTTCCCACGAGGTTGCCATTGGCATCCGAGCGGACCCCGGCCGCATTGGTGATGAGCAGGCGGCCGCCCGTGGACGCATAGAAGCTTCCGCCGAGGATCGGCACTGCATTGGCGGCCAGTTGCCACGTTCCTCCCGGATTGCCCGCTGCCGACGGCACCACGATACCGAGCACCGCGTTGAGCGTTCGGGCGGAGAAATTCACGTCGAGCCTGGCCGTCGTGAGCGTGCCTGCCGTGTTGGCCTGGTTGGTGGGGTTGGTCTGTATCACGGGCAAGTACGTCACGGTTCCGGTCAGCACATCCGCGAGATAGGGCGGATAACCCGAGCCTGCAAGGATCCAGTGCAGGCTGCCGGGCAACGACGACCCAGGGCCTGAGCCGCCGAAGTTGAGCACGCCGCCTTCCCAGCGCCCCACGGTGAAGGCAAGGCCTCCCGCGGAGTACGCCTGGACGTCGCGGCTCGCGCCTCCATCAATGGAAACCACGAGCGAGGCTCCCAGGCCCGGGTAAAGGCGGTAGCCGCGGAGCGCCCCACCCTCTCGGCGAATATCGGCAGGCAAGGCCTGACCCGCGAAGGTGAACCCGCCAGCGGTGATGGCGTCCTGCAGGCCATCCGGGTCCGTTTCCTGGAAGTCCGAGCCAGTCGGTGTGAGCTTGAAGCCAAGCCCGTTGTCGCCCACGGGCCGCCCCGGGACAATGCCCAACGACACCGACCAGCCGCGCTCGTCATTTGGCGCGAAGTCGCGCGTGTCGCCATCCGACACGAGCCCGGCAACCTTCGATGCCCCGGCCGGGTTGATTCCTGCCTCGGCGAGGGCAGCAGGCAGCGGAATGTAGCGAACCTCGCCTCTCGAGGTGACCAGCACCGTCTGGCCCGGTCCGGACACCAGGCTCGGCACGCTGGCAAACCCGGCCGGCGAGGTGATATCGCCGAAAGCAACGATGTGGCTGCCTTCCAGCGTGTGATTGACCGTGATGGCACAGGCAGCCAAGTCGGCCACCAGCCTCTCGGGGCTGCACTCCGCGGCACGCCCGGCGAAGAGCACATTCCCGGAGCCGCGCACGCCCACCGTGGCCAGATCGGTCTTCAGGTTGAAGCGCTCGCGATCCCCGGGCGTCAGCGCGCCAGTGAACGTTCGCATCGTTCCCCGCAGGATCTTCACCGTGGAAGGCGTTTCCGAGTCCGGCCGGTCGCCGTACTGAATGACCTGGATTTGCGTGTTGGGCCGCACCGAGAGCTTTGCTCGGTTCGCCATGTCCAGCTGGGCGAGCCCGCCCTCGCCCGACAGCACCTGATCGCCCGGGTTGATGGGCGCGCCGCGCGCGGCCGGCGAGCGCGTGCCGTCCTGGCGCTGGATCTGCACGTCACCAGTCACGAACGTGACGCGCCCGCTTTGCGCCCACGAGGGCAGGCCGGCGCTGATGACGAGCACACTCGCAACCGCCAGGCGAAGAAGGAAGGTCATGGGCAGGGCCTCAATTCGTCTCGCAACGCACGGCGGTCGACACCTCGTTGCGATTGAAATCGTAGAGGTCGATGTTCGACCGGTTCCGCGTGTGCGTCCAATGGGCGCGAAGGGCGCAGGCTTTCTGGAATTGCCAGGTCAGACCCAATTGGGCCTCGACGAACCCGTCGCGCCCCTTCTCGACCTCCGTCGAGCGGGCAAAGGAATCCTTGTCTCGCCGCACGACTACGCCAATCGCATTGAATAGGTTGACTGTCGGCGACAGCGAATACTGGCTGTAGGCGCGCGCGCCGAACAGGTTCTTGCTCTTCGTGGACTCGCTGCCCGGCAAAAGCGCCCGCGCACGGTCGTCAGACGCAAATACAGCGAGGTGAACCATCGGCACGCCCGGGGACTCGAAACTGCGCAGCCACGAGGCAGAAACGAGCAGCTGGCTGAAGTTCTCCACCGCATTGGTGAGAAAGCGAATGTCAGATACCTGCATCGACAGCCCCAGCTGGGTCTTGGCGTCGGCCATCCCGCGCCAGTCCACCAGGCCATAGGCCGTGCTTCGATCGTTGGTGACCCTGGGCTCGCCCGGCGCAGCGCCCTGCTGGCTGAATCGCTGGAAGCCAGCGGTCGTGCGCCACTGCGACGGCCCGCTGCCCTGCCAGGCTCCTACCCGCGCCTCTCCCAGCAGCGAGCTGAAGTCGGGCTCGCCAGCGTAGCTCCGTCCTCGCGCCTCACCCGCCACAAAGAGGCCCCATCCGCCTTGCAGCGGGTACGCGTACTCGAGCGTGCCCGAAGCCTTCCCGAACGCGGCGCGTCGCTTGATGGAGTTGCCCGTGGCCTCGATGCCCAGGATGCCGAAGGATTGCTGGGCCGCCGCGCCAAAGTCCGTGGGCACACCCGTCAGGTTGTCGTCGTAACCCAGGCCTGCCTCGACGGCGATGGCCCACCCGGGGTTCACCTGCCGGCGACGCGCCTCGATAGCCTCGAGGTACCGGGCGATGGCCTGGCGGGCAGCGAGCGGCGGTTGGGATGCCGCGAGCTGACGAAAGCCACTCTCGGCAAGGTCGTAGGCCCCGGCAATGAAATAAGCGCGAGAGAGGTCCATCAGCGCGCCGGCGTGATTGGGCTTGAGCGCGAGAACTCGCTCAAAGGCCGTGATCGCCACATCGACCTTGCCGACGTCCAGCGCCGCGACACCCAGCAGGTAGTCGAAATCGACCGTGCCAGACAGCTCCCCCTCCCGGCGCGACAAGGCTTCGAACGCCTGCCTGGGGCTGCCCTGGCCCAGCAACCGCCGGGCCTGCTCGAGCACGTCGGAACTCGCTACCGCGTCACGCGCCGCCCCGAATGCGCAGGCGCTTGCCGCAAGCGCCACGACGAGGAAACGCTGAGGGAAAGGCATGGGCCGGATCCAGGAGGCGTACTGCCCGAGATGCTAAGCCGCCCCTGCCCCCGATGCAAACCCGGCCGCCGGGCGATAATGCAGCCGCCAATCGACACGAGAGACCCCCCATGTCAGCCGTCGCCAACGCAGCCGCCGCCGACCCCGTCCTGCTCCAACGAAGCGTCGGGGGCGTCACGACCCTCACGCTCAATCGGCCGAGGCAATACAACGCGCTGTCATCGGAGCTGATCGGGGCTCTGGAAAGCGCGCTCGACCATGTGGCGAGCGACCCGGCCACGCGGGTAGTCGTCATCACCGGCAGCGGCTCGGCCTTTTCCGCGGGCCACGACCTGAAGGAAATGCGGTCGTTGCCCTCTCAGGCAGAAGTGCGAGCGCTGTTTGCGAAGTGCAGCCGGATGATGCAGCGCATCCCCGCCCTGCCCCAGCCAGTGATCGCCGCCGTGAACGGGGTTGCCACCGCAGCCGGCTGCCAGCTGGTGGCCCAGTGCGACCTCGCCATCGCCGTCGAGAGCGCGCGTTTTGCCACCTCGGGCATCCGATACGGGCTTTTCTGCTCCACGCCTGCCGTGCCGTTATCCCGCGTGGTGCCTGCCAAGGTCGCGCTCGAGATGTTGATGACTGGCGATTTCATCGACGCTGCCGCGGCCCGCCAATGGGGCCTGGTGAACCGCGTCTGCGCGCCCGAAGCGCTGGACGAAGCCGTCACGGCCCTCGCCCAAACGCTGATGGAGCGGCCCGCCGGAGCGCTGGCGCGCGGCAAGGCGCTCTTTTTCCGGCAACGGGAGCAAGGGCTTTCCGCGGCCTACGACGATGCTTCCTGCGCCATTGCCGACGACTTCGCGAGCCCCTGGGGCCAGGAAGGCGTTCAGGCGTTCATCGACAAGCGCTCACCACGCTGGTGAGCTGCCGCCACGCCTAGTGGCGCGGCCAGCGGTTGAGGCGAAACCGGTCGCGCAGCACTTCTCGCGCCGCATTGTGGCCAGGCACCCCCGTCACGCCACCTCCGGGGTGGGCGCCTGACCCGCAGAGGTACAGCCCCGGCAGCGGCATCCGGTAGTTGCCATGGCCCAGCGCCGGCCGCGCGCTGAAGAGCTGATTGAGCGTGAGCTTGCCATGGAAGATGTCACCGCCCACGAGGCCGAATTCATCCTCGAGGTCCTTGGGCGACAGGATCCGCCGCGCGAGCACGCTCGAGCGAAAGTTCGGCGCGTGCCGGGTCACGAGGTCGATCACCGCATCGGCGGCGCGCTCGCGCTCGTGGCGCCAGTCGCGCCCGTTCGGCAGCGCGTACCGGAAGTGCTGGCAGAAGAGGCTCGCCACGTGCTGGCCGGGTGGCGCGAGAGAGTCGTCCAGCGTACTCGGAATGAGCACTTCGACGATCGGCTCTCTCGACCACCCTTCTTCGCGCGCCGTCGACCAGGCGCGATCCATGTAGGCCATGCTGGGCGCGAGAATGATCCCCGACCCGTGGTGCGGCGCGGGCGACTTGCCGGGCAGGCAGCGAAAGTCGGGCAATTCGGTGAGTGCCACGTTCATCCGGAACGTCGCGCTCTCGCACTGGTAGTGCTGGAAGGCTTGCGGCCAGGCGGGCCCATCGCTCAGCGCGGCCACGAGGCGGGGGTTGGCGTTCGCCACTACGCAACGCGCGGCCACCTCGCGCCCGTCGGCCAACACGAGCCCCGCGGCGCGCCCTGCCTTCTCCCGGATGCGGGTCACGGCAACGCCGGTGTGGATGGCCACGCCGCGTGCGCGCGCTTCTGCGGCCATCGCCTGCGAAATCGCCCCCATGCCGCCAATGGCGTGGCCCCAGGCGCCCTTCTTGCCGTTCACCTCCCCCAACACGTGGTGGAGCAGCACGTAGGCAGTGCCCGGTGAATACGGGCTCGCAAAGTGCCCGACGACACTGTCGAAGGCGAAGCAGGCTTTCAGCGGCTCCGACTCGAACCAGCGCTCGAGCCACTCGGCCGCCGACAGGCTGAAGAGGTCGAGCAGGTCCTGCCGGGCCTGGCCATCCAGCGAGCGAAACGGCTTTGAGGCGCGCCAGCCGTCCAGCAAGGCGGACACGCCGCCGCCCGCGTTCGGGGGCGTGGCGAGCATCAGTTCGCGCACCGCATCCGCAACGCGCTCAAGGCGGAAACCGTAGTCGGCGAGCTGCTCCGCATCGCGAGGCGAAAAACGGCCGACCTCCCGGCGCGTGGCCTCCGGCCCGCCACCCATGCAGAGGTAGCGCCCGTCATCGGAGGGGAGGAAATTCGAGAACGGCCGCTCGACCACCTTGAGCCCGTGCGCCTCGAGCCGCAGGTCGCGAACCACTTTGGGATTCAGGAGGCTCACCGTGTAGCTGGCGGCCGAATTGCGAAAGCCCGGATGAAACTCCTCGGTGACCGCCGCGCCACCGATCACCTCGCGACGCTCGTAGACACCGACACGAAGGCCTGCGCCGGCAAGATACGCCGCACAAGCCAGGCCGTTGTGACCGGCGCCGATGATCGCAACGTCGAGTGTTTCAGCCTTGCGGTTCTCTGCTGTCATGACAGAAGAAACTCCCGCACGGCGCCCACCTGCGCTGCATCCATGAGCGCCGGCGCATGGCCGCACCGGGACACTTCAATCCCCGACGTGCCGGGGCGAGACAGCATCTCGTCGAAGGTCGGCCGCGTGAGAAGGTCCGACTCCGCGCCGCGCAGCACGAGCACCAGCCCTTTCAACGCCTGCCAGAGAGCGCGCAGGTCCAGATCCACCGCGGGGCCCGCACCGAAGTTCTGCGCGATGGCCGGGTCATAGTGAAAGCGCCACAGGCCATCGTCGCCCAGGCGGCCGACGTTGCCTGCCAGGTGACGCCATTGGCCGGGCGACAACTCGCCGAAGGGGCTCACGGCCCGCATCGCGGCTTCGAGATGCTCGAGCGAGGCAAACGCCACGGGCTTTCCCACATACATCCGGATTCGCTCGAGTGCCGCGCGGGGAATCGCGCAGCCGACGTCATTCAGCACGAGGCGCCGAATGGGCCCGTCCGGGCGGGCGGCGAGCATCATGCCGACGATGCCCCCCAGGGACGTACCGACCCAATCCACCGCGCTGACACCCGCGGCCTCAAGCACTCGCAGCATGTCGGCGCAATACTGGTCGGGCGTGTAGTCGGCGCCGTCCGAGAGCCAGTCGCTCGCCCCCCTCCCCGCGAGGTCCGGGCACAGCACACGATAGTCGCCGGACAAGGCTGTCGCGAGGGTGTCGAAGTCGCGGCCACTGCGCGTGAGGCCATGCAGGCACACCAACGCGCGAGGGTTGTCGGGCTTGCCCCACTCCACCCAGCGCGTGGTGTGTTGGCCGTGCGGGTTCAGGCACCGAACGGCGCCGGGACGCGGCTCGGACACGACTGGCGGCGTCAGGTGATTCGCGAACCGGGCGCGCCGATGCCTGCGCGCCGCTCGGCCGCCGTCACCGTGTTGGCAACCAGCATCGCGATTGTCATGGGGCCAACCCCACCCGGCACTGGGGTAATGCGGGACGCCACCGGCGACACGCCTTCGGTGTCGACATCACCGCACAACTTGCCGTCCGGCAGCCGGTTGATGCCGACGTCGATCACCACCGCACCGGGCTTCACCATGTCGGCGGTGACCATGCGCGGGCGCCCCACGGCCGCCACGAGAATGTCTCCCTGGCGCGTGATGCCGGGCAGGTCCTGGGTCTTCGAGTGGCACACCGTGACGGTCGCGCCCGCGTTCAGGAGCAGCATGGCCATGGGCTTGCCGACGATCGTGGAGCGGCCGATCACCACGGCATGCGCACCCTCCACCTTCACCCCTTCGTGCTCGAGCATCTTCATGACGCCCCACGGCGTGCAGGGGTAGAACGCTTCCTCGCCCACCACGAGCGCGCCGACGTTCACGTAATTGAACCCGTCGGCATCCTTGGCGGGGTCAATGGCCTCGATGACGGCCCGCGCATCCAGGCCCTTCGGGAGCGGGAGTTGCACAAGAATCCCGTGCACGGCCGGGTCCGAGTTCAGTTGCTTCACGAAAGCGATCAGCCGCTCCTGCGGCGTGTCCGCAGGCATGGTGTGCAGCCACGAATTGAGCCCTGCCTTTTCGCAGGCCGCGGTCTTGCCTTTCACGTAGACCTTGCTCGCCGGGTCCTCCCCGACCAGAACGACGGCCAGCCCTGGAATCGTCCCGGCGGCACGAAGCCGCGAAACCCGAACGGCGCTTTCAGCGAGAATCTCCGCCGCCAGGGCCTTGCCGTCGATACGTGTCGCTGTCATGGCGAGTCTCCAATCATCAGGAAGGATTCTTCGGTCAGGTACGCGTCGACCGGAATGTCATGCGCTTGCCTCGGCAGGTTTTCGGCCAGCATGGCCTCGGGGAGCGCGACAACCTTGAACGTGGCGGGCGCCGAGCCCGACAGCAGCCGGTCAAAGTAGCCGCCACCATACCCCAGCCGGATGCCGTGGCGGTCACAGGAAAGCGCCGGCACGAGCGCAAAGTCGACGTCGGCGAGGCTCACGCGAGGGCACGCGCTCGGGTCAGGCTCACGAATATCCCAGGGCCCGGGAATCAGCAGCGCATCGAGATCGCCAACCCGATGCAGGTCGAGGCCCTTCGGGTCCTTGACCATGCGCGGCAGCACGAGCTGCTTGCCATCGGCCAGCACCGCTCGGGCGAACCGCCACGTGTCCCATTCGGTGCCGAAGCTCAGCGTCGCCAGGACGGCTTTCGCCTGCTGGTACTGGGGCAGAGCCCGCAGCCGCGCGGTGATCGCGACAGCGAAATCCGCGGACCCGCGGGCGAACAGCGCCTCTCGCCTCGCCAGCAGCGCCTTGCGAAGCGCCTCCTTGTCGCCACCGGCCGGCAGGGCTGTGAAACGGGCCAGCGCCCGCCGAATGGGGGCGATCTTCACTTCCGTTTCATCGAACTCGGCTTCCGGCGACGAGTCGGCAACAATCCCGCCCCCCGCGAAGAATCGAAGCTCGCCGCGTGCAACGACTGTCGTCCGGATGGGAATGCTCATGTCCAGCCGCCCCGACGGCGACACGTACCCGATGGCACCGCAGTAAACCTCGCGCCGATGCGGCTCGAGTTCGTCGATGATCTCCATGGCGCGGCGCTTGGGCGCCCCGGTGATGGAGCCGCCGGGGAAGCAGGCACGCAGAAGGTCGATGCCATCCCGCCCTGCGGCGAGTTGACCCTCGACCGTGCTGACCAGGTGATGGACGGTCGCGAAGCTTTCCAGCTCGCACAGCTTCGGCACCGAGACGCTGCCCGCCTCGCAGACGCGGCCGAAGTCGTTGCGCAGCAGGTCGACGATCATCACGTTCTCGGCACGATCCTTCTGGGACGTGGCGAGCTCCTCGCGCACCTGCCGGTCCTCCTCAGGGTCTGGGCGACGCCTGCGGGTGCCCTTGATCGGCTGCGTGAAGGCCCGCCGGTCATCGACGGTCACGAAGCGCTCCGGGGAGCTGGAAAGCACGGCCCCGAACGGATACTCGAGAAACGCGCCCATCGGCGCCGGGTTGGTGTCGTGCAGGTGCCGGTAGAGCCGCCAAGGATCACCGGAGCACGGCGCCCGGAACTCGCGGGTCAGGTTCACCTGGTAGGTGTCGCCGGCTCGGATGTAGTCGATCACGCGCTGCGCACGCGGCCGATAGCCTTCCCAATCCAGCGTCGACACGACGGGCCCATCCACCGCGAATGGGCCCGGGCCGGGCCGCGCCGCCAACAGTTGCTCTCGAAGGTCTTCCGCCGCCGCATCCTCGAAAGATGGCGCAGAGGTGATGGCAGCCTCCTTGCGCTCGTGGTCGATGACGATGGTCCAGGCATACCACCCGAAAGCCGCGTCGGGCATGAAGGGTACCGCCCCTTCTTTCTCCCTGGGAAGCAACGCCGCTGTGCGCCCCACCTCGTATCCGAGGTAGCCGATCGCTCCCCCTTGAAGAGGCCAGCCCGTGCCCATCAAGCCCTGTCCAGCGGCCACCAAAGACCGCAGGCCTGAAAAAGCGTCGGGCGCGCTCTCCTCGCGCCCGTCGACATGGGAAATCGTCGTGCGCCCGTCGCGGCTCTCAAGTCGGGCCACAGGCCCGGCTGCCATCACGTCATATCGGCCCTGTGTTCGGCGGGGATCGCCGCTGTCGAGGAAGACAGCCCATCCGCGCGGCCTGAGGCTTTCGAACCACGCGTGTCGCGCCGCACAGCGGGAGGCGGCGTCATAGGGAAGCGCGAGGGTCCTGGCCATGGCTCGAGATTGTAGACGCCCGCGCGCGGCCACCGCCGGTGTATGCTGCCTCGCCTGTTCGTTGCGGAAGGAGCCTTGCCATGAAAATTGCCGTTCCGTGGGTCGGTATCGCGCTTGCCCTGATCACATTCCACGCTGCTGCCCAGACGGCGTCTCAGTTGAGCGCCCTGAAGGGCAAGATGAAGCCAGGGCTTTACGCGCAACGCATGGAAATGGACATGGGGAGCGTTCCCGGTATGCCGCCCGGCATGGGCAAGCAGTCCTTTACGACGCAAAGTTGCCTCACAGATGACGACATCGAGAAGGGCGAGCTCGGCCGCAAGGACAAGGATGCGCCGGACTGCAAGGTGAGCGACTTCAAGGTCAGCGCCGGGTCGGCCACCTACCGCATGGTCTGCAAGGGGGAGATGGCGATGACCGCCGATGTCTCCATCGCCTTTCAGGGCGACGGCTACCGGATGAACATGAAATCCACCATGGACATGGGTGGCCAGAAAATGACCTCCTCCATGGCCATCGACGCCAAGTACCTCGGCCCCTGCAAGAAGTGACGCGCGGCGGGCGCAAGGCCCGCCTCGGCCTAGCCCTTCAGGGCAGCGCGAATCTGCTCGAGCGCCGTGGGATCCTCGATGGTGGTGAGGTCGCCGGGATCACGGCCTTCACACAGCGCCTGGATTGAGCGCCGCAACAGTTTCCCGGACCGGGTCTTGGGCAGCGCGGAGACGAAGTGCACGCGCGCGGGCCGGGCGATGGCGCCCAGCTCGCGGTCGACGGTCGCCATCACCGCCTTTTCCTGCGCTGCGGCCAACTCCTTCGTGGCAACCGAGCTGGAGTCCTTCGCCACCGCAAACGCCACGGGAACCTGGCCCTTCAGTGAGTCGGCAACGCCCACCACCGCCACCTCGGCGATATTCGAGTGCGCCTGCACGGCTTCCTCGATCTCGCGAGTGCCGAGGCGGTGCCCCGCGACGTTGATCACATCATCGGTGCGCCCCAGCACGAAGTAATACCCGTCCGAGTCGCGCACGGCCCAGTCGAACGTGGAATAGACCAACTGGTCCCTGAAGAGCCCGTAATAGGTCTTCACGTAGCGCTCGTCGTCACCCCAGACGGTCGTCATGGCCCCTGGCGGCAGCGGCGGGATGACGCACAGCACGCCCTTTTCATCCGCCTTGGCCTCGCGACCTGTGGCCTCTTCCTTAAGCGTCACGTTGTAGCCGTACACCGGGAAGGAAGGCGAGCCAAACTTGCGTGGCGTGTCCTCGACACCCGGGCAAGCGGAGAGCATCGGCCAGCCGGTTTCCGTCTGCCAGTAGTTGTCGATGATCGGCACGCCGAGCGCCTCATCCACCCATCGAGCGGTGGGCTCGTCGAGCGGCTCGCCCGCCAGGAACAGGTACTTGAGGCTGGAGGTGTCGTGCTTTTTCATGAACGCCGGGTCCTGCTTTTTCAGCACCCGGATCGCCGTGGGCGACGAGAACATCGACGTCACTTTGTAGTCGGCAACGATCTTCCACCAGATCCCGGGGTCTGGCCGGATCGGCAATCCCTCGAACATGATGGTGGTCGAGCCATTGATGAGCGGCCCGTAGACGATGTAGGAGTGCCCTACCACCCACCCGATATCGGAAGTGGAGAAATACGCCTCACCAGGCTTGGAGCAGTAGATGTGCTTCATCGAAGCGGCGAGCGCAACGCAATAGCCGCCAGTGTCGCGCTGCACGCCCTTGGGCTTACCCGTGGTGCCGCTGGTGTAGAGGATGTAGGAAGGCTCGTTCGATTCCAGCCACGTCACCGGCACCTTGGCGCCCGAGTGCTTCTCGCGGAGCGCTGCGTAGTCGAGATCGCGCCCGGCCACGGTGGCAAACCCCTTGTCGAGCCCGCGGTTGACGATCACCACGTGCCGGGGCGGCGTCTTCGCGAGCTGGATCGACTCATCGACCAGGGGCTTCAACGGGATAGACCGCCCTCCCCGCGCACCCGCATCGGCCGTGACCATCACCTTGGGCGTCGCGTCGTCGATGCGCGCAGCAAGGCTCGCCGCAGCGAAGCCACCGAACACCACGGAGTGAACAGCGCCGATGCGCACAGTCGCGAGCATCGCGAACACGGCCTCCGGGATCATCGGCATATAGATGAGAACGCGATCGCCCTTGCCGACGCCCAGGGACTGAAGAATCGCGGCAAACCGATTCACCTCCTCATGCAACTCGGTGAAGGTCCAGCTCTTCTCCTGCTCGACCTCGGTGGAAACCCACACCAGCGCCTTCTGGTTGCCACGCGCGGCGAGATGGCGGTCGACCGCGTTGTGGCATAGGTTGGTAAGCCCGCCCACGTACCAGGATCGAAACGGGGGCTTCGAGTAGTCGAGGACCTTGTCGAAGGGCCGATGCCAGTCGATCATCGTTGCCTGCTCGGCCCAGAAGGCCTCAGGCTCCCTCACCGACCGCGCGTGGAATTCCTTGTATGTCGCCATGGCCTTGCCCCCCGTTGATCAGCGATTGACGTCCACCACCAGGCGCCCCCGAATCTTGCCGGCGAGCACGTCTGGCGACTTCGTGATGGCCTCCGCGAGTCCGATTTCCGTGGTGATGGCGGCAAGGCGGTGGCGGTCCAGGTCCTTCGCGAGCGCCGACCAGGCCTGCTCTCGCGCCTCACGCGGCGCCATGACGCTATCGATGCCGGCGAGGTGAACGCCCCGCAGAATGAACGGGGCGACCGACGCGGGAAAATCCATGCCTTGGGCCAGGCCGCAGGCCGCGACGACCCCGCCATAGCGCGTTTGCGCACAAGCGTTGGCAAGCGTGTGGCTTCCGACCGCATCAACCACCGCAGCCCATCGTTCCTTCTGCAACGGCTTGCCCGGGACTGCGAGGCTCGCGCGGTCGAGGAGATCCGTGGCGCCCAAGCCCTTCAGATACTCGCCCTCGGAAACTTTGCCGGTCGACGCGACGACCCGATAACCCCAGGCCGACAGGATGGCGACGGCCACGCTACCCACGCCCCCCGTGGCCCCTGTGACCAGGACCTCCCCGTCTCCTGGCTTGATGCCGTGACGGCGAACGGCAAGCGCGCACAACATGGCGGTGTAGCCAGCCGTGCCGATGGCCATGGCGTCCCGCTCGGAGAGCCCTGCCGGCAACGCGACTAGCCAGTCCCCGTTCAGCCGGGCGCGCTGCCCAAGGCAGCCCCAGTGGGTCTCGCCCACGCCCCAGCCATTGAGGATCACCCGGTCGCCCACCTTCCACCGCGGATGCGCCGAAGACTCGACGACCCCTGCGCCATCGATTCCTGCCACCATGGGCCAGCGGCGCACGACAGGGCCCGCGTTGGCAATGGCAAGCGCGTCCTTGTAATTGATGGTGGAGTAGGAAACGCCGAGCGTGACGTCGCCGTCCGGGAGAGAGGCATCCGGAATGGCCGCGACTCGGGCGACAAACTGATCCGCCTCGCGTGTCAGGTACACCGCGTTGAATGAGGACATCGTTTGCTCCTTCGGCTACCTCGCGCGCAGCACGCCCGGGTCGTGGGCCGAGGCGTGCTTGCGGGCAAAGTACGCCCTGGACTGCATTTCCCGCAGGCGGCTTGCCGTGCGGGCGAACTCGTTGCGCACCATGGTCCCCGGCCCCGTGCGATCGGCTGTGGGCGTCACCAGGTCCTCGGGCTGCTCCTCGGCCGTCGCCGCGAGCCGCACGCCCTTGTCATAGAACACATCGACCAACCAAGTCAAACGACGCACGATGTCCGTGTGGTCAGGGTCGAGCCGGGGAACGCCGGAAATCAGGACGGTGTGGTAGCCGGCCGCCAACTCCAGGTAGTCCCCCTGCGAGCGAGGCTCCCCCAGCAAGGGGTGATAGTCGAACCACACCACACCCTTGGCTCGCCGGCGGAAGGGCAAGGCCCGCCCGTTCACCGACAGGGTGCCGTCAGACTCGAAGGCGGCCTTGGTCACCGCCTCGAAGATCGCCACCAGTTCAGCGTCCGCCCGCTCCCCGGGCGGCACATGCCAGAGCCGGTGGGATTCCAGAATGCGCCGACGATGGTCCGTTCCCTGCCCCAGGCTCACCACGTCGAGTGACTGCTGCAGCACCTCGATGGCCGGCAGGAAGCGCGCACGCTGCAGCCCGTTCGGATACAGGCCCTCCGGCGGATAGTTGGAGGTGAGAACGAGGACCACCCCCTTGGCGATCAGCAGCTCCAGCAGGCGCCCCAGGATCATGGCGTCGGCAATGTCGCTGACGTGAAACTCGTCGAAACAGAGAAGCCTCAGGCTCCTCGCGATGTCGGTAGACACGGCATCGAGCGGGTCGGCGGTGCCCGAGAGCTCCGCCAGCCGCCCGTGCACCTCTCGCATGAATTCATGGAAGTGCACGCGCCGTTTACGCCGATGCCGGCTCACCTTGTAGAAGGCGTCCATCATCAGGGACTTGCCCCGGCCGACGCCTCCCCAGATGTACATGCCGCGCGGCGGCGCCCGGCCACCCCCCAGGTTGGTCACCAGCCGGTTGAGCATCCCCGCGCGGTATTGGCGGTACTCCTCGAGCTCGTTGAAGAGCCGGTCGAGCTCACCCAGCACCTTGAGCTGGTCGGCGTCCGGCTCGAAGTCAGGCCGCTGTTGAAAATGCCAGTACCACTCGAGGGGGCCGGAGTACTGCTCCGGCGCCGCAGGCTCGAGCTCCTCGTCGAAGCTCGGCAGCAAGTCGGGGTTGTCGACCATCCCGGCGAGGCGCGGCCGGGGTCAGGCGTTGAGCGTGCGCTTGTCGACGGCGAGCGCGGCTTCCCGCATCACTTCGGACAGGGTCGGGTGCCCGTGACAGATGCGGGCGATATCTTCCGACGACCCCTTGAACTCCATCACGGTCACCGCCTCCTGGATCAGGTCGGAGGCGTGGGCATGAACGATGTGCACCCCGAGCACGCGATCGGTCGCAGCGTCTGCCACGATCTTCACGAAGCCCTGCGACTGCCCGGTCCCCAGCGCCCGGCCGTTGATCGCAAAGGGGAACTGGCCCACCTTCACCGCGATGCCGTCCGCCTTGGCCTTCTGCTCGGTCATGCCGACCCAGGCGATTTCGGGCGCGGTGTAAATGATCCAGGGAATGCAGGCGTAATCGATGTGCGGCTTCTGGCCGGCAATCAGCTCTGCCACCATCACCCCTTCGTCCTCGGCCTTGTGCGCAAGCATCGGGCCCCGAACGACGTCGCCGATGGCCCAGACGTTTGGCAGGTTGGTGCGGCAGTGCTCGTCGACGACGACGAAGCCGCGCTCATCCACGGCGAGCCCCACGTTGCCGACGCCAAGCAGCTCGGTGTTCGGCACGCGACCAACGGACACCACCAGCCGGTCGACCTCGAGCTTCTGCGCCAGGCCCTTGTCGTCCGTCCAGTCGATGGCGACGCCGAGCTTGTGGGGTGTCACCTTGTCCAGGCGCGCGCCAAGCCGGATGGTGAGGCCCTGGTCCTTCGTGAAGGCCTTCCAGGCTTCCTTTTGCACCGCCTCGTCACCGGCGCCCAGGAACTGCGGGACGGCCTCGAGGATCGTGACCTCCGAGCCGAGGCGGCGCCATACGCTGCCGAGCTCGAGCCCGATCACGCCCGCACCGATGATCCCGAGCCGCTTGGGAACAGCCGCGAAAGCGAGCGCGCCCTCGTTGTCGCAAATGACTTCGTTGTCGACAACGATGTTGGGTAGTTGCCGAGCGCGCGAGCCGGTGGCCACGATGACATGCCTGGCCTGCAGCGTTTCCCGCTGGCCGACGCTGGCCACCTCGATGGTGTAGCTGTCGCCGCCGTTCACGAGCTTTCCGAAGCCCTGCAGCCAGGTGACCTTGTTCTTCTTGAACAGGAACTCGATGCCCTTCGTCATCTTGCCAACGATGCCGTCCTTGCGGGCCTGCATCCGCCCCAGGTCGAACTTCGCCCCGGAGACGCTGATTCCGTGCGCCTCGAGTCCATGGGAGAGCTTCTCGAACTCCTCCGACGACGCGAGCAGCGCCTTGGAGGGAATGCACCCCACATTGAGGCAGGTGCCGCCCAGCGCCAGCTCGCCCTTGGCGTTGCGCCAGCCCTCCACGCACGCGACCTTGAAGCCCAGCTGCGCCGCACGAATGGCGGCGATGTAGCCGCCGGGCCCCGCTCCGATCACCACGACATCGAACTGCTGCGACATGGCTCGTTCCTTGGGGGCTCAGACGTCGAGGAGCAGGCGCGCGGGGTCCTCGAGCGCGTCCTTGATTGCCACGAGGGACAGGACCGCCTCCCGCCCGTCGATCAGGCGATGGTCGTAGGACAGCGCCAGGTAGTTCATCGGCCGCACAACGACCTGGCCGTTCTCCACCACGGCGCGGTCCTTGGTGGCGTGGATGCCAAGAATGGCGCTCTGCGGCGGGTTGATGATCGGGGTCGACAGCATCGAGCCGAAGACGCCTCCATTCGAGATCGAAAACGTGCCGCCCGAGAGCTCGTCGATGGTGATCTTTCCGTCCTTCGCGCGCCTGCCAAAGTCTGCAATCGCCTTTTCGATGTCGGCGATCGAGAGGCGATCCGCGTCGCGCAGGACCGGAACCACGAGCCCCCGCTCGCTGCCCACGGCGATGCCAACGTCGTAATACCCGTGGTAGACGATGTCGTTGCCATCGATCGAGGCATTCACGATCGGGTATTTGCGCAGCGCCGCCACTGCCGCCTTCACGAAGAACGACATGAAGCCCAGCTTCACGCCATGCTTCTTCTCGAACCGGTCCTTGTGCCGTGCGCGAAGCTCG
>JAFMJY010000107.1 GCA_017853245.1 Burkholderiales bacterium | reverse complement strand
GCGAACAGCATGAAGTCACTGGCCCGGACTGGGGACTTCGGTGGGCTCATGCTGTGGTTGACCACGGCACTGCAGATGAGCCCCGTGCGCAGGTCCTCGCGCTGAGGGCCAAAGGGCTCGATCTGGTCGTAGGCCAGCCACTCGGTGAGCTCAGCGCTGCTGATCGTCTCGAGCAATTGGCCCACGGTGGTGCCCAGCGCCAGCGCTAGCCGGAAATAGAACCGACGACCGGGCCGGGCTCGGAGTTTTTTAGGGCCTCCTCCACCGAGTCTGTCGCCATCCCGTTCAAGCGCTGCGCGACCGTGAAGACACGGTCAAGTGCCACGGCGTTCTTGCGGCCGAGCGCCACCACGTCGCTTGCGGTGAAGATCTGGCGATCCTGTTCGTCCACGATGGTGGCCGCAAGCAGCTTGGCGCGCAGGTTGACCATATCGGGCAGGTGCTTGCCATCGACTTGGCGCACCAGCGAGGCCTCAAAGGCGTCACGCTCTGCGCCAGTGAGTGAGCGCAAACGCACGCTGCCGCCCCATTCGGGTACGGCCACCGTCTGGATGCGCATGTCATGGCTGTCCAGGATCTCGGACTTGGAGAGGATCTTGTCCATTGATTTGCTCCTTTAGGTCCAGGACACCGGGCCCGTGATGCGCACATCCACGGTGCCGCGCACGACTTGGTCCACACCACCCTGGATGGGGACCTTCATCACGTAGCCGTTGAAGGTGGCGGTATGGGTGTCGGGCAGCACCAGCTTGAAGGCGCTCTGCGCCTGGTTCAACTGGCGGGCGAGCAAGGCCACGTGGCTCGGGTCCCCGTGATCCCAGTCGATCTCAAAGGAGATCTGGCCAAAGCGCGGGATGCCAGGGCGAATTTCTTCAGCGGTGGAGCTCAGATTGGTGACGTCAATGATGTTGGCCGCGCCGTCAAAGCCGGTGAAGCTGCGTACGTTGACGATCGGGGTCCAGGCCACCGGCGTGGCCGTGCCACCCGAGGTGTAGGCAGAGCCGCCGGTGGTGTCGAGGTTGATCGCAAAAGTGTTGGTGGTCTTGTTGGTGATGATCCAGGTACCGTTTACGGCGGTGGCGCCGCCCACACCGGCAATCGTGATCACATCACCCACTGAGAAGCCGTGGCCGGTGGCGGTGATGATGGTGGGGTTGCCCAGCGTGACGCCGCTGATGGTCTTGGCCGATCCGGAGCCGGTGGCCAGCGACAGGACTGAGCCTTGTGAGGAAATGGCGGTGGAAGTCATGATTACTCCGTTGGGTTGACGAAAGAAAGCCACCTGGGCCGAAGCACAGGTGGCGCGGGGATGAGAAAGGGAATGGAAAAGAGGGAACGGAAGAGAGGGAACGGGCCTGCTGGGCGTCAGGCGCTCAGCGCGACCAGATCGAGTAGTCCAGGCTTACGCGGTGCAGCCGCGCTTCAGCCTCATAGAAGTCCTGCTCCGAGATCTGCAGGTTGGTAAAGCTAGCCGTCGACATCGCAGAGCGCACCGCCGCAGCCACTTGCTGCGCGCTGGCATAGGTCTTGGCATACACATCGATCTGCACCCGTGTGTTCTGCAGGTCGGTTGTGCCTTGGAGGGTGTTGTGGGTGACGCTGACCACACGCTGGTAGACGATGTACGGGGGGGCTGTGTCCTGCGCGGCCAGGTTAGGAAAGCTCTTGCCCGCCACCAGCGGTGCCAACACCGCCTGCAACTGCTCTTGAATCACCCGGTGGCTCCGGGCAGCGTCCGCACCTCCTGCTTGATACGCTCGGCCAGCACCCTGGCGATCTCCTGCACCGCCGCTTCCTTTTGCGTCTCGAAGGCCGGACGCATGAAGGGGCGCGCACTCATCTTGACGGTGCCGAACTCCACCCAGCGCCAGTAGTAAGCATCCTGTGAGCGGTTGCCCTTCTTGCCCTGGTTGCGGTACCTTTTGCCATGGCGAACGGCCACGACATAGGTCTGGCTGGTCAAGCTGGAGCGCTTGCGGTCGTGCTGGATGATGATGGACCGGCGCAGCGTTCCCGGCAGCGGACCGCCTGGCTCTGGCGGGTTGGTGGAGACCGGCGCGCGAGTCTTGGCCTCTTCGCGTATCACCACGGCCCCTCGGGCCACACTTTGCCGCAATGCGTTGCGGGCAATGCGGTCGGGAAGTTCCCTGAGTGCCGCCGACAGGGCCGACAGTCCCTTGACGTGTTGCAGCTCCATTGATCCTCGCTCCCGGTCTACTGACCATCGTTTAGGCCTTCACTGGCCAGAAGGTGAATTCGCACATTGGCCTCATCCTCATTGAGTGAGGCCTGAATGTTGAAAATTCGGTTCTTGTAGATCGCCCTTAGGCTTGCCGCCACGCGGGTGTCAGTAAAAGCGCCCTGGTAGCGGATCGTGATCCGGTGCGTGACCTCGGAGGAAATCTTCTGTGCAAGCTCAAGCTCCCGCCCGGACAGCGGCTCGATACCGGCCCACACCGTCATGAGAGTCTGCCAACCTTGTACAGGCTCACCGAAGCTGTCTTGCGAGGTGCTGCGCTGCTGCAGCGTGATACGGCGATTGAGCTCACCGCTGCGCTGTAGCGTCATGCCACCACCATCCGATAGGGATCCAGCAAGCCGTCGATGTACGGCAGCGGCTCGATCTTGCCTCGGCTCATCGCGGCCACTTCCTCCCGGTTTTGATAGAGGCTGCCCATGCGGATCAGCATCCATCGCTTGATGCCTTCAGGTACAGCGCCGGCATTGCCGTACCCCGCATCGAAGGTGACCGAAACGGCCGCGATCTGCGGCAGGGTGATGGGCCAGATCTGTCCGAACACCGGCGTGATGCGCGCGGGCTCACAGGCCAGATCAGCGGCGTAGTTAGCAGCCGGCATCGTGCGCAGCACGCTGCCCATGTCCAGGTAGTCGATCGAGACGATCGATTGAACCGGCACTTTCGGAATCAGGATGGCGTGCCCGGGCAGCGTGAACGGCCGTCCAGCGGGCACCCCCATCAGGCTCGGGCCGGGGAACGCGTCGAGCACGTACTTCCAGCGCGCAGTGACCAACTGGCGTCCCGTGATGGTCTCCGCCGCCTGGCGCGCTGCCGAGATGAGTGCCGAAATCAAGACATCGTCATCGCTGAAATCCACCCGCAGATGGAGCTTGGCTTGCTCAAGCGACACCGGCTCCTCGGCGGGCGGAATCAGCAACTGCAGCGGCATGGTTCAGATGACCTGGACCACTGCAGCTTGATTGAAGGCATCAGCCGAGGCATAGCGTGAATTGACACCCAGCAACTGCGCGCCGGCCACACTCGCGGCCGTGCCCACCGTCAGCGACAGCCGCACAAAGGCAAAGCCGTTGGCCACGTCTAGCTCGTCGGGTCGCAGGTTGATCAGTGCCTGCTTGTTGTCACCGGTTGCCTTGACGATCTGGGTGATGGCCTTGCCGCTGACGTCTTTGGCGCCGGCTCCAGTGCTGTCAGACGCCTGCTGCAGTTTCGCGTCCAAGGTGGCGGAGGTGCCAAGCGCACCGGTCTGGATGACCGCCAGCACGTTGTGGTGGTTGCCCGCCGATACCCAGCCGGTGGTGACCGTGCCGGCTGAGATGCTGGCCGGATCGATGGTGGCGAGAATCGACAGCAGTTCGCTGCCTTTTGCGTTGGGAAACATGGCGTTCTCCTAGAAATGAGGGAATCAACGGGCGCCGAGCTGCACAAAGGGCGACAGCGTCGTGGCACCTTTCGCCGGGCTGATGGGCGCGGCGATCTTGGACTGCCCATCCATGCGGAAGGTGGTCCTGAAGGCGGTCAGGTCGGCGTCGAAGTACAGGTGCATCGAGGTGGCGGTCTGCAGGCCGCCGGCCTTGGTGATGGTCTGGTAGTACGACAGGTCAGCCAGCAGCACATCGCCTTGTGAGCTGAAGGTGTTGGCGTGCTGAGAGACAAACACCGGGCGCCCCAGGAGCGTCCCGTACGGTGAGGCCTGCATCCCGCTGGGGGTGCCACCAATGGGCAGATAGATCGGGTAGTTGCCCAGCGTCAGCGTGAACAGGGCGGGCAGCACATCGTTGTTGACGATCCAAACCGCACGCGAAAACGAACCCGGCGGCAGCCTTGCGATCATCTTGGCCAGGTTCTGCGGCTGCAGGGTCTGTGTGGCCTGGCCCGACTCCTTGACTACCGTCACGGTGGTGGTGGCGTTCATGCATCCCACCGGCACGCCCGAGCCAGAGCCAAACAAGATGGACTCGTTGGACTTCCAGCGGATCGAGGTGGCGATCTTGTCGGGCAAGTAGCTCGACAGGGCATTGGTGTCGTCGAGCAGTTCGTCCGTGACCGGCACAAGCGCCATGAGCTTCTTCAGCCGCAGCGTAGCCAAGCCCAGCACGGGTTTGGTCGTCACGGCCGAAGCGGCTTCGCCCTGCCAGTAAGCCCGGATGCCGTTGCTTCCCCAGGGCGTGGTCTCGTCCTTGGGGAAGGCCATGGTGTTGCCGGTGATCTCCACGTTGTCGGTCAGCGGCAGCAGAGAATCCTCGTCAAGCGACAGGCGGAAGATCTCCTGTGCGAACTGCGGCGGCACGAGGAACCCGCCGTCCTGACCCGAGCCCTCCGCGCCGAAGCTCGCGGGTGCGGCGGCCCCGCGGGAAGACCCCACGAGCAGTCGCTCGTCGATGCTGGATCCGGGGTTTTGCGCCTGTCGAACCGTCTTCAAGAACTCGCCCACGCTCTTGAAGCCGTGCTTGGGGTCGGCTTCGAGGTTGTCGGTGACGGCGATGACGGGGGTCTCGCCGATGGCCAGTCGATTGGCGGCCACCTGGACGCTGGCCAGGTGCGCCTCCTCGGCAATCAGGGCCGCCTCTCGATCGATGGCCGCTGAGGCCGCCTCAATCTTGGCTTTGAGTGAGTCAAATGCCTGCGACTCATCCTCGTTGAGGTCTCGCTGCTGTTCGGCCGCGATGTCTGTCAGGGCACGGGCTTCTTTGACCAATGCCGTCTTGCGAGCTTGGAGCTCGCGCAGTTGTTTACTCATGATTCCTCCAGAAATGAAAAAGCCGCGCGGCGGGTATCCAGCGCGGCCGGGGGGTTGAAGAGAAGAACGATCACGGCCAACGGGCCGCGATTGGTGGCGGGCTTCTCAACGGAGCGCCCGGTGGGATTTGTTTTAGAGGAGCGCCAGTGATTGCTTGGCGCGCTGCAGCCGCGATGGCGAAGCCGTTGCGGTGGACTTGGCCGCTCGCCGCATACGGCTCAAGACCTCATCGAAGGTGGCCACACCGTCCACCATGCTTTGCTGAACGGCCGCGTCAGCCCCCAGCACGCGGCCCAGGCCCATGCCCTCGCGAACCTGGCTGATGGGCACACCCCGCCCTTTGGCCACTGCCTTGGTGAAGGCGGCGTAGTAGTCATCCACCCGCGACTGCATGAAGGCTTGAGCCTCCTCGTCCAGCGCGCTGTAGGGGTTGCCTTCGACCTTGTACTTGCCCGCAGAGATGAGAGTGGTCTTCACGCCGGCCTCTTCCAGCGCTTTGCTGAAGTCCTGGTGCGCCTGCCACACGCCGATCGAGCCGACCTCGCCGCCCGGGGTCACATAGAACTCCGACGCGGCACAGCCGATCCAGTAGGCCGCAGATGCGGCCAGGGAGTTGGCAATCGCCACCACCGGCTTTTGAGCCCTGGCGCTTTGGATCTCGTCGGCGAGCTCGGCCACGCCGTAGACGCTTCCGCCCGGGCTGTCGATGTCGATCAGGATCTGGCTGACGCTCTCGTCGGCCAGCAGGGTGCGCAAGGCGGCGGTGAACTGCTGGGTGCTGGTGCTGCCGGGACCGGAGACATCGTCCACCATGTTGCCGCGTTGGGTGATCACACCATACAAGGGCAGCACGGCGATCGAGCCGGTGGACTGAGCAGCTGTAGCCTGCCGTCGCGCCTGGCGAGCCTCGCGGTCGGCCTGAATTTGAGTCATGGCCTCGGGGGGCACGGCGGCCCCTGCTGACCAGCGCATGACGACGCCGGCCAGGGCGTGAAGCCGCTCGGGCATCAGGGCCCAAGGGGTTGCGAGAAACTCGGCAACGAGAAGTTGGTGGTTCATGGATTCATTCCCAGCTTGATGAGTGACAGACGCAGGCTGGACTCCTCCAGGTCCTGCTGTTCTTGGGCCCACCGCTGCACCTGCAACTCGGGCACCGCCAGCGCCTGAGCCACCAGCGCGATGTCCTTGTCCTCAATGGCACCGGCTCGGCTCAGTCGACGGGCCCAACGGTCGGCAGCGCACGCCACCAGTGCCCGAAATCGAGCAACTGGTGCTACTTCGTCCGGGTCTTTGTCTGGACCGGACTCCTCTTCGTCTTCCTCGAGTGATTGCTCGAGCGCTTCGTCTTGCTCCTCGGCCGCTCCCTCCTGAACCATGTTCAGGGGTCTTAGGGGCTCGTTTAGACCTTCGATCGGGTTCAGGTTCTCGGCGATGCGGGCTTCGTTGCGGGTCAGCCAGCCGTTTTGGATGCCGCTTTGGTAGTAGGCCGAGCGACTGGCGGCGTCCCCGCGCATGAGGTTGGCGAAATCGAACTCCACCTCGAGATCGTCACCGTCCAGCAGCAGATCGGACTCGATCGAGGCCTCCCAACGCTCGGCCCAGGGTGTCATGGTGTGCATGACGAACTCCAGGCTCTGCTGTTCGATGTTGGAAAAGGTGGCCCGATCCAGGTCCGCGATCATGTGCGGCGGCACCCGGAACAGCCGGGCGATATCGGTGATCTGAAACTTGCGCAACTCCAGGAACTGTGCGTCCTTGTTGGTCACTCCCACTTCATGGAACTTCATGCCGTTTTCCAGCACCAGGACCTTGCCGCGGTTGGCCCCGGACTGTGCGGCCTGGTAAGACTCACGGAACACCCGCTTGGCCTCGCCGTCCTTGAACGACCCGGGAAACTCAATCCAACCGCCTGTGGGCTTCGCGTCATTGGCAAAGAATCGGGCGCCATAGTCCTGCGCAGCCAGCGCCATCCCTAGACTCTCTCGAGCCAGTTCGATCGGGCTCAAGCCCATCAGGCCATCGGAGGACAGGCCCTTGAGGTGCCAGACCTGCCCCCTCGGCAGCGTGATCTGCTGTCCCACCCGATCCGTTACCCGGTAGCGGTACTCGCCCGAGGGCAGGATCTCCACGCGAATGCGATCGGGGTGGATCGGAATGAGCTCGGTGATCTCTCCCCTGGGGTTGGTGATGATCTGGTTATAGGCATTGCCCCGCAGCGCCAGATGCCCTTGAAGCATCTCGCGCCACTCAAAAGGGTTCTGGTAGCGATTGGGTCGGTGACACAGCAGGCGGTACACCCAGTGGTCTTTGATGCGGTCTTTGCCGCCGTCGGCTCGGGGTCGGTAGACCACCAGCGGCAACGAGGCCAGGGTTTCTGAAAGGATGCGCACGCAGGCATAGACCGCTGCCAAGCGCATCGCACTGTCGGATGACACCCGGGCGCCGCTGGCCGAGCGGATCGACACCGGCTCGAACCAGAAATCGCCCCACGGCGATCGGTCTTCACTGGACGCGCGAAAGCGATCGAAAAAGCTGAACCATCCCATGGAATCAAACCGGCATCACTTCAGACCAGCATGAGCTCGTAGTCGGCGCCGAGCACCACCGAGTCTCCGGGCTTGATCGCGCGAGAGAGCGCCATGATCAGAGCCACGATGCCGTCGATCTTGTTCTCCGGTCGCTCCTTGCGCGGGTAGATGTTGTCCTTGGCGTCCAGGTGCGCCACCACGTTGCTGGCCATCCAGGTCAGCACCGGGTCGCCGTCATGGGTGAGCTTCTTCTGAAGCACCAGGGCTTCGAGCGTCTTCATCGGCTCACTGAAATTCAGCACCGTCGGACGCACTTCAATCATCGGCAGGCCTTCGGCCAGCATCCGGGTCGAAAGCTGGGTGGCCTGAAAGGGATCGAACGCCACCGCCTGCACCTCGAAGCGCGAGGCCATCTCCAGGAGGTCTGCCTCGATCCAGCCGAAATCAATCACGTTTCCAGGCGTCACGGTCAGAC
>JAFMJY010000021.1 GCA_017853245.1 Burkholderiales bacterium | reverse complement strand
GCCGTCGATCAAGAGCACGCCGTCGGGGCGCGACTCGACCATGCGCTGGAAGCGCTCGAGACTCTCGCGCAGTTCGCCCCGCACCCGCCGCACGTCACGCCGCAGCCGATAGAGGCGCGCGAAGATGCCCGCCCAAGGCCCGTCGCCATCGGGCGGGTCGGTGCTCTCGGGGTCGTTCAGCCAGGCGCGCAGGCGTCGCCGGCTCTGCACTTCGCGCCACCAGAGGGCCGCCAGCACCAGTGCGAGCGGCGCGAAGAGCCAGGCGAGCCCATTCATGATGACGAGGGCGGAACCAGTTTGTAGCCAAAGCCACGCACGGTCTGCACCATGTCGCGCGCGCCGGCACCGAGGCCATCCCGAAGGCGCCGTACGTAGACGTCCACGGTGCGATCCTCGACAAAGCGATGGTCGCCCCGCAGCGCGTTCAGCAGCTGCTCGCGGGTAAAGGCGCGATTGGGGTGGCTCAGCAGGAATTGCAGCAGGTCGAACTCAGTGGGAGAGAGGCTCACCTCGATGCCGGCTACGAGAACCGTTCGGCTCACCGGGTTCAACTGGATCGGGCCCACTTCGACCGCGTCGCCCGCCTGGTGCGGCGCGCGGCGCCGGAGCACGGCGCGGATGCGCGCGATCAATTCCTTGGGCGAGAACGGCTTGGTGAGGTAATCGTCGGCGCCGATCTCGAGCCCGGCCACCTTGTCCGCTTCCTCGGCTTTCGCTGTCACCATGAGGATGGGGAGGTTGCGGGTACGACGGTCCGCTCGCAGCTGCCGTGCCAGTGCCTCTCCCGATTGTCCGGGCAGCATGAGGTCCAGCAGCAACACGGCGGGAAGCTCCGCATGGATTTCGCGAAGGCCCTCCTCCGCGCTTCCCGCGAGCACGGGGTCGAAGCCCGCCTGCGCGAGCGCGTACCCCAGCAGCTCGCGTATCGCGGGCTCATCCTCGACCACGAGAACGCGGGGCAGCCGAGTCACTCGCCGCGCGCCCCTTGTTCCTTTGCCTCCAGGTCCAGGTGGCGCACGTCGCGGCCCTTGGCGATGTAGATCACTTGCTCGGCGATGTTTTTCGTGTGATCGCCCATGCGCTCGATCGACTTGGCGACAAACACTACGTCGAGCGCAGTCGAGATGGTGCGGGGGTCTTCCATCATGTAGGTGACCAGTTGCCGGAAGATGGCGCGGAACTGGCGGTCGATGTCCTGGTCGCGGATCACCACGCGCATGGCGGCCCCGGCGTCGAGCCGAACGAAGGCATCGAGCACCTCGTTCAACATGTCGGCCACCTCCTCGCCCAGGCGCGCAAGCCCCACCAGGTTGCTGATGGCGCCGTCGGATTCCCGCTCGAGGAGCTTCCTCTTGGCCTTGGCGACTTTCTTCGCTTCGTCGCCAATGCGCTCGAGGTCGGTGACGACCTTGCCCACGCCCATCACCATTCGCAGGTCGATGGCGGTGGGCTGTCGCCGCGCGATCAGGTGCGTGCAGGCATCGTCGAGCTCGACCTCGAGGGCATTCACTTCGGCCTCGCGGGCCACGACCCGCTCGATCAGGGACAGGTCCCGCCCTACGAAGGCGCCCATGGCGGTGCGGACCTGCTCCTCGACCAGGCCGCCCATGCGCGTGAGGGAGGCGCGAATGGCGTCGAGGTCGGCGTCGAACTGGCTGGACAGGTGGACGTTCATGCGGGCTCCTCAGCCGTGTCGGCCGGTGATGTAGTCCTGCGTGCGCTTGTCGCGCGGGTTGACGAAGAGGTGGTCGGTCTCGCCGTACTCGATGAGCTCACCCAGGTACATGTACGCCGTGTAGTCCGACACCCGCGCCGCCTGCTGCATGTTGTGGGTGACGATGGCGATGGTGTAGTCCTTCTTCAACTCGTGCACCAGCTCCTCGACCTTGCCGGTGGAGATGGGGTCGAGCGCCGAGGTGGGCTCATCCAGGAGCAGCACCGAGGGCTTCACCGCCACGCTGCGGGCGATGCACAGGCGTTGCTGCTGGCCGCCGGAGAGCGAGAGGCCGCTTTGCTTCAACTTGTCCTTGACCTCGCCCCAGAGCGCCGCCTTGGTGAGCGCCCATTCGACGCGGTCGTCCATGGCGCTGCGGCTGAGATTCTCGTAGAGCCGGACGCCGAAGGCGATGTTGTCGTAGACGGACATGGGAAACGGCGTGGGCTTCTGGAACACCATGCCGATACGCGCGCGCAGGAGGTTCAGGTCCTGCTTGCCGTCGAGAACGTTCTCGCCGTAGAAGCTCACTTCGCCCTCGGCGCGCTGCCCCGGATACAGGCTGTACATGCGGTTGAAGGTGCGAAGCAGCGTCGACTTGCCGCAGCCTGAGGGGCCGATGAAGGCCGTCACCTTGCGCTCCACGACATCGAGCGAGACGTCCTTCAGCCCCTGAAATTGGCCGTAGAAAAAGTTGAGGTGTCGCACCTCAATCGCGTTCGGCGGTGGAGCGGCAGGGGTAGCGTTGGCGGGGGGCATGGGCGGGATTGGGCGGTTGGCTGTGGCGGCGATCAGGAGGGGGCGCGCTCGCGGAACCACACGCGCGCGACAATGTTGATGGCGAGAACCGCCAGCGTGATGAGGAGCGCGCCGCCCCAGGCGAGACGGATCCAGTTGTCGTAGGGGCTCATGGCGAACTGGAAGATCACCACCGGCAGGTTCGCCATGGGGCTCGACATGTCGGTGCTGAAAAACTGGTTGTTGAGGGCCGTGAAGAGAAGCGGGGCCGTCTCGCCACTGATCCGCGCGATGGCAAGCAGCACGCCGGTGATGACGCCCGCGCGAGCCGCGCGCAGCGTCACCATCAGCGAGACCTTCCAGCGCGGAGCGCCCAGGGCGAATGCCGCCTCGCGCAGGCTACCCGGCACGAGGCGCAGCATGTTGTCGGTGGTGCGCACCACCACCGGGATCGCGATGAGCGCGAGCGCGAGGCTTCCCGCGAAACCGGAGAAGTGGCCGACGGTGGCCACCGCGATGGCATAGACGAAGAGTCCCAGAACGATCGAGGGAGCTGAAAGCATGATATCGGTCACGAAGCGGGTGAGCTCCGCCGTTTTGCTGGTGGCGCCGTACTCGGCAAGATAGATGCCCGCGAGCACGCCGATGGGGGAAGCCACCGCCACCGTAAGGCCGAGCATCAGGAGGCTTCCGACGATCGCGTTGCGAAGCCCGCCGCCTTCGCTGCCCGGCGCTGGCGTGTCGCGCGTGAACATCGCCAGGTCGATGGCCGCGAGCCCGTTCTTCAGCAGTACCGCAAGAATCCACAGCAGCACCGCGAGCCCGAGGGCCATGGCCACGGTGGAGAGGGCGAGCCCCAGCCAGTTGGCGCGGCGGCGGCGGGCGTAGCGGGCGAGCTTGGCAGCTTCCATGGGGTCAGGCGCCCTTGGCGCGCTCGGTGCGCAGCGTCAGCACTTTGGCTGCGGCGAGCACGAGGAAGGTAATGGCGAAGAGGAGCAGCCCGAGGGCGAAGAGCGTTGACAGGTGAAAGTCCGCCGCTTCCGCGAACTCGTTGGCGAGCGTGGAGGCGATCGAGGTGCCCGGTGAGAAGACCGAATTCGGGAGCCGGTTGGCATTGCCGATTACGAACGTGACCGCCATGGTTTCCCCGAGCGCGCGACCCAGGCCCAGCATGATGCCGCCGATGACGCCCTGGTTGGTATAGGGCAACACCACGCGCCGCACGACTTCCCACGTGGTGCACCCGAGCCCGTAGGCGGATTCGCGAAGGATCGGCGGCACGATCTCGAATACGTCGCGCATCACCGCAGCGATGAAGGGCAGCACCATGAACGCGAGAATGATTCCGGCGGCGACGATGCCGATGCCGTTGGTCGCGCCCCCGAAGAGCCAGCCCACGATCGGCATGCCGCCCAGCAGGTCCCGCGCCGGCGTCTGCACGTAGTCGGCGAACAGGGGCGCGAAAACGAAGAGCCCGAACATGCCGTAGATGATCGAGGGCACGGCGGCAAGCAGCTCGATGGCCGTGCCCAGCGGCCGGCGCAACCGCACGGGGCAGGTCTCGGTGAGAAAGACGGCGATGCCGAAGGCCAGTGGCACAGCGAGCGCGAGGGCGATGCCCGCCGTGGCGACGGTGCCGAAGATGGCAATGGCCGCGCCGAACTCCTCGTTCACGATATCCCACTCGACGCGCCAGATGAATTCGACGCCGAACTTCTGGAACGCGGGCCACGCCTTGATCGCGAGCGAGGCGATGATCGCCAGCAACGCGACCAGCACCAGCAGGGAGAAAAACTGGGTCAGCCGGTGGAAGAGCCGGTCCTGCAGACGCTGGCGGCGGGCGATGCCGAGCATCGCGCTGCCGCTCAGGCGTTCTCCCTCGGTCAGGTCGGGCACGGCAGCTCCAGTGGCGGCGAACGGCGCGATTCTACGGCCCGACGCGCGCTTCAGCGCTGGACCTGGCTCCAGACGCGCTTGCGGATCTGCTCGGTGAGCGCGTCCGGCAGCGCCACGTAGTCGAGCTCGGCCGCCATCGCCTTGCCGTTCTTGAACGCCCAGTCGAAGAACTTGAGCGTCTCGTTGGCGGCTGCCTTGTCGGCGGGCTGCTTGTACATGAGGATGAACGAGGCGGTGCTGATGGGCCAGGCGTTGGCGCCCTTGGCGTTCACCATCGAGATGCCCATGCCCGGCACGCTGAACCAATCAGCGCCTGCGGCTGCAGCGGCGAAGGTTGCGTCATCAGGCGAGACGTACTTGCCGTCAGCGTTCATGATTTGCAGGAAATTCATGTTGTTCTTCTTCACGTAGGCGTACTCCACGTAGCCGATCGAGCCCTTCACACGGCCGACGTTGGCGGCCACCCCTTCGTTGCCCTTGCCGCCGACGGACGTGGAGGCCGGCCACTTGACGGCTGCGCCCTTGCCGACCTTGTCGGCCCACTCCTTGCTCACGGTCGTGAGGTAATCCGTGAAGTTGAACGTGGTGCCGGAGCCGTCCGCCCGGTGCACGACCGTGATCGTGGTGTTGGGCAGGGCCTTGCCCGGGTTGAGCGCCGCGAATTTGGGGTCATTCCACTTGCTGATGGTGCCCAGGAACATTTCAGCCAGGACGGGTCCGGTGACGCGCAGCTCGCCCGGCTTGAAGCCCTCGAGGTTCACCACCGGCACCGTGCCGCCGATGATGGCCGGGAATTGGACCATGCCGTCCCTGTCCAGGTCGGCGCCGGAGACCGGCGCGTCGGTGGCGCCGAAGGTCACGGTCTTGGCGCGAATCTGACGGATGCCACCGGAGGAGCCGATGGATTGGTAGTTGAGGCCGACGCCTGAGGCCTTCTTGTAGGCCTCGGCCCACTTGGCGTAGATCGGGTAGGGGAACGTGGCGCCAGCACCGGTGATGTCGGCTGCCCGGGCGGCGCTGCCCAGCGTCAGGGCCAGAACGGCGGCTGCGGCCACCGGAAGGAATGAGGGTTTCATCGCGAGCGCTCCATCAATGAGTTGAGGGGTTTGCATCCGGATTGTCGCGATCGTTCATGACAGTTCCGTGACGCCATGGGGGCTCCCGTGCGGTCCCCCGCCGCCCGCGTTTGCCCCGGCCTGCCCCCCGCCGCTAAAATGGGGGCCTTCGCGCCGATTTGCCTCCCGCTTGCGGGCGCTCAACAAATTTCGCTAACGCGGCCGGCCGAACCCGCCGTTGCCCCGGCGGGTTTGGCGTTTTCAAGGATGACCATGACCACTGTTGCCCAGGCCAGGGCCGAGCGCATTGCCGCCCTTCACGCCGCCCTGAACGATCGCATCCTCGTGCTCGACGGCGCCATGGGCACCATGGTGCAGGGCTACCGGCTGGCCGAGGAGCAGTACCGCGGCAGCCGGTTCGCGGCGCACGGCAAGGACCTGCGGGGCAACAACGACTTGCTCACGCTGACGCAGCCCGGGGTCATCGGCGAGATCCACGCGAAATACCTCGCGGCGGGCGCCGACATTCTCGAGACCAATACCTTCAATTCGACCTCGATCTCGCAGGCCGATTACCACCTGGAGTCGATCGTCACGGAACTCAACGTCGAGGGCGCGCGCCTTGCCCGGTCGATCGCTGACGAGTGGACGGCGAAGAACCCGGCGAAACCCCGCTGGGTGGCCGGCGTGCTGGGCCCGATGAACCGCACGCTCTCGCTCTCGCCAGACGTGAACGACCCGGGCTTTCGCGCCGTCACCTTCGACCAGGTACGCGAGGCCTACCTCGAGGCGGTGCGGGCCCTCGTGGCAGGCGGCTGCGACATCATCCTGGTGGAGACCGTCTTCGACACGCTCAACGCCAAGGCCGCTCTCTTCGCCATCGACCAGTACTTCGAGGAGGCCGGTGAGCGCCTGCCAGTGATGGTCTCCGGCACGATCACCGATGCCTCGGGCCGCACGCTGTCGGGCCAGACGGCCGAGGCGTTCTGGAACTCGATTCGGCACGCGAAGCCGCTTTCCATCGGTTTCAACTGCGCGCTCGGAGCCCAGCAGCTGCGGCCCTACGTCGAGGAACTCTCGCGCATCGCCGATACGCGCGTCTCGGCGCACCCCAACGCGGGCCTGCCCAACGCCATGGCCGAGTACGACGAGAAGCCTGCCGAGACGGCCTCCTTCATTCGCGAGTGGGCGGAGGCAGGCTGGCTCAACATCACGGGCGGCTGCTGCGGCACCACGCCGGCGCACATCGAGGCGATCGCCAAGGCCGTGGCGGGCGTGAAGCCCCGCGCCATTCCGGCCATCGAGCCGATGCTGCGGCTCTCGGGCCT
The DNA here is from genome assembly GCA_017853245.1 of Burkholderiales bacterium. GTDB lineage: Bacteria > Pseudomonadota > Gammaproteobacteria > Burkholderiales > Usitatibacteraceae > FEB-7. The sequence continues at coordinate 23,221 of JAFMJY010000021.1, read as the reverse complement.
CGAGCCCCGGAACATCGGCGCCGGCGGCCTGCTGGTGAACGTGGGCGAGCGCACCAACGTCACGGGCTCCAAGGCATTCGCGCGCCTGATCCTCGCCGGCAACTACACCGAGGGCCTGGCGGTCGCGCGCCAGCAGGTGGAGAACGGCGCCCAGATCATCGACGTGAACATGGACGAGGCGATGCTCGATTCCGAAGCCGCCATGACCACGTTCCTGAACCTGGTGGCCGCCGAGCCCGACATCTCGCGCGTGCCGATCATGATCGACAGCTCCAAGTGGAGCGTGATCGAGGCGGGGCTGAAGTGCGTGCAGGGCAAGGCGGTGGTGAACTCGATTTCGCTCAAAGAGGGCGAGGAAGAGTTCCTTCGCCACGCCCGGCTTGCGCGCCGCTACGGCGCCGCGGTGATCGTGATGGCCTTCGACGAGAAGGGCCAGGCCGACACATTGAAGCGCAAGCAGGACATCTGCGCGCGCTGCTACAAGATCCTCACCGAACAGGTGGGCTTCCCGCCGGAAGACATCATCTTCGACCCGAACATCTTCGCGGTGGCCACGGGCATCGAGGAGCACAACCGCTACGGCATCGATTACATCGAGGCGGTGCGCTGGATCTCGCAGAACCTGCCGCACGCCAAGACCTCGGGGGGCGTGTCGAACCTCTCGTTCTCGTTCCGAGGCAATGAGCCGGTGCGCGAGGCCATGCACACGGCTTTTCTCTATCACGCGGCGCGTGCCGGCCTCACCATGGGCATCGTCAACGCCGGCCAGCTGGGTGTCTACGAGGAGATCCCGAAGGAATTGCTCGAGCGTGTCGAGGACGTGCTCTTCGACCGCCGGCCGGACGCCACCGAGCGGCTGGTGACGTTTGCGGAATCCTTCAAGGGCCAGAAGAAGGACGCGATCGAGGACCTCGCCTGGCGCAGCGGCACGGTGCAGGAGCGGCTCACGCACGCGCTCGTGCGCGGCATCACCCAGTGGATCGTCGAGGACACGGAAGAGGCTCGCCAGCAGTACGAGCGGCCCATTCAGGTGATCGAGGGCCCCCTGATGGACGGCATGAACGTGGTCGGCGACCTGTTTGGCTCCGGGAAGATGTTCCTGCCGCAGGTGGTGAAGAGCGCGCGCGTGATGAAGCAGGCCGTGGCGCACCTGGTGCCGTTCATCGAGGAGGAAAAGCGCCGGTTGGGCGCGGCCGACGCCAAGGCCAAGGGCCGCATGGTGATCGCCACCGTCAAGGGCGACGTGCACGACATCGGCAAGAACATCGTGGGCGTGGTGCTTCAGTGCAACAACTTCGAGGTGATCGACCTGGGCGTGATGGTGCCTGCCGAGAAGATCCTGCAGGCGGCGCGCGAACAGAACGCGGACATGATCGGGCTCTCGGGCCTCATCACACCGTCGCTCGAAGAGATGTCGCACGTGGCGAAGGAGATGCAGCGCCAGGGCTTTACCATCCCCTTGCTTATCGGTGGCGCCACCACGTCGCGCACGCACACGGCCGTGAAAATTGAGCCGCACTACAAGTCGCCCGTGGTGTGGGTGCCGGACGCCTCCCGCGCCGTGGGCGTGGCCACGGCCCTGGTGAGCGACGAGCAGAAGGAGAGTTTCGTCGCGGCCACGCGCGCCGATTACGAAAAGGTGCGCGAGGCGCACGCGAGGAAGGCGGGGCAGAAGTCCGTCACGCTGGAAGCCGCGCGCGCCAACGCGGCGAAGATCGACTGGTCGGCGAGCACACCCGTTCGCCCGAAGCAGCTGGGCGTGAAGGCGCTCAAGAACTACCCGCTGGAGAAGCTCGTGCCCTGCATCGACTGGGGCCCGTTCTTCCAGACCTGGGATCTTGCGGGCCCCTACCCCGCGATCCTCGACGACGAGGTGGTGGGCGAGGAGGCGCGCCGCGTCTTTGCCGAGGCGAAGAAGATGCTCGACCGCGTGGTGAAGGGCCGCTGGGTCACGGCCAACGCGGTCTATGGCCTCTTTGCCGCCAACGCCGTCGGCGACGACATCGAAATTTACGCCGATGACTCGAGAAGCCGTGTGCTCATGACCTGGCACAACCTGCGCCAGCAAAACGAGAAAGGCAACGGAAACCCGAACCTGTGCCTCGCGGATTTCGTGGCGCCCAAGTCCTCCGGGGTGGCCGATTACCTCGGCGCCTTCGCGGTGGCGGCGGGCGCCGGCATCGAGGCGAAGCTGGCGGAATTCGAGGCGAAGCACGATGACTTTTCGTCCATCATGCTGAAGGCGCTGGCCGATCGTCTTGCGGAGGCCTTTGCCGAGCACCTGCACCAGCGCATGCGCACGGAGTTCTGGGGCTACGCCGGAGCCGAGTCGCTCAGCAACGAGGAGCTCATCGCCGAGAAGTACGCCGGTATCCGGCCCGCCCCGGGCTACCCTGCGTGTCCTGACCACACCGAGAAGGCGGATCTTTTCCGCCTGCTCGATGCCGAGAGGAACGCGGGCATCACGCTCACCGAGTCTTTCGCCATGCTGCCCACCGCGGCTGTCAGCGGCTTCTACATCGGCCACCCGGATTCGAAGTACTTCGCTGTCGGCAAGGTCGAGCGCGACCAGGTGATCGACTACGCGCGCCGCAAGGGCATGGACCTCGCGGCCTGCGAGCGCTGGCTCGCGCCGGCGCTCAACTACTGACGCGAAGGCACGGGTCATGCGGCGGCAAGGTTGGCTGGCGGGGCTTGCCGGGGCAGCTCTGCTCGCCATGGCAGCGCCGCACGCGCACGCGCAGGATCCCGCTTGGAAGCCGGCCCGTCCGATTCGGCTGGTGGTGCCCTTTGCGCCAGGCGGCCAGCCAGACCTCGTGGCCCGCGCCCTCGCCGTGCCGCTCGCCAGGGAGTTGGGTGAAGCAGTGGTCGTGGAAAACCGCCCCGGGGCGGGCGGCAACATGGGCGCGCAGTCGGTCGCCGCGAGCCCGCCGGACGGTCACACGTTGCTGCTCGGCACTAACGGCCCGCTGGCGGTGAGCCCGGCGCTCGACCGTGGCCTCGCCTACGACGTCGAGCGCGACTTCACCTTCGTCACCGTGGTGGGGACCTCCATTCAGCTGCTGGTCGTGCCAGCCACCACGCGGGAAGCCACACTGGCTGAGGTGATCGCCCGCGCCCGGCGCGACGCTGGAAAGCTCAATTACGCCTCCGTCGGCAAGGGAAGCCTGTCGCAGCTCACCAGCCAGATCATCTTTGGTGAGGCGGGCGTCCTCGCCGAACATATCCCCTTTCAAGCGGGCCCGGCCGCCGTGGGGTCGCTGCTGGCCGGCGACGTGCAATTCCTGTCGCTCAACCCGACGGCGCTGCTGCCGCACTTGAGCGCAGGGCGCCTGCGCGTGCTTGCACAGACCAGTGACCGGCGTTCTGCTCGCATCCCGGAGGTGCCCACGGTGGCCGAGGTGCTGCTGCCGGGGTTCAATGAGCTGGTCTGGATGGTGATCGCGGCCCCGGCCCGAACGCCTCCCGCCGCCATCCGAAGCCTCAACGCCGCGTTCGTGAAGGCCATTGCTGCGCCCGAAGTTCGCACGCGGGTGTGGGAGTCGCAGTGGATCGACCCCGTGGGCTCGTCGCCGGAGGCGGCGCGCCGATTTGTCCTCGACGAGAAACGCAAGTGGTTGCGGCGAGGCGAGAACCGCAAGGTAACGCTGGAGGAGTGAGCCCGATGTCACACCTGTTTTCATCCATCTCGTTGCGGGGCCTGACGCTTCGCAACCGCGCATTCGTTTCGCCCATGTGCCAGTACTCGTGCGTGGACGGGGTCGTGAACGACTGGCACCTCGTGCACCTGGGCAGCCGCGCGGTCGGCGGCGCAGGCCTGGTGATCACCGAGGCCGCCTCGGTGAGCCCGGAGGGACGCATCAGCCCGGCCGATGCGGGTATCTGGAATGACGCGCAAGTTGCTGCGTGGCGGCCTATCACCCGCTTCATCGCCGACCATGGCTCGGTGCCGGCGATCCAGCTCGCCCACGCCGGGCGCAAGGCCGCCTGCGCGCCTCCCTGGCAGGGCGGCAAGCCCGTCTCGCCCGGCCAGGGCGGATGGCAGACCCTGGGCCCCAGCGCCACGGCCTTCGGCGCCTATCCCGCGCCCCGTGAGATGACGCTGGCTGACATCGAGGCGTGTGTCGCCGATTTCCGGCGCGCGGCGGAGCGCTCGCTCGACGCCGGTTTCGCGGTGGCTGAGGTGCACGCGGCTCACGGCTACCTGCTGCATGAGTTTTTGTCTCCGCTCTCCAATGAGCGCTCCGATGGCTACGGCGGCTCGCTCGCCAACCGGATGCGCTTTCCACTCGCGGTCTCCCGCGCCGTGCGCGAGGTGTGGCCAGCGGACAGGCCTGTCTTCGTGCGCATTTCCGCAAGTGACTGGAAGGCGGGCGGGTGGGACCTCGACCAGTCGATCGCGTTCGCGCGCGAGCTGAAGGCGATCGGCATCGATCTGATCGACGTCTCGAGCGGCGGCAACGCCGCCGACCAGCAGATCACCCTGGGGCCGGGCTATCAGGTGCCGTTCTCCGCGGCCATTCGTCGCGACGCCGGCATCCCGACGGCGGCCGTGGGCCTCATCACCGAGCCGGTGCAGGCCGAGTACATTCTTGCGTCGGGGGATGCCGACGCGATTTGCCTCGCGCGCGCGCTGCTGCGCGACCCGTACTGGCCGCGCCACGCCGCCAAGGCCCTCGGTGTCGCGATGGAATGGCCGGACCAATACCGCCGATGCGACGTCGGCCCCCTGGGGAGGTGACATGATCGACCTTCACTACTGGCCCACGCCCAACGGCCACAAGATCACCCTGTTTCTCGAGGAGGCGGGCCTTGAATATCGACTCTTGCCGGTGAACATCGGGCAGGGCGACCAGTTCAAGCCCGACTTCCTTCGCATCGCGCCCAACAATCGCATGCCCGCCATCGTCGACCACGCGCCGGCCGATGGTGGCAAGCCGATCAGTGTGTTCGAGTCGGGCGCGATCCTCCTCTACCTCGCTGGCAAGGCCGGAAAATTCATCCCGAAGGATTTGCGCGGGCAGGTGCAGGCGCTCGAGTGGGTGATGTGGCAGATGGGCGGCCTGGGCCCCATGGCGGGGCAGAATCATCACTTCTCGCACTACGCGCCGGAAAAGGTGCCGTACGCGATCGGGCGCTACGTGAAGGAGACGTCGCGCCTCTACGGCGTGCTGAACAAGCGCCTCGAGGGCCGCCGATTCATCCTGGGGCGCTCGTATTCGATCGCGGACATGGCGTGCTACCCGTGGGTCATTCCCGACCGGCAGGGCCAGGACATGGCGAACTTCCCGAATCTCGCGCGCTGGCAGGCGGAGATTCGAGCCAGGCCCGCCACGACCCGCGCTTACGCGCGCGGCAAGGAAGTGAACCCCACGCCGCGCGGGCCGGTCACCGACGAGCAGCGGCGAATCCTGTACGGCCAGGACCACCGCTCGGTGAAGTAACGGGCGCTACTTCTTCGCCTCGCCGCCTTGGGCGGCCTTGGCGGCATCCTGGTCGGCGCGCACTTTGGAGATGACCGTGTTGTGCTCGTCGGCCGCAGCGCGCATGGCGGTGTCGTTCGCCTGGATCACGGCGCGACGCTCGGCGATGTAGGCGCGGACGCACTCCTGGTAGTCCTTCAGCTGCTTCTGGAAAGCCTCGGTCTTCTCGGCATCCTGCATCGCCTTCGAGCCCGGATAGACGGGCTTGGGCTCGCACTTGGCCTGGGGCACCGCGGGGGCCTGGGCATGGGCCACGCAGGCGAGGAGCGTGGCGGCAGCGAGGGCGAGGGCGCGCTTCATTTGGGGTTTCCTTTTGGCGTGGCGGGAGGAATGACGATCAGGTCCGGGGAGGCCGAGGCGCGGCTCATCTCCGCCGCGGCGGCGAGATCGGCGCACAACTTTTCGCGGCCCTTGGGGCAGCTGCCCTTGGCGAGGTCGCGCACGCTCTCGGCCTCGTCCTTCGGCAGGTCGGGGCTGCGAAGCCGGCGCAGCGCCCAGTCGCGAAAGCTGGAGTCCGCGGAGAACACCGGCTCGGCTTCGGCGATCTTGGGCCAGCCACCCACCACCACGCGCAGCAGCGCCTCGGTGAACAGCTCGGCCGTCGGGCCCTTGTCGCAGGCGCGGTAGTCCTTCACGGCCTGGGCGAGCGCAGGCCAGGTGGTGACGCGATCGACAGCGGCATCGGCCTTGGCGCAATCGCCTGCCTGGGCAAGCGCGCCCCAGGGGGCGAGTGCGACCAGCAGCGCGCTCGCGAGCGCGCGAGCGCTACGCAGCAATGTGAGGGCGTTGTTTTCCATCGGTCTCGGTGAGGCGCGCGCGCACGGCGCGCAGGATTCCAGCGGCATCGAGCCCGCAATCCGCGAGCAGCAGCCCGTGGTCGCCATGCTCGACGAATTGGTCGGGAAGGCCAAGGCCCAGCACCGGGGCGGCGATGCCTCGCATCGCGAGGCACTCCATGACCGCTGCGCCTGCGCCACCGGCCACCACGTTTTCCTCGACCGTCACCAGGAGCTCATGCGACGCGGCGAGCTGCGAGACCAGGGCTTCATCGAGGGGCTTCACGAACCGCATGTTCACCACCGTGGCGCCCAGCTCCTGCCCGGCGTCCAGCGCCGGCTTCAGCATCGACCCAAACGCGAGGATGGCCACGCGCCGGCCCTCCCGGCGCACCTCGGCCTTGCCCACCTCCAGCGCGCGCATCTGCGCGAGCACTTCCACGCCGGGACCCGCCCCGCGCGGATAGCGAACAGCCGAGGGCCCCTCGTGCGAGAACCCGGTGAACAGCATCTGCCGGCATTCGTTTTCGTCCGAGGGCGCCATCACCAGCATGTTGGGCACGCAGCGCAGGTAGGACAGGTCGAAGGCACCATGATGCGTGGGCCCGTCCGCGCCCACCAGGCCGCCGCGATCGATGGCGAACAGCACCGGCAGGTTCTGGATGGCGACGTCGTGGATCAGCTGATCGTAGGCGCGTTGCAGGAAGGTGGAGTAGATGGCCACCACCGGCCGCAGCCCCTCGCAGGCGATGCCGGCGGCGAAGGTCACCGCGTGCTGTTCGGCGATGCCCACGTCGAAATAGCGCTCCGGGTACTCCTTCGAGAAGCGCACGAGCCCCGAGCCTTCGCGCATCGCGGGGGTGATGCCCACGAGCCGCTGGTCGAGCTTCGCCATGTCGCAAAGCCACTCGCCGAACACCTGCGTGTAGGTTGGGCGCGGCTTCGCCGGCGCTGCTGCCGGGACAATGCCCTTGCCCGGGTCGAACTTGCCGGGGCCGTGGTACGTGATCGGGTCCTGCTCGGCGTGCGCGTAGCCCTGGCCCTTGCGCGTGGCCACGTGCAGGAACTGCGGCCCGCTCAGGCGCTTCACGTTGGTGAGGGTCTCGATCAGGGCGTCCAGGTTGTGGCCATCCACCGGGCCGGTGTAGTTGAGGCCGAATTCCTCGAAGAGTGTCGAGGGCGTGATCATGCCCTTCGCATGCTCCTCGAAGCGGCGAGCGAGCGCCTTCACGGGCGGGGCGACCGAGAGGATGCGGTCAGCAGTCTTCTTCGTGGCGGCGTAGAAGCGCCCGGACATGAGCCGCGCGAGGTAGTTCTCCAGCGCGCCCACGTTCTCCGAAATCGACATGTCGTTGTCGTTCAGCACCACGATCACGTTGGCGCCGGATTGCTTCACGTTGTTCAGCGCCTCGAAGGCCATGCCGCCGGTGAGCGCGCCGTCGCCGATGATCGCCACCGCCCGGCGTGAGTCGCCGCGCGCCTGCGCCGCCACCGCCATGCCCACTGCCGCGGAGATCGACGTGGACGAATGGGCGGTGCCGAAAGTGTCGTAGGGGGACTCGTCGCGGCGCGGGAAGCCGGCCATGCCGCCCTTCTGTCGCAGCGTCGCCATGCCGTGGCGGCGGCCGGTGAGGATTTTGTGGCCATAGGTCTGGTGCCCCACGTCCCACACCAGCCGGTCTTCCGGCGTGTTGAAGACGTAATGCAGCGCGATGGTGAGTTCCACCGTGCCCAGGTTCGACGACAAATGCCCGCCCGTGGAGGCCACCGACTCGAGGATGAAGCGGCGCAGCTGGTCGGCGAGCGCGGGCAACTGGCGACGCTCCAGCCGGCGCAGGTCCGACGGGTCGCCGATGGTCTCGAGGAGGGGGAAGGCGCTCATGGGAAGGCGAGGCACATTTTGCCCGAACCGGCCGGGCGATTATCGGTCGCGCCGGACGATGAAGTCGGCGAGCGCTCGCAGGGGTGCGGCGCGCTCGTCGAACACCGCCAGCGCCGCGTGGGCATCAGCGAGCAGCCGGCCGGCGAGCGTCCTCGCCTCGCCAAGCCCGAGGAGTGAGGTGTAGGTGGGCTTGCCGGCCTCCCGATCCTTGCCGGCGGTCTTGCCCAGGCTGGCGGCGGTGCCCGACTCGTCGAGGATGTCGTCGACCACCTGGAAAGCAAGGCCCACGCACTGGGCATAGCGGTCGAGGCGCTCGAGGGTTGGGGCATCGGCGTTGTTGCCGCAGCGGGCGCCGAGCGCGACGCTCGCCCGGATCAGGGCGCCCGTCTTGTGCAAATGCATCCGCTCCAGTTCAGGCAGCGCCAGGGCCTGGCCGACGGCAGCCAGGTCGATCGCCTGCCCGCCGGCCATGCCGCGGGAGCCGCTCGCCGCAGCCAGCGTGCGCACCATCGCGAGCTGGGTCGTCGGATCGTCGGCGAGGCGGTGCTCGGCGAGCAACTCGAAGGCGAGGCTCTGCAGCGCATCGCCCACGAGGAGCGCCGTGGCTTCGTCGAAGGCGACGTGGCAGGTGGGCCGCCCGCGGCGCAGCGTGTCGTCATCCATGCACGGCAGGTCGTCGTGCACAAGGGAGTAGGCGTGGATCAGCTCGACGCTCGCGGCAACGACCTCCAGCCGCGCCGGGTCGGCTCCGGTGATGTTGCCCGCGCCGAAGGCGAGCATCGGCCGAACGCGCTTGCCGCCGCCGAGCGCGGCGTAACGCATGGCTTCGTGAAGCCGTGTCGGGCGGGTGGTGGCCGGTGGGAGGAAGCGCGAGAGCGCTTGCTCCACCCGCTCGGCCACCGACTGGGCCCAGGCCGGAAAGTCGGTGGTGCTCACGTATCGGGCGGCAGGTCCTTCAGGATCTCGCCTTCGAGCACGCTCACACGGGCCTGCGCGGCGGACAGCCGTGACTCGCAGAGCTTCAGGAGCTCCGCCCCGCGCTGGTAGGTCGCGAGGGACTCTTCCAGCGGCAGCTTGCCCGACTCGAGGGCGGCGATCACCGCCTCCAGCTCCTCGAGCGCTTTCTCGAACGGGACTTCCTCGGCGCGCGCAGTCTTGACCATGGCAGCGCGAACCTTAACGCAAAACCGCCAGTCCCGGGTTCAAGGGTCGGGCTGTGGCTCTCTCAGCAAGTGATGCACCGCCAGCCCGGCGAAGGCGCCCACGAGCTGGGCCACCACAAAGGCGGGTGCGCTTGCCGGCGCAATCCCGGCAAAGCTGTCGCTCAGCATGCGGCCCATCACTGCCGCGGGGTTGGCGAAGGACGTGGAGGCGGTGAACCAGTAGGCCGCGCCGATGTAGGCGGCCACCATGGCCGCAACCCGGCCGGCAGGCGCGCGCAGGATCACGAGGATCAGCCCGGCGGTCGCCACGGCCTCGGCCAGCCAAAGACCGAACCCCGGGCGCAACTTCTGGGAGAACTGCATGAGCTGTTCGCCAAACATGGCGTGCGCGAGCCATGCCCCGAGCACCGCGCCGAGCAGTTGTGCCGACACGTAGGGCAGGAGCGCCGCGCGCGGCAGCGCCCCGCGCCAGGCCATCACCGCGCTCACCGCCGGGTTGAAGTGGGCTCCGCTCACCGGGCCGAACACCTCGATCAGGACGTAGAGCCCGCCCACTGTCGCGAGCGTGTTGGCGAGCAGCGCCACGGCCATGTTTCCCCCGGCGAGGCGCTCGGCCATGATGCCGGAGCCGATCACCACCGTGAGCAGCATCGCGGTGCCCAGCGTTTCGGCGGCGAGCGGCCGTGCGAGCTGCATCGTCAGCTCCGGGCGATGTCGGCGAGCGCACGTTGAACTGCATCCGCGCCCATCGCCTTGAACGGCAACTGCACGAGTTGCAACATCCGGTAGCCGATCGCCTGGCGGGTGAGCTCGAAGGCGCGCCGGCGATCCGCCTCGCTTCCGTCGGTGCGGGACGGGTCGGGATAGCCCCAATGCGCCTTCACCGGCTGGCGGCCGGGCCCCCCGTAGAACACCGGGCAGGCCTCGGCAGCGGCGCTGTCACAGACCGTGATGACAATCGACAACGGGGGAGCGTCCGGCCGGCTGAAGGCGTCCCAGCTCTTGCTTTCGGCATGGCTCGTGTCAACGCCCGCTTCGCGCAGCACCTCGAGCGCGAGCGGGTTCACCCGCCCCGAGGGGGCACTGCCGGCGCTGAAGGCGCGCACGTCGCGGCAGAGCCGTCGCGCCCAGTGGTTGAGCATCGCCTCGCCCAGGATGCTGCGGGCCGAGTTGTGCGTGCAGAGGATCAGGACGTGGGTGGTCATGGTCGCCTCAGGCACAGGTCGTCGGCGTCTCCAGCGCGCAAGGTTCCCCTTGGCAGCAGTTGCGCGTGAGGTAACCCATCACCTCGTTCATGCAGGCGTAGTCGGCCCGATAGACCACGTGTCGACCGTGGCGCTCGTGGGTCGCGAGGCCGGCGTGCAATAGCTCCTTCAAGTGAAAGGAGAGGGTGGCGGGCGCGATCCCGCAAATGCCCGCCATGGCCCCGGGCGTGAGGCCTTCCGAGCCCGCGACAACCAGCGCCCGGTAAAGGCGCAATCGGTGCTCGTGGGCCAGCGCAGCCAAGCTCCGGACAATCGCTTCTTCGTTCATTGTTCGAATATCTTAAAAATATAAAACAGTTTCAAGACGATTTCCGGACAGGTTGTTTGCGGCCAGCCCCGCTTGACCCGCCGCAAGCCAGCGCCTTGCGCCACCCCTATCCTCGGAAAAAAGGCGCTGCAAACCCTTGAACGGGCTGGGAACTTTGGGCAGACTCGCGCCCTCCATGCAGTCGCGGTTCGGGACGGAGCTGCAGAGTTAAAAGCTAGCTGACTCGATTTGCCCGAGTGTTTTGACCCCCTCGCTTGACCGGAGGACAGGAACATGACGGACCTGGCAAGTCAGCGCTCGCTCACGCGCGCGAACCCCCATCTGCCCCTGGCGTGGTATTTCGACCCGCAGGTGGCAGCGCTCGAGCAGAAGCTTCTGTTCGACCGCGGCCCCGGCTACGTCGGCCACGCCCAGATGGTTCCCAACCCAGGCGAGTACCGCGTGCTCGATTGGCGCGAGTCCGCCCCGGGCTGGATGCTGGTGAACAACGATGGCCACGTCGACATGGTCTCCAACGTCTGTCGTCACCGCCAGGCGATGATGCTTCGCGGGACGGGCCCGTTGCCCGGGGGCACGATTACCTGCCCGCTGCACCGCTGGGCCTACGACGGCACCGGCAAGCACCTCGGCGCCCCGCAATTTGGCGAGCATCCCTGCCTGGACCTGCCGCGAAAGCGCCTCCAGTCCTGGCAGGGCATGCTCTTCGACAGCCCGCGAAACATCGCGAGGGACCTCGCCAACCTGGGCGTGGCGAAGGAACTGGATTTCGACGGCTACGTCCTGGACAAGGTCGCTGTCGACCACTACGACTTCAACTGGAAGACCTTCATCGAGGTCTACCTCGAGGACTACCATGTCGCGCCCTTCCACCCGGGGCTCGGACAGTTCGTCAACTGCGAAGACCTCAAGTGGGAGTTCGGCGACTGGTACAGCGTGCAGACCGTGGGCGTAAAGCAGGCGCTCGCGAAACCGGGCAGCACGGTTTATTCCCGCTGGCACGAGCAGGTGCTCAAGTTCAGGGGCGGCGAGCCTCCGGCGCACGGCGCCATCTGGCTCACCTATTTCCCGAACGTCATGGTCGAGTGGTACCCGCATGTGCTGGTGATATCCACCCTGTGGCCGCAGGGACCGGAGAAGTGCACGAACGTGGTCGAGTTCTACTACCCCGAGGAAATCGCCCTCTTCGAGCGCGACTTCATCGAGGCCGAGCAGCGCGCCTACGAAGAGACGGCGGTCGAGGACAAGGAAATCTGCGAGCGCATGACCGAGGGCCGGCGCGCGCTCTGGCGGGAAGGCCGCGAAGAACACGGCCCCTACCAGTCGCCCATGGAAGACGGCATGGTCCACTTCCACGAGTTCATCCGTCGCGAGCTCGAGCCCGGCCTCAAGCCCTAGGGCGCGCGGGTCACGGGTCGAACTCGTGGACGACGGCCCATAGCGTCGCGTAGGTATAGGTCGGAAAGATCGCGTGCAGGGCCTCGAGGTCCTCGGGGCGGGCGCCATCGCCGCGTGAGCCGGCGATGGACCACCAGCGGGCTTGAATCGCCTCTCGGGTGGACGCCGGCGGCATGGGTGGGCGGCGCAGCTTCTCGTGGGCGCCGGCGAAGAGGCGCCGCTTGAGCACCACGTCGTTCGCCGAAAGCTTGAAGAGCTGGGTGAGCATGGCGGCCGTGGCACCGTGGCGCACGAAGTGTTCGATCTGCCGCGCGCGCTTGCCGACGTAGTCGGCCTGGCGCAGCCCGTGCGCGAAGGCGCGCGTGTCGACCTCCACCACCACCCGAGGCTCCGGCATTTCGGAGAGCCGCACGAGGTCGTCGGTGGTGAGGCTTCGCAGGCACGCCACCTGCTCCGGCACCAGGCCGGCGGGCGGGGGGCGGCTTTCGTCTGCCGAGCGCTGCACCTCGCGCACGAGGTGGGCGAGAAACATCAGTCGCAACTGCTGATCGCGGATTTCGAACATGGGGTGGCCTCCTTGGGTCAGGGTCGCCACTCCTGCGGCACCGGCCGCTCCGGGCGACGGCCCCACGATGCCAAGCCCGCGCTAAAGCCGAAAACGAGGCCGCCCTAAAGTTTTCTAAAACCCGCGGCCCTCGGGCGTGGCGCGCGGCGCGAGGAAGAGCGCGACGAGGTCGTTCAGGAACCGCTGGCCAAGCCGGGTGGGCGTGAGGCGCAGTGGATCGCGCTCGAGCAGCCCGCCCTGCGTCGCCCGCTCCATGGCTCCCGCAATCACGCCCGGCGACAGGCCCGTGCGCTCGGCGAAGAGCGCGCGCTCGACGCCCGCCGTCAGGCGCAGCGCGTTCATCGCAAATTCGCCGGGCAGGTCGACGGCGCCGATCGTGCGACGCTCCTGAACGGCATCGCCTGCTGCGATGCGGTCGAGGTAGGCCCTGGGGGCGCGGTGGCGGGCTTCGCGCACGACGCGGTCGGAAAACGAAATCTTGGCGTGCGCCCCGGCGCCGATGCCCAGGTAGTCGCCGAAGCGCCAGTAGTTGAGGTTGTGCCGGCACTCCAGCCCGGGTCGCGAGAACGCCGACGTCTCGTAGTGGCCGAAGCCAGCGTTCGCGAGCGTTGCCTCGACGGCCTCCTGCATGTCGGCGGCTTCGTCGTCCGCGGGGAGCGCAGGCGGGGCGTGCGCGAACGCGGTGTTGGGCTCGATGGTGAGGTGATAGGCCGAGACGTGCGTGGGTGCATGCCCGAGCGCAGCGCGAAGGTCCGCCAGGGCTTGCTCGAGCGACTGCCCGGGCAGGGCATACATGAGGTCGAGGTTCACGTTGCCGAATGTCGTGACGGCGAGCTCCGCGGCGCGGTGAGCCTCGTCGGCCCCGTGCACGCGCCCGAGCGCGCGCAGCTTCGCGTCGTCGAAGCTCTGGATGCCCAGCGAGAGCCGGTTCACGCCCGCGTCACGGAAGCCGCGGAATTTACCCTGCTCGGCGGTGCCCGGGTTGGCCTCCAGCGTGACTTCCGCGTCGGGCTCGAGCGGCAGCCGGGCGCGAATGGCGGCGAGCAGTCGGTCAAGCGCTTCGGCCGACAGCAGGCTCGGCGTGCCGCCGCCGAAGAAGATCGCATGCACCCGTCGTCCCCAGACGGCGGGCAGCGCCGCCTCCAGGTCGGCGATGAGCGCGTCGACGTACGCGCGCTCGGGGATGTCGCCCTTGGCCTCGTGGGAGTTGAAGTCGCAATACGGGCACTTGCGCAGGCACCACGGCACATGCACGTAGAGGGCGAGGGGCGGCAGCGACGTGAACACCACCGTATCCGAGGCGGTGGCCGGCCGACTGGGCGAGAACACCACGCGCTGCACAGCCTAGCCTTCGTCCCTGAGCCGGGACACGAGGCGAGCCACCGCCTGGGCGCGATGCGAGAGCCGGTTCTTTTGCGCCGCCTCGAGCTGCGCGGCGGTTCGCCCGAGCGCGGGAAGAAAGAAGTGCGGGTCGTAGCCGAAGCCGCCCTCACCGCGCGCGTCAAGAACGATTTCGCCCGCCCAGCGCCCCTCGGCGATGAGGGGCTCGGGGTCGTGGGCGCTCCTCACCAGCACGATCACGCAGGTGTAATGCGCGCGGCGGTCGGCGACCGAGGCCAGGCGCTCGACGAGCAGCGCGTTGTTCTTCGCATCGCGCGTTGCCCGGTCGCCCTCGCGCCCGGCGAAGTACGCCGATTGCACTCCGGGGTCGCCGTGGAGGGCGCGCACGCACAGGCCGGAATCGTCGGCCAGCGCGGCGAGCCCGGTGTGCCGGGCGCAGTGGCGCGCCTTGGTGAGCGCGTTCTCCACGAACGTCTCGTGGGGCTCCTCGGGCTCGGGCACGCCCAACGCGCCCTGCGAGGTGAGCTCGAAGCCCAGGGGCGCCAGGATCGCCGAGAGCTCTGCGAGCTTCCCGGCGTTGTGGGTGGCAAGGACAAGGTGCCCGGCCACGGGCGTTACGCGAGCGCCGCGCGCTGGCGGGCAATGATGTCGGCGATGCCGCGCGAAGCGAGGGCGAGCAATTGGTCGAGCTGGTCGCGCGAGAAGGGTGAGCCTTCAGCAGTGCCCTGCACCTCGACGAAGCCGCCCGAGCCAGTCATCACGACGTTCATGTCGGTCTCGCAGCCCGAGTCCTCGCCGTAGTCGAGGTCAAGGCATGGGACGCCACCCACCACGCCGACGCTCACGGCGCCGACGAAATCCCGGATCGGCTCACCCGTCACCAGGCCGCGGGCCTTGAGCCCGGCCACGGCATCGGCAAGCGCCACCATGGCGCCGGTGATCGACGCGCAGCGCGTGCCGCCGTCCGCCTGCAGCACGTCGCAGTCGAGCGTGATTTGGCGCTCGCCGAGGGCGGCCAGGTCCGTCACCGCCCGCAGCGAGCGGCCGATGAGGCGCTGGATCTCCTGGGTGCGCCCGGACTGCTTGCCCACGGCCGCCTCGCGCGAACCCCGCGTGTGGGTGGCGCGTGGAAGCATCCCGTATTCGGCGGTGACCCAGCCCTGGCCTCGCCCCTTGAGGAAGGCGGGCACCTTTTCCTCGACGCTCGCCGTGCAAAGCACCTGCGTGTCGCCGAAAGCGACAAGCACGGAGCCCTCGGCGTGGCGGGTGAACTGGCGTTGGAGGCGAAGCGGCCGGAGCGCGTCGGGCGCGCGGTCATGGAGGCGTGTCATGGGTTCCTGGGGCGGGTCGTGGGCGGTGTCGGGTGCGCCGCGCACCCGGGGGACGAAGAGGCCGTCCGCTATAATTCGAGGCGCTTTTCGGCTCGCCATTTTGCCTCGCCGCGCGGCGTTTGGCGCGTGCCGGCCCTTCTTCTTCCCGCCTCCCCCGCGAGCCCGCCATGATCGCCAGCATGACCGGTTTTGCCGCCGCCACCCGCGAAGTTCCGGGTGGCCAGCTGGCGCTGGAAATCAAGAGCGTGAACCACCGCTACCTCGAGGTGCAGGCGCGCATGGGCGACGACCTGCGCCCGCTCGAGCCGCTGCTTCGCGAGGCGCTCGCGGCGAGCCTCACGCGCGGCAAGGTGGACTGCCGCCTCACGTTCACCGCGTCCGCGGGCGAGGCCCTCGCGCTGGAGCCGGATCAAGCCGCCCTGCGCGCGCTCGCTACGGCCTCCGCCCGAGTGCAAAGCGTGTTCCCGGACGCCCGCCCCCTGAGCGTGTCCGAGGTCCTGCACTGGCCTGGGGTGCTCGCCGGCAGCGCGCTCGCCGATGACGACGCCCGCGAAGCGGTGGCGGCTCTGGCCGCGGCCGCCGTGGCGGACCTCGCCGCCACGCGCCGGCGGGAGGGCGAGAAACTCTCCGCTGTACTGCGCGATCGGCTCAAGGCCATTTCTGCCTTGGTGTTGCGTGCGCGGCCCCACGTGCCAGCCGCGATCGTGGCGTTTCGCGACAAGCTGGCGGCCCGCATCGCCGAGGCAGGCGGCGCCCTGGGTGATGAGCGCCTGCAGCAGGAGGTGGTGCTCTTCGCCTCCCGCATCGACGTGGCCGAGGAGCTCGACCGGCTCGAGGCGCACGTGGCGGAGTTCACTCGGGTGCTGGACAAGGGGGGCGCCTGCGGCAAGCGGCTCGACTTCCTGTGCCAGGAGTTCAATCGGGAGGCGAACACCCTCGGGTCGAAGGCAGCCAGCGCCGAGGTCACCGGACTCGCCGTCGAGCTGAAGGTGTTGATCGAGCAGATGCGCGAGCAGGTCCAGAACGTCGAATGAGCGCCGGCTGTCTCTTCGTCGTCGTGGCGCCCTCCGGGGCGGGCAAGACGAGCCTGGTTCAGGCCCTCTTGGGCGAGGAGCCGCGCCTCCGGTTGTCGGTGTCCTTCACCACCCGCCCGCCACGCCCGGGCGAGGTCGACGGCCGCGACTACCATTTCGTGAGCCGTGAGCGGTTCGAGGCCATGGTCTCTGCCGGGGACTTCCTCGAATACGCCAACGTCTACGGCAACCTGTACGGCACGGCCCGCTCGGCGGTGGCCGCCCAGCTCGCGGCCGGCGACGACGTGGTGCTCGAGATCGACTGGCAGGGTGCCCGCCAGGTGCGCGCGCTGTTTCCGGGGCTGGTGGGCATCTTCATCCTCCCCCCATCGGTCGATGCGTTGCACGCCCGACTCACGGCGCGGGGCAAGGACAGCCCCGAAGTGATCGCTCGCCGTCTGGCGGCGGCAAGGGAGGACATCTCGCATGTTCTTGAATTTGAATATATAATTGTCAACGACAGGTTCGACGCAGCGCTCGCGGATCTTCGGGCCGTGGTGCGAATCGCTCGCCTCGCCCGGGATCGCTGGCAGGCGCACAACCCCGGGTTTCTTGACGCATTCCAGTAACGGAGACGGCTCCATGGCTCGCATCACGGTCGACGACTGCACCGATGTTTTCTCCAACCGCTTCGAGCTCACGTTGGCAGCCACCAATCGCGCCCGCCAGATCGCCCTGGGCGCAGCCCCGCTCGTGGAGGCCAACAAGGACAAGCCGACCGTGATCGCGCTGCGCGAGATCGCTGCCGGCAAGGTGGGCAGGGAGCAGCTTGCCCCGCCGGCGCCGGTCCTGCCGGTGCTCTAACGCGCGACCCGGGCACGCCCGCAGGCCCGGGCCACACCATGGCGACGCCCGGCATCCCCACCCTGCCGACCGAGTCGCTCACCGCGACGGGCTTCGACTCCCTCGAGAGCGCCCTCTCGTACCTGAAGGCGGATGACACGGCGCTCGTGCGCCGGGCCTTCGATACTGCGCTCGCGGCCCACGCGGGCCAGTTTCGCCAGAGCGGCGAGCCCTACGTCACCCATCCTCTTGCCGTTGCCCGCATCCTCGCCGAGTGGCGGCTGGACGGGCAGGCGCTCGCCGCCGCGCTGCTGCACGACGTCGTCGAAGACACGCTGATCACCCACGAGGAGATCGCCAGCCAGTTTGGCAAGGCGGTGGCGCAACTGGTCGACGGCGTCTCGAAGATCGACCGCATCGAGTTCGCCACCTTGCAGCACGCCCAGGCGGAGAACTTCCGGAAGATGCTGCTTGCGATGGCGCGCGACGTGCGCGTGATTCTCATCAAGCTCGCCGACCGGCTGCACAACATGCGAACGCTCGAGGGGCTGCCCGCTGAAAAGCAGGAGCGCGTGGCCCGCGAGACGCTCGAGATCCACGCCCCGATCGCCAATCGCCTGGGCCTGAGCGGGCTCTTCTACGAGCTGCAGGACCTGAGCTTCCGGCACCTGCACCCGACGCGCTTTCGCGTGCTCGAGAAGGCGCTCGCCAAGGCCCGCGGCAACCGCCGCGACGCCGTGGGCAAGATCACCGAGGCGATTCGCGCGCGCCTGGCAGACTTTGGCGTCAAGGCCGACGTGCAGGGCCGCGAGAAGCACATTTCCTCGATCTACAAGAAGATGCAGGAGAAGAACATCTCGTTCTCCGAGGTGTTCGACATCTACGGCTTCCGCATCATCGTGCCGGACGTGGCCGCCTGCTACCTCGCGCTCGGCGCGCTGCACACGCTCTACAAGCCCATTCCGGGCAAGTTCAAGGACTACATCGCCATCCCGAAGGCGAACGGCTACCAGTCGCTGCACACCACGCTCTTCGGCCCCTTCGGCATGCCGGTGGAGCTGCAGGTGCGCACCGTCGACATGCATAGCATGGCGGAGGCGGGCGTCGCCTCCCATTGGCTCTACAAGAGCAACGAGAGCCCGAGCCGCGACCTGCAGCTGAAGACGCACCAGTGGCTGCAGTCGCTCCTCGAGATCCAGAGCGAGTCGGGCGACGCCCTCGAGTTCCTCGAGCACATCAAGGTGGACCTCTTCCCGGGCGAGGTCTACGTGTTCTCGCCGAAGGGTCGCATCTTCTCCCTGCCGCGCGGCGCAACACCCATCGACTTCGCCTACGCAGTGCACAGCGACGTGGGCAGCCGGTGCCTCGCGGCGAAGGTCAATGGCGAGGCCGTGCCGCTGGGCACGGCGCTTCGCAACGGTGACCGCGTCGAGATCGTCACGGACGAGGCGGCGCGCCCGAACCCGGCCTGGCTCACCTATGCAGCAACGGGAAAGGCGCGCTCGCAGGTGCGCCACTACTTGAAGACTCGCCAGTCGGAGGAGTCCGTGGAGCTGGGCGGCCTGCTGCTGGGCCAGGCCCTTCGATCGCTCGGCGCCAACCCCGACGCCATCCGAGACGAGCAGTGGAAGCGGCTCTCCAAGGGGGAGGCCGCCCGCTCGCGCGACGAGGTGCTGGCCGACATCGGCCTGGGCAAGCGCCTGGCGGTGGTGGTGGCGAAGAAGCTTGTCGCCTCGCCGGAGGCGCCGGCGGAGAGGGCCGGCCGCATGGAGTCGGTGACCATTCGTGGCACCGAGGGCCTGGCGGTGCAGTTTGCGCCTTGCTGCCGGCCGATTCCGGGCGACCCGATCATCGCGCAGATCCGCAAGGGCCAGGGCCTCGCGGTGCATACCCACGACTGCCCGGCCATCCGCCCGTTCCACTTCGACCCGGAGAAATGGGTGGACGTGCAGTGGGATGCCGAGCCGGGGCGCCTCTTCGACGTCAACGTGCGGCTGACCGCCGCCAACCAGCGCGGCGTCCTCGCGCGACTGGCCGCCGAGATCGCGGAGGCGGACTCCAACATCGACCGCATCGAGACGGAGGAGCGGCCGAGCAACGCGTACTCGACCATCGTGTTCACCATCCAGGTGCGCAACCGCATGCACCTCGCGCAGGTGCTGCGGCAGCTGCGGCGCATCCCCGAGGTCGTGCGCATCGCGCGCCTGAAGCGCGCCGCGTGACGGCGCCGGCCGCCGCCCGCGACGCGGGCCTCTCGCCCGCCCTGCGCGCGCGGCTCGCCAAGCTTGGCATCGCCTCGCGATTCGACCTGGCGCTGCACTTGCCGCTTCGCTACGAGGACGAGACACGGCTCACGCCGCTCGCCGAGGCCCGTGAGGGCGAGCCGGTGCTGGTGGAAGCCACCGTGGTGTCGAGCGAGGTGAAATACCGCCCGCGCCGCACGCTCGTGGTGCGACTGGAGGAGGCCGGCACCGAGCTGTGGCTGCGCTTCCTCAACTTCTATCCCAGCCAGCTGAAGCAGATGGCGCCGGGGCGCCGGCTGCGGCTCTTTGGCGAGATTCGCCCCGGGTTTTTCGGCGCCGAGATGGTTCATCCCCGCGTGCGGGTGGTGGAGCCGGGAACGCCGCTGCCCACGAGCCTCACGCCGGTCTATCCCACCACAGCAGGCCTGTCGCAGGCGACGCTGCGCGCGCTCATCCATTCGGCGCTCGACGAACTCTTGCTGGACGACACGCTCGAGCCCGAGCGACTGGCCGCGCTCGGGCTGCCGGCATTTCGGGAGAGCGTGCTGGCGCTGCACCGCCCGCCGCCCGACGTGGACGCGGCAAGCCTTGCCGAGCGCACCCATCCCGCGTGGCAGCGGGTGAAGTTCGACGAGCTGCTCGCCCAGCAGTGCGCCATGCGCATCGCCTACGCGGAGCGGCGAGGCAAGGCCGCTCCCCGCCTGCCTTCGCGGCACACGCTCACCAACGCGCTGGTGAAATCGCTGCCCTTCAGCCTCACGGGCGCGCAGCGTGCCGCGTGGGCAACGATCGCGCAGGACCTCGCCCAGCCGCACCCGATGCGCCGCCTGCTGCAAGGCGACGTCGGCAGCGGCAAGACGCTGGTGGCAGCGCTCGCTGCGCTGCAGGCGGTGGAGAACGACTGGCAGTCCGCCCTCATGGCGCCCACCGAGATACTCGCCGAGCAGCACTACCTCAAGCTTTCCCACTGGCTTGCGCCCCTGGGGGTGCGCGTGGCCTGGGTGTCCGGGGGCCTCAAGGCCCGGGATCGAAAGAAGGCGCTCGACTCGATTGCGAGCGGGCACACGCAGCTCGCCATCGGCACGCACGCCCTCTTCCAGGAGGGCGTTGCCTTCTCGCGACTGGGCCTGGCCATCGTGGACGAGCAGCACCGGTTCGGTGTCGCCCAGCGCCTGGCGCTCGCCTCGAAGGGGCAGGAGCCGCACCAGCTCATGATGAGCGCCACGCCCATTCCGCGCACGCTCTCGATGAGCTACTACGCCGACCTGGACGTGAGCGTGATCGACGCGCTGCCGCCCGGGCGCACGCCCGTGCTCACCAAGCTCGTCGACGATGAACGCCGCGACGAGGTCGTGCTTCGCGTGCGCGAGGCCTGCCGCGATGGGGCCCAGGCCTACTGGGTCTGCCCGCTCATCGAGGAGCGAGAGGCGCGGCCGGGCGAGCCGGAAAACGCGCTCCAGTTGAAGACGGCGCTCGAGACCTACGAGACGATGCGGGCGACGTTTCCGGACCTCGCGGTAGGCCTGGTGCACGGGCGCATGAAGCCCGGCGAGAAGGCGGGCGTCATGGAAGCGTTCAAGGCCAAGCGCCTGCAGTTGCTGGTGGCCACCACCGTGATCGAGGTGGGCGTCGACGTCCCGAACGCCTCCCTCATGGTGATCGAGCACGCCGAGCGCATGGGGCTCTCCCAACTGCACCAATTGCGCGGGCGCGTGGGCCGCGGCACGCGCGAGAGCCTCGCCATCCTCCTGTATCATCGGCCGCTCTCGGAAATGGCTCGCGCGCGCCTCAAGATCATCTACGAAACCACCGACGGCTTCGAGATTGCGCGGGAAGACCTGGCGCTGCGCGGCCCGGGCGAGTACCTCGGCGCGCGGCAAAGCGGCGCGCCACTGCTGCGTTTCGCCGACCTCGAGCGCGACGAAGCGCTGATCCACGCCGCCCGCCAGGCGGCCACCGACCTCATCGCCGCCGGCTCGCCGGCCGTCGAGCGTCACCTCGACCGCTGGCTGGGCAGCCGCCGGTTTTTCCTGAAGGCATGAGCCGCTGGCGGCGCGCGGCGCTCGCGCACTCCCATCCCTGGCGCGCGTGGCTCACGTGGCGCGCGTCTCTCACGGCCCGCCTGCGCGCGCACGCGCCGGGCTTTCGGGTTGAGGTGGTTCGTCAGGGGCTTCGCCTGCCCCACGAGGATGAGTGGCGCGAGGTCGGCGCAGGAACGCGGTCCCACGTCCTGGTGCGTGAGGTGCTCTTACACCTGCGCGGCGGGCCGGTGGTGATGGCGCACTCGATAGCGAGCGTTCGCGACCTCGCCGGGCCGTGGCGCAGCCTCCGAGGCCTGGGCTCCCGCCCGCTTGCCGAGGCGTTGTTCAGCGACCCAGAGGTCGTGCGCGAGCCCCTCGAGCACGCGCGCCTGGATGCGCGTCACCCGCTGCACGGACGCGCGTGCGCGCTGCTCGGCGTGGCGCTGCCGCCGCTCTGGGCTCGGCGATCGCGCTTCACCAAGCGCGGGCGGCCCCTGTTGGTGACGGAGGTTTTCCTGCCGCGCCTCCTCGACAGGCCATGAGGGTGCCATGAGCCTTGCTGCGGCTATCGCCCGCCTGGACGCCTACGAGCGGCTGGTGCGGCTGGACAAGCCGGTGGGCATCCTGCTCCTGCTCTGGCCAACGCTCTGGGGATTGTGGCTGGCGGCAGGCGGCATGCCCGGCTTGTTGGTGCTGTGGGTGTTCGTGCTGGGCACCGTGCTCACCCGCTCTGCCGGGTGTGCGATCAACGATTGGGCGGACCGGCACTTCGACGGCGCGGTGAAGCGCACCCAATCCCGGCCGCTACCTGCGGGCGATATCGCTCCGTGGGAAGCGCTCGCGGTGGCGGCCGTCCTCGCAGCCGCAGCCTTCGCGATGACCGTGGCGACCTTGAATGCGCTGTCGGCAGGGCTCGCGATCCTCGCGGCGACGCTGGCGGCCATCTACCCGTTCACCAAGCGCTTCCTCGCCATCCCGCAAGCGTGGCTTGGCGCCTGCTTCGGGCTGGGCATTCCCATGGCCTTCGCCGCGATCCAGGGCGCAGTGCCGCCGCTCGCCTGGGCGCTCTGGGGCGCCAATCTTTTCTGGGTGCTTGCCTACGACACCCTCTACGCCATGGTGGACCGTGACGATGACGTGAGGATCGGCATCCATACCTCGGCCCTGCTCTTCGGCCGACACGACGTGCTGGCAGTCCTCGCCTTCGAGGCGATCTTCCTCGCCGCGATGGCGGCCGTGGGCATGTGGCAGGGCTATGGCGCGGCGTATCACGCGGGCCTGGTGGCCGCTGGCGTTCTCGCGCTGCGTGAGGTGCCCGGCATTCGAACCCGCGCGCGAGAGGCGTGCTTTCTCGCCTTCCGGCGTTCGCACTGGATGGGGCTTGCCGTGTTCGCCGGCATCGTCGCCGAAACGCTGGCCCGCAGCTGACCGCAGCCGCCCCGCTACTTGAGAATCTCGAGGTGGTCGAGGCTTGCGCCCAGTTCGCGGCCCTTCGCGGCCTTGCTTTCGAGCTTGATGCGAAGCCGCAGGTCGTTCACCGAATCGGCGTTGCGGAGCGCGTCCTCGTAAGTGATGAGGTCGGCCTCGAGCAGGTCGAAGAGGGCCTGGTCGAAGGTCTGCATGCCGAGCTCG
>JAFMJY010000106.1 GCA_017853245.1 Burkholderiales bacterium | reverse complement strand
CCCGATCGTGACCGCATCCTCGAGGTGGCGATCGTGGTGACGGACGCCAACCTCAATCCGATCGCCGAGGCGCCGGTTTGGGTAGTTCACCAATCCGATGCCGTGCTCGATGCGATGGATTCCTGGAACAAGGGCACACATGGGCGCTCCGGGCTCATCGACAAGGTTCGCGCCTCGAAGTTCACCGAGGCACAGGTGGAGCAGGAAATCCTCGCTTTCCTGAAGCCCCTCGTGGCGCAGGGGGCTGCACCGCTGGCGGGCAACACCGTGCACCAGGATCGCCGCTTCATGGCGCGCTACATGCCCGCATTCGAGTCGTACCTGCACTACCGCATCGTCGATGTCTCGACGCTGAAGGAGCTCGCCCGGCGCTGGCGCCCCGAGCTGGTGTCGGCGTTCGTGAAAGAGGCGAAGCACGAAGCGCTGGCGGATGTGCATGAATCCATCCGGGAGCTGCGCCACTACCGCGAGCACTTCCTCCGGCTGGACGCGCCCTCGCCGGGCTGATTCGCGCGCCTCAGTCGCTCGCCCAGCCTCGCGAGCGCTCCACGGCGCGATGCCACCGCGTCATTCGGGAAGCCGCTTCGTCACGGGACATGCGGGGCTCGAACACGCGGTCCTTTGCCCAGAGGCTCGCGATCTCCGCCTCGTCCCTCCAGACGCCTGTGGCGAGCCCCGCCAGGTAGGCCGCGCCGAGCGCTGTCGTCTCCGTCACCTTCGGCCGCACCACCGGCACGCCCAGGATGTCCGCCTGGAATTGCATGAGCAGCCCGTTGGCGCTGGCACCACCATCGACGCGCAACTCCGCGAGCGGCGTGGCGGCATCCTTCTGCATCGCATCCAGCAGCTCGGCGCTTTGGAACGCGATGGCTTCGAGGGCGGCGCGAGCCAGGTGCGCTCGCGTCGTGCCCCGCGTGATGCCGACGATGGTGCCGCGCGCGTGCGGATCCCAGTGCGGCGCGCCGAGCCCAGTCAGGGCGGGAACGAAGCGCACATCGCCCGTGTCGGGCACGGAGGCGGCGAGGGCCTCGACTTCGGCGGCGCTGCCAATGATGCCGAGCCCATCGCGCAGCCACTGCACGGCGGCGCCGGCGATGAAGACGCTGCCTTCGAGCGCATAGTGAGTGTGGCCGCTCCGGCGCCACGCTACCGTCGAGAGCAATTGGTTGGCCGAGTCCGGCACTTCCTGGCCGGTGTTCATGAGCAGGAAGCAGCCGGTGCCATACGTATTCTTGGCGAGGCCCGGCGAGTGGCACGCCTGGCCGAAGAGGGCCGCCTGCTGGTCGCCGGCCATGCCCGCTATGGGGGTGCCAGCTGGGAGCCCGGGCACGCGTGTCGTGGCGACTGCCTCGCTCGAGCTCGCCACTTGCGGCAGCACCGAGCGCGGTACGCGCAGCAGGGCGAGCAGCTCCTCATCCCAGTCCAGCGTGTGAATGTTGAAGAGCAGCGTGCGCGAGGCGTTGCTCACGTCGGTGACGTGCGCGCTGCCGCCAGAAAGTTTCCACGTGAGCCAGCTGTCGACTGTGCCAAAGGCGAGCTCGCCGCGCTCGGCCCGCGCGCGGGCGCCCGGCACGTTGTCGAGGAGCCACGCAAGCTTGGTGCCGGAGAAATAGGCGTCGAGCACCAGCCCCGTGCGAGCGCGGAAGCGCGGCTCGTGGCCTGCTGCACGGAGCGCGTCGCACGCCGATGCGGTGCGCCGATCCTGCCAGACGATCGCGTTGGCAATGGGCTTGCCCGACGCGCGCTCCCACACCACGGTGGTCTCGCGCTGGTTGGTGATGCCGATGCCGGCCAATTGCCCAGGCGCGAGGGCCGCAGCCGCGAGCGCCTGCGCCGCCGTATCGCGCTGCGTGGCGAAGATCTCTTCTGCGTCGTGCTCCACCCAGCCAGGCTGGGGGAAGATCTGGCGGAACTCCTGCTGGGCGGTGGCAAGCGCGCGCCCGGTCCGGTCGAAGACGATGGCGCGCGAGCTGGTGGTGCCCTGGTCCAGGGCGAGAATGACGGGGCTCATGGGCGGCATGGTAGATCAGGGCGAAGCGGTTCGGAGTAACATCTTCCGTCGCAACGCCAGTCCATAAAAATCCGATCAAGACAGGAGACCCCCATGATCCGCAAAGCCCTGCTTGCCTCGCTCGTCACGGTTGCCTTCGCCGGCGCCGCCCAGGCCCAAACCGAAATCGCGCTCTGGCACTCCATGACTGGGGCCCTTGGCGACAAGCTCAACGAATACGCCACTCGCTTCAACCAGAGCCAGAATGCCTACAAGGTGGTGCCGGTCTACAAGGGCAGCTACCCCGAGTCGATGACCGCTGCCATCGCCGCGTTTCGCGCCGGCAATGCCCCGCACATTCTGCAAGTGTTCGAGGTCGGCACCGCCACCATGATGGCCGCCAAGGGCGCCGTCGTGCCGGTGTACAAGCTGATGAAGGATGCCGACGAGCCGTTCAACCCGAAGGCCTACATGCCGGCGGTGGCGGGGTACTACACGGATTACAAGGGCAACATGCTGTCCTTCCCCTTCAACAGCTCCACGCCGGTGTTCTACGTCAACAAGGACGCCTACAAGAAGGCCGGCCTCGACCCGGAAAAGGCGCCCAAGACCTGGAAGGAATTCACCGCTGCCGCCGAAAAGCTCAAGGCTGCAGGCCAGGCCTGCGTGTACACGACCGGCTGGCCCTCCTGGGTGCACATTGAGAACTTTTCCGCCTGGCACAACCTGCCGATCGGCACGAAGGAAAACGGCATCGCCGGCATGGACACGCAGTTCACCGTCAACTCGCCAGAGCACGTTCGCCACATCACGATGCTCGCGGATTACGCGAAGCGGGGCCTCTTCACCTATGGCGGCCGCCGCAACGAGGCCGAGGCCAAGTTCTTCTCGGGCGAGTGCGCCATGCTCACGTCGAGCTCCGCCGCCCAGGCGAACATCAAGCGCAACGCGAAGTTCCCCTTCTCGGTGAACTTCCTGCCGTACCACGATGACATCAAGGGTGCGCCGCAGAATTCCATCATCGGGGGCGCGTCGTTCTGGGTGATGTCGGGGAAGACCAACAACTCCTACAAGGGAGTCGCGAAGTTCCTGGGCTTTCTCTCCAGCCCTGAGCTGCAGGCGGAATGGCACACGTCGACGGGCTATGTGCCGATCACCATCGCCGCGGCGGAGCGCGTGGGCAAGACGGACTTCTACCAGAAGAACCCGGGCACCGACGTTTCGGTGCGGCAATTGACCAACAAGGCGCCCACCGCCAACTCGAAGGGCCTTCGCTTCGGCAACTTCGTGCAGGGCCGCGAGATCATCGAGGAGGAAATCGAAGCGGTACTTGCCGGCAAGAAGCAGGCGAAGCCGGCGCTCGATGACGCCGTGCGTCGCGGCAACGAGATCCTGCGGAAGTTCGAAGCCGCCAACAAGTAACGCGGCGCTCGAGCGGGGCGGCCTCACCAGCCGCTCCGCGCTCCCTCCATGGAAAAGCGGGTCGTCTTCCGGTCGTCCTGGCTGCCGTACCTGCTGGTCGCGCCCCAGATCGCGATTACCGTCGTCTTTTTCTTCTGGCCGGCGTTCCAGGCGGTTTTCTATTCGTTCTTCCTGCAGGACGCCTTCGGGACGCAATCCCAGTTCGTCGGGCTCGCGAACTTCGCCGAGCTCTTCAGGAGCGAGTCGTACCTCAACTCCATTCGTGTGACGGCCGTGTTCAGCACGCTGGTAACCGTGATGGGCCTGGCAGTGGCGCTCGCCCTGGCCGTCGCCGCCGATGGAATCCTGCGCGGAGCGTTGGCCTACAAGACGCTCCTCATCTGGCCCTACGCCGTCGCCTCCGCCGTGGCGGGCGTGCTGTTCGCGTTTCTGTTCGCGCCGTCGGTGGGCATCATCTCCTACGTGTTGCGCGGCATGGGCGTGGACTGGAATTGGGTATTGCGCGGCGAGCAGGCGATGCTGCTGGTGGTGATCGCCACGGTCTGGAAGCAGATCAGCTACAACTTTCTTTTCTTTCTGGCGGGCCTGCAGGCGATTCCACGCTCGCTCATCGAGGCTGCCGCGATCGACGGCGCGGGGCCCGTGCGCCGCTTCTGGACCATCGTCTTCCCGCTGCTCTCGCCCACCACGTTTTTCCTGCTGGTGGTGAATATCGTGCACGCTTTCTTCGACACCTTTGGGGTGATCGATGCCACCACCCAGGGCGGCCCCGCAGGCGCCACGCAAATCCTCGTCTACAAGGTGTACTACGACGGCGTGAAGGCGGCGGACCTGGGTGGCTCGTCGGCGCAGTCGGTGGTCCTCATGGCGATCGTGATCGCGCTCACCGTCGTGCAGTTCCGCTACATCGAGCGCAGGGTCCAGTACTGACATGGTCGAGAACCGCCCCGTCCTGCGATTCATCCATCACCTGACGCTCATCGCGGGCGTCGTGGCCGTGGCGTTTCCGCTTTACGTGACATTCATCGCCTCGACTCACTCGCTGGAGAGCATCCTGTCGGTGCCGATGCCCCTGCTGCCCGGCGACCAGCTCTGGGCCAACTACTCCCAGGTGCTCACGGCCGGCTCTACACGCGGCGCGCAAGCCCCCGTGGGCGCGATGATGTGGAACAGCCTGGTCATGGCGCTGGCCATCGCGCTGGGCAAGATCGCCATCTCGCTGATTTCGGCGTTCGCGATCATCTACTTCCGATTTCCGCTGCGGAACTTCTTCTTCTGGATGATCTTCGTGACGCTCATGCTGCCGGTGGAGGTGCGCATCATTCCCACCTTCAAGGTCGTCTCGGACCTCGGCATGCTGGATTCCTACGTGGGCCTCACGCTGCCGCTCATTGCCTCGGCCACGGCGACGTTCCTCTTCCGCCAGTTCTTCATGACCATACCGGACGAGCTGGTCGAGGCGGCGCGCATCGATGGGGCCGGGCCCCTGCGCTTTTTCTGGGACGTGGTGGTGCCGCTGTCCAAGACCAGCATGGCGGCGCTCTTCGTCATCCAGTTCATTTACGGCTGGAACCAGTACCTCTGGCCGCTTCTCATTACGACGGATGAAAAGATGTACACGGTGGTGATCGGCATCAAGCGCATGATCGTGGGGGGGGATGCGCTCACCGAATGGAACCTGGTGATGGCCACCGCCATGCTGGCGCTGATTCCCCCGGCGCTGGTGGTGATCCTCATGCAAAAGTGGTTCGTGAAGGGCCTCGTGGAAACCGAGAAATAGGATATGGCCGACATCAGCCTGCACGCCGTCACCAAGCGCTTCGGCGACAACGAGGTCCTTCACCCGCTCGACGTGGCGATCGGCGATGGCGAGTTCGTCGTCATGGTCGGGCCCTCGGGCTGCGGCAAGTCGACGCTGCTTCGCATCATCGCGGGACTCGAGGAGGCCACCACCGGAGAGGTGCGCATCGGTGGCCGGCGCGTGAACGAGGTGGAACCCAAGGATCGCAACATCGCCATGGTGTTCCAGAACTACGCGCTCTACCCGCACATGAGCGTGCGCGACAACATGGCCTACGGGCTGAAGATCCGGAAGCTTCCGTCCGCCGAAATCGATGCGCGAGTCGAGCGGGCGGCGGGCATCCTGGAGCTGGGGCCGTACCTCGCGCGCAAGCCGCGCGAGCTCTCGGGCGGGCAGCGCCAGCGGGTGGCCATGGGCCGGGCCATCGTTCGCGAGCCGGCCGCGTTTCTCTTCGACGAGCCCCTCTCCAACCTGGATGCCAAGTTGCGTGTGCAGATGCGACTGGAGATCCAGAAGCTGCACCGTTCCCTCGGCACGACGAGCGTCTTCGTGACCCATGACCAGGTGGAGGCCATGACGCTCGCCGATCGCATGCTGGTGATGAACGCTGGAACCGTGGAGCAGGTGGGCGCGCCGCTGACGGTGTACGACGACCCTGCCTCCACCTTCGTCGCCGGATTCATCGGCTCACCGGCGATGAATCTCGTTCCCGGACGGCGCGTCGGGGATGGGGTCGAGGTCGGCAGCGGGCTCGAGTTCCCGCTGCCCGAGGCCTTGCGCTCGACCGCGCGTGCCGCCGTGACCGTGGGTGTGAGGCCGGAGCATCTTGTGGTGTCGTCGGCGGGCTCCGTGGCTGGGCCGGCTCTCGCGTTTCGGGTGGATTCGGTGGAGTCCCTGGGCGCGGATTCCTTGTTGCACGGGAGCGCTGCCGGCGCCTCATTTGTGGTGCGAGTCGACGGCCACCAGGCGCCGCAGCCGGGCGCGTCGCTGACCCTGTCGCCGAAGCCCGGGCGCGTCTATTTCTTCGACACGCCGAGCGGGCGCCGACTGGCGGGATGAGGGCCGTGTCCCGTATCGATGACCTGGTGGAGGAACTGGGCGCAGCGTGTCGGGCCGCCGGATGGAAGCTCGCTACGGCGGAGTCGTGCACGGGTGGCGGCGTCGCCGAGGCCATCACCCGCCTCCCCGGCAGCTCGGCGTGGTTCCAGGGTGGCGTGGTGGCCTATGCCGACGAGGTGAAGGTGGCGCTTCTGGGCGTTCATCCCCAGACGCTATCGACGCACGGGGCGGTGTCCGAGGCGGTGGCGACGGAGATGGCGAGGGGCGCCGCGAACAAGGCCCGTGCCGACCTTGGCGTCGGCGTGACGGGAATCGCCGGGCCGGGTGGCGCTTCGCCAGGCAAGCCCGTGGGGACGGTCTGGATCGGCTGGTCCGGGCCGGGCGGGGCCATCCATACCCGTCTCAGGCGCTTCGAGGGTGACCGGGAGGCCATTCGGCAGCAGGCCGTCGAGGCGGCGCTCGAGGGTCTGGTCTGCCTGGCCCGGGATAAGGGGATCGCTCCGGAGTAGGGGGGGGGCTTGACGTCAGAACGTTCGTTCGGTACGGTACCGAACATTCGTTCTGTCAACCAAGACCCTCGTCATGGCGTTAAAAAGCCAGCAGCCCCTCGATCCGGCGTACCTGGAGAAGCTCCAGGACTACTACGCCGAGCACAAGGTCATTCCGTCCTACTCGGTGCTCGCCACCCTGTGGGGCATTTCGGCCAAGTCGTGGGTATCGGAGTGCGTGCGGCGCTTCGAAGAGGCGGGGTATCTCGGCTGGACTCCTGATCGGCAGTTGAAGCCCGGCCCGCGCTTCTTCGAACGCCGCCTCGCCCACGACACCGTGCAGGCGGGGCTGCCCAATCCTGCCCTTTCGGAAGGCTACGACCTCGTCACCATCGACGATTACCTCATCCGCATCCCGTCCAAGACGTCCCTGGTGCGCGTGAAGGGCGATTCGATGATCGATGCCGGCATCCACGAGGGGGACCTCATCGTCGTCGAGCAGCAACCCAATGCCAACGTCGGCGACATCGTCGTCGCCATCGTGGACAACGAATTCACCGTGAAGTACCTGGACCGAGAAAAAAGCACGTTCGTCCTGAAGCCCGCGAACAAGGCTTACCCGGTCATTCGCCCGAAGGGGCGCCTGGAGATTTTCGGTGTGATGGCGGGCCTGGTGCGCAAAACGCGCTAGGCCTGGGCGGACAACAACCTCAACCACGGAATGGGATAATTCACATGCTCAAAGTCATCTCCGCAGCGAAAGCCGAAGCCGCCCCCATGGACGAAAACAAGTCGAAGGCCCTCCAGGCCGCGCTCACCCAGATCGAGCGCCAGTTTGGCAAGGGTTCCATCATGCGCATGGGCGACCACGATGTCGCCCGCGACCTCGAAGTGGTCTCCACCGGCTCCCTGGGCCTGGATATGGCGCTTGGCGTCGGCGGCCTGCCGCGCGGGCGCATCGTCGAGATCTACGGCCCGGAATCGTCGGGCAAGACCACCCTCACGCTGCAGGTCATCGCCAACGTGCAGAAGAACGGCGGCACGGCAGCCTTCATCGACGCCGAGCACGCCATGGACCCGCAGTACGCCCAGCGCCTCGGCGTCAACACTGCCGAGCTGCTGCTCTCCCAGCCGGACAACGGCGAGCAGGCGCTTGAAATCGCCGACATGCTGGTGCGCTCCGGCTCGGTGGATTGCGTGGTGGTCGATTCGGTGGCAGCCCTCACGCCCAAGGCCGAGATCGAAGGTGAAATGGGCGAGCCGCAGATGGGCCTGCAGGCGCGCCTCATGTCGCAGGCGCTGCGCAAGCTCACCGCCAACATCAAGCGCTCCAATACGCTTGTGATCTTCATCAACCAGATCCGCATGAAGATCGGCGTCATGTTCGGCAACCCGGAGA
>JAFMJY010000105.1 GCA_017853245.1 Burkholderiales bacterium | reverse complement strand
CGATGACGCTGCTTCGTGGCCTGGCTGACGACGTGCCGCTCATGCCGTGGCTCCAGGAGCACATCTGGCCTGCCGAGACGCGACACGTCGGCGACGATTTCGTCTACGACGGCAGCCTGCTGGCCGCGGCTGAGCTGCTTCGGGGCGGCACGACCTGCGTGAACGACATGTACTTCTTTCCGGAGGCAACGGCTCGCGCCGCGCTTTCGGCCGGCTTGCGCGCGAGCCTCGGCATCATCACCCTCGAGTTTCCGACGCCCTACGCGCCGGATGCGGCAACCTATCTGCACAAGGGCCTTGCCACCCGCGACGCCTATCGCGGCGAGGAACTGCTGAGCTTCTGCCTCGCACCCCATGCGCCTTACACCGTTTCCGACGAGACATTCCAACGCGTAGCCGTGATCGCGGAGGAAATCGACGCGCCGATCCACATCCACGTTCATGAGACGTTGGAGGAAATACGGGAGAGCCTCGAGAAACACGGCGCACGGCCGCTGGCGCGGCTGCATCGGCTGGGGCTCGTGAGCCCTCGCCTCATCGGCGTGCATGCGGTGCACCTCGAGGCACAGGAAATCGACCTGCTGGCGCGCGAGGGAGCATTCGTGGCGCACTGCCCTGTATCGAACCTCAAGCTGGCGAGCGGCCTTGCCCCCATGGCGAAGTGTCGCGCCAGCGGTGTGACGGTCGGGGTCGGCACCGACGGCGTGGCGAGCAACAACCGCCTCGACATGCTGGCCGAGATGCGGCTTGCCTCACTGCTGGCCAAAGGCACGAGCGGGGACGCGCGCGCGTGGAGCGCCCACGACACGTTGCGCGCTGCCACTCTCGATGGTGCCCGCGCCATCGGCCTGGGCGATCGCATCGGCTCCATCAAGCCGGGCAAGGCCGCCGACCTCACCGCCATCGACCTCGACACGATCGAAACGCAGCCCTGCTACGACCCCGTCTCGCATGTGGTGAATGCAGCCGGGCGGGAAAACGTCACGGACGTCTGGGTAGGCGGCGAGCAGCGTCTGCGGAACCGAGCCCTGACTGGCGTGGACGAAGCAGAATTGCGCGCCAAAGCCCACTGGTGGCGAGAGCGGATCCGGACCAGCCCATGAGCCCATCGAACAACGCCCAAACGAACCCCAACGTCGACCCGGCCGAGCTCGCCAAATTCAGCGCGCTCGCCAGCCGCTGGTGGGACCCGGAAAGCGAATTCAAGCCGCTGCACCGGATGAATCCCGTACGGCTCGAGCACATCGAGCGCCTCGCAGGCGGCCTGGCTGGCAAGCGGGTGATCGACGTGGGCTGCGGCGGCGGCATTCTCGCGGAGGCGATGGCGAGCCGCGGCGCCACCGTCACCGGCATCGATCTCGCCGACAAGCCGCTCAAGGTAGCGATGCTGCACCAGCTGGAAAGTGGCGTTCAGGTCGATTACCGCCTCGCTTCAGCGGAGGAAACGGCCGAGGCAGAGCCAAGCGCCTACGATGTCGTGACCTGCATGGAGATGCTCGAGCACGTGCCGGACCCGGCGAGCACCGTGCGCGCCTGCGCATCCCTGGTGAAGCCTGGCGGCCTCGCCGTCTTTGCCACGATCAACCGCAACCTGAAGTCCTTCCTGTTTGCGATCGTCGGCGCCGAATACGTGCTGCGCTTGCTGCCGAAGGGCACGCACGAGTACGCAAAGCTCATCACCCCCTCGGAGCTTGCCACGCACTGCCGCGCCGCCGGTCTCGAGGAAATCGACCTCACCGGCATGCAGTTCAACCCGCTGAATTACCACTTCGCGCTCAACCGCGACACGGCGGTGAACTACATCCTGTCGACGCGCCGCACCTGACCCACACAGCTCCGTGGCCCTACCCCTCCGCGCGCTGCTCTTCGACCTCGACGGCACGCTGGTCGATACCGCGCCGGACCTGGCTGCTGCAGTGAACCAGATGCTGGTTTCGCGTGGGCGGGACCCCCTGCCGCTCGCGAAACTCCGCCCCCACGTCTCGCGTGGCGCTCGCGGCATGGTGGGAACCGCCTTTGGCCTGTCACCCGGCGATGAAGGCTACGAGCCGCTGCGCGCGGAATTCATCTCCGTCTATGAGCGCAACATCTGTGTTCACTCCGCGCTGTTCGCTGGCATGGCGGAACTGCTCGAGACGATCG
Organism: Burkholderiales bacterium; assembly: GCA_017853245.1. Classification (GTDB taxonomy): domain Bacteria; phylum Pseudomonadota; class Gammaproteobacteria; order Burkholderiales; family Usitatibacteraceae; genus FEB-7. Next base: position 6,055 of record JAFMJY010000105.1, on the reverse strand, counting down.
AGGCCCGCGCGCTTCCGTGGGGCGTGGTCACCAACAAAGCCGAGCGGCTCGCCCGACCCATTCTCGAAACGTTGGGCATCGATACGCGCTCGGCCATCCTCGTTGGCGGCGACACTTGCGCCCGCGCCAAGCCATACCCGGACCCCCTGCTGCACGCGGCTCGTGCAATCGGCGTGGCGCCAGGCGGAGCAATGTACGTCGGGGATGACTTGCGCGACGTGGAGGCTGCCCGCGCCGCCGGGATGCCCGTGCTGGCTGCGGGATACGGCTACCTGGGCGATGGCGCCGGGCCCCACGAGTGGGGGGCCGATGCCGTGGTGGAGTCGCCCCTCCACATCGCGCACTGGTGCGGCTGGACGGGCAGCCCGCGCCTATAATCATCCAGTCACCCGCCTCCCGCGCCCATGAGACGTCGACATTTCCTGTCAGCCCTCGCCGCCGCTCCCTTCGCGGCGTCGCTATCGGCGCACGCGAATCCGTCCGGTACCGGCAATCGCTTGCTCGTGCTCGTGTATACGCACGGCGGCAACGACGGCTACAACACCTGGGTGCCGTTTACTAATGCAACGTATTACGGCGCCCGGCCCACCATCGCAGTGCCGCGCGATGCCGTGCTGAAACTCACCGACCATCATGGGTTTCACCCGGCCATGAGGTCACTGGTGCCGGTATGGGAACAACGGGAGCTCGCGATCCTGCAAGGCATTGGGCTGCCCGATGTCACGCAGCAGCACTTCCGCGACACCGAGATGGCCTTCACCGCCTCCGACGAAGGCGAGTACACAAACGACGGGTGGGCAACCCGGGCTCTGACGCGGCTTGCGCCAACAATCGACATCGCCGACGCCGTTGCCTTCGACATGCTGGACATCCGCGAGACGGACCCCATGGGGCCCTTCCGCGGCAACCAGCGCCCTGTGGTGCAGGTGGCCCACGCTTCCGAGTGGCTCGACAAGCGGCGCCTGGGTGAATGCGCCGTCGACGTCAACGACCCCGCCAAGCCTCTTCTCGCGCAACGTGACCGCACCGCCGCGCCACAAATGCTCCGCACGGATTTCCCCACCGACCAGTTCGGCATGAACGCGCGCGCAGCAGTAGAACTGGCGGCCACCCACCCGGGCGTCAGGGTCATCCACATCACGCTCAATGGCCACGACGGCGACAAACACCACTCGGTGGACACGCACTGGGATCAGCTCAAGTGGCAGGCTGATGCGCTGGCGCGCCTCACGCGCGGGCTTGCCGCACTTCGCGAGGGCCTCATCGAGATCGGCCGGTGGGATGAAACGCTCGTCGTGACGTATGACGAGTTCGGCCGATCCCTCAGGGAAAACGAGCGAGGCGGCACGCACCACGGCCTGGCATCCACGCATTTCGCCATGGGCGGCCGCGTGAAGGGCGGGCTCTACGGGGAACCCACCAAGGTGATCAATCTCGGGCAGATTGGCGGGCCGCCGCCCTCGATCGATACCCGAGAAGTGTGGACATCCGTCACGTCGCGCTGGTGGGGAGCCGACGCATCCGGGCTCTTCCGGCGCAAACACCAACCGCTCGACTTCCTGAAAGCCTGAGGCGCGCCATGCAGTTCATCCTGCTCTACGTGATGTGGCTCACCGTGCTGCTGTCGGCATGGAAGGGGCCGAGGGGGCTCACGATCACGCTGTTCCTGGTGGCGTGCGTGCTGAACGTGGCGCTGTTCGCCCACCACGCCACCACCAAGCTGAACCTCTCATTCTGAGGACGCCGCGATGCCTGCCGCCCTTGTCCAGATGCTGAACGTGCTGGCCCTCTACGCGATCTCGTCGCTACTGATCGTCGCTTTCAGCATGCAGCTTGCCCTAAACGAGCTCCCCTGCCCGCTGTGCATGATGCAGCGCGCGCTCTTCTGCGCCATGGGAGCGGGCTTCATCCTGAATCTCGTGCACGGAACGCGAGCCAGCCACTATGCGCTGTCGATTCTTGCTGCGCTGTTGGGCACCCTCATCGCAGACCGGCACATCCTGCTCCACATCCTGCCGGGTGATCCCGGATACGGCACCGCCGTCGCGGGCATGCACTACTACACGTGGGCTGCAGTGGTGTACCTGTTCGCGATTTTCGTGCTGACCTTGTTGCTCATTTTCGATCGCAACTTCGGGTCGAGGCCCGCCAAGCTCGGACTCATGGCAAGCACGGCCATCTGGCTGGCGGTGCTGCTCACGGCGCTGAATGTCCTCTCCACCGTGCTGATGTGCGGGTTCGGAGCCTGCCCGGACGATCCCACGCGCTACCTGCTGATCGACAAGCTGCTGAAGCTACGGCCTTAAGACGACCAGTCGTCAACCTTCCCGGCGCCGTGCGCGTTAATTGCACGGGTTCAACGTCAAGGGAGGTCACAGTGCGCCGTCTCGACTTATTGGCATACTATGCCACTCGATTGCTTTCGCGGAGCACACCCATGCCGACTCGCAACGTCGTTCTCACTGATCATCAGGCGTCCCTGGTCGAGGAGTTGGTCGCCAGCGGCCGGTACCAAAATGCGAGCGAAGTGCTTCGCGAAGGGCTTCGCCTCCTCGAGCAACGTGCGGCCGAAGATGCCTATCGCTTGAAGGCGCTACGAGCCGCAGTCAAGGCCGGCATCGAAGACATCGAAGCGGGCCGCTTCAAGAGCCTCGATTCGCCCGAGGCGATCAAGTCCCACTTCAAGCGGATCGCCAGCCAGGCCCGACCCAAGGCGTGAGCGGTGCCCGGCGAATCCGGCTTTCCGCGCTTGCCGAGCGAGACTTGGAGGAGATCGCCAACTGGACGGCGCTGAATTTCGGTGCGGCACAAGCCGAGCGGTACATGGAGACGCTTGCCTTGGCCGTGGAGGCTTTAACGCACGGGCCAAACGCTACAGGCGCAAAGCAGCGCGATGAGTTGGCGCCGGGTGTGCTCACCTTGCACGCTGCAAGGCGAGGGAAAGGCGCCAGGCACTTCATTGTTTTCCGAGCTCATGAAGGCCACGTGGAGGTGCTCCGCGTCCTTCACGACAGCATGGAGCCTGCGAAGCACCTACCCAACATCAATGCTTGACTGATCCAGCGCGCTGTCGAGGCCGAATGGCCTCTGCCTACCCGGGCGCCACGACCGTGACCCCGGGAAAGTAGGTCCGGTAACTGCGGGGATTCCGCGTCAGCAAAGGGAGCCCGCTCACCGCCGCGTGCGCGCCCACGAAGAAATCGCCCAGTACGTTGCCCTTGGCGCCACCCTTGCGCCGGTATTGCAGAAAGGCCTTCCCCGCGAGGAAGAGCGCGGGACGGGGAATCTCAACTACGCCCAGCTCCATGCCCTCCACGGCATCGTCGAGGGATTCGATGGTCGCTAAGGCGAGCGACAACTCGGCGTAGATGATCGGGTTGATGACCAGGCGATGCACTCGCGACTGCGCCTGCAGTTGCGCAATAGACCAATCGGCCCATTCCGGGTCGTTTTCCAATACGTCGATGAGGATGTTGGTGTCGACCAGCATCTACCGCTCGCTGCGCAGCAGCGCCATGAGATCCGCGGTGCGCCATTTCACTTCCGCCTTGCCGCGGGCGGCCTCGAACCGATCCCGCTTTCGGCCGTTTGCGGCCTGGGCGCGCTGAACGACCACCTCGCCATCCGCGTTGACGGCGAAGCTCACGGAAGAGCCGGGCTTCAGGCCGAGGGCGTCGCGGATGTGCTTGGGAATGGTCACCTGGCCCTTGATGGTGAGCGTTGTCATGGCTTCCCTCAAAAAGTATTACAAGAATTGTTATTGTAATACCCCGTGGGGACGCCGTTGAACTTCCCGCCCCCGCCCCCATCTGAGCTTCCGTGAGCAGCCGAAGCGTAGAATGGCGGCTGCAACACTCCATCGAATTCGGGGGCGACCTGGCTTCGACGGGTGCAGTGAAACAAGCAGGGCATGCCGAGCGCCAACGCCTCGTAAAACCGCTGGACTCGCAAATTTAACTGCGAACGACGAAACGTACGCCCTGGCCGCTTAATCCCGGCCAGCTCCGCACCTACTTTTCACTGGGTGGGGCCAGAACACCGGCAGCGGAGTCATAAACAGTGAATCGGAACCCGCCGGGCCGCTTGGCGGGAACCTAAATCCAAGGCGGATCGCGGGGCAAGTCGTGAGCGGATTCATGGCCCAACCGTTAAAGCAGAACAATCCGCTACGCATGTAGAACTGTTTGTGGAAAGGCATTCGGACGCGGGTTCGATTCCCGCCGCCTCCACCAAACTCCCCTCGCCGCCGGCATCAACTCGCGAGCAGGCGGTTAACCAAGAATCCACTCGCGAGACGGCGCACTTCGGGCGCCGACGGACGACTTATCGCGGTATCATGTGTAAGTCTTTACACAGATATTCACACATGGCAACCAACCTCGCCCTCGACCCCAAGCTTCTTGAGCAAGTGCTCGAGCTAAGCGGTGAACCGACCAAGAAAGCCGCAGTAACCCTCGCGCTCAGAGAGTTCATCGCCCGCCGGGAGCAAAAGAAAGTCGCGGAACTCTTCGGCAAGCTCGACTGGGACCCGGCTTACGACTACAAGGCCGAGCGCAGCCGTCGATGACGCTGCTGGTTGACACCAGCGTCTGGTCGCTCGCGTTGCGGCGGGATGCCGCGGCGAACGCGCCGGAGGTGCACGTACTCCTAGAAGCGTTGGCAGGCGCCGATGCCGTCGTGACTACCGGTTTGGTTTTGCAGGAGCTCCTGCAGGGCTTCAACAAACCCCGAGCAGCCGCGGCGATCGTTGACCGGTTTCGGGCCCTGCCAATTATTTCGCCAGACCGAGCCGACCACATTGCCGCCGCCGACATTCGCAACACGTGCCGCCGGGCCGGCGTGCAAGTCGGAACTATCGATGCGCTGCTCGTCCAGCTCTGCCGCAGGCACGAGCTCACCCTGCTTTCCACCGACAAAGACTTCGCTCATGCGGCCCGGCATGTGCCGCTGAAGCTCTGGACAGCCCTTCGATGACCCCGCCCCTCCGCCGGGCTTGCGACAAGGCCCGGCCGCGAGGGGAACTGCTGAAGGCCTAGGCCCGCACCTCCACGAGCTGCATCATCCCCATGTCCTCATGATCGAGGGCGTGGCAATGCCAGACGAAACTCCCCGTGAAGTCCGTGAAGCGGCTCCGAAACGTGAGCGATCCGTTCGGGGGAATGGGAAGCGTGTCCGCCCAGAACGGCGTGATCGCCTCGCCATTGAGCTTGGTCACGTAGCACTCGTTGACGTGGATGTGAAAAGGGTGCGGGTAAGCGTTGCCATTGATGAGAGTCCACTCCTCCACCGCGTTGAGCGGCACGGTTTTGTGCTCCGCCAGCCACGACTGAAAGACCGCAAGCCCCGTTCCTCCCGCCGAGGGTGGCTTGCCTGCCGCGAACACGAGGTTCGTGATGAAGTTCTGCACGTCGGATGCAGGTACAAACCAGTCCTCGCCTTCCGGAAGTGGTTGGGGCAGGCGCGGGCTGTCCTTGGGCTCGATGGAGAGCATGATCGTTCGTTGCCGACCGCCGGCCGCGGCGAATTCGTCGTCGGTGATGGGCTTGAGCTCCTGGGGCCGCGCCAGTCGGGTCGGAGGAGGCAAGCTCATGGCAGCCGGCTCGCCTTCCACCACGAGCCGCGCAACGATCTCTTCGCCATCGCTCGACGGCGCGTCGGCCGATCGCAGGTAATACGCGCCGGGCGTGTCGCTCGCCCGTACGATCACGCTGAGCCTTCCGCCAGGATAGACGGCGGCACCGGGCCATTCGGGCGGGCGCAAGTTGGCCGTGCTCAGGCGATTCACCGGCAGGAAGCGTTGGTCATAGGGCGCGCCATCCCGGGCAAACGCCAGCATCGTGTGATCGTCGAGCACCGGGTGGAAGGGGCGGAAGCTTGCGCTGTTCACGAAGTGCCATACCTGCACCTCGCCCGGGCGCATGACGAGGGTGGGCTGGAACGCGCCATTCAGCAGAAAGGCCGATGGCGTGTTGACAAGCGTGTCGTAAAAAGAGTCCGTGCGGCCGGCGCTGTTGACGGTGAGCTTGTGGGTGAAGATCACGCGCTCCCGGATGCC